>CAZWGJ010000007.1:0-38294 GCA_964633375.1 uncultured Desulfovibrio sp.
GGCCTTCATGTTGATGTAGGGATCCTTGTCGCCGTAGATGACCAGGGTGGGCACCTTGAGGGAGGCAAAGGGGATGAGGCTCTGCGTATCGGCCACCAGGAGGTCCTTTCTGCCGCCGTTGGGGCTGGACTCCTTGTCGTAGCGCCAGGCGTTGGACTGGAAGGTGGCGACCACGGCAGGCTCGCAGATGGAGTAGTCGATGGAGCCGTCCTTCAGGGTCTGGAAGTCGCCTGCTGCATGCTCCCAGGTGTTGTGGTTGAAGGCGTTTGTGACGTCATGGGCGCCAAGGCCGGTCAGGATGGGGGCGTAGAGGACGAGCTTGCGCACGTGCTCAGGATGCTTGGCGGCAAAGCGGCTGCTGGTCACGGTGCCCCAGCTCCAGCCAAGCACGTCGATCTTCTTCTGTCCGCTTTTTTCCACGATGGTCTTGACGGCTGCGGCAATGTCCTCGGCGGCATAGTCGGAGTTGGGCATAAAGCCGTCCTTCACCTCGGCAGAGGATCCATAGCCGGCGATGTCCAGGCGCCAGACGGCGTAGCCCTGGGAGGCAAGGTAGCGGGCCAGGCTGTAGTCGGCGTAGTCGACGTCAAATTCGTGGGAGGAATAGGTCAGCCCATGCACAAGCAGGATCTGCTTGGCAGGCTTGGCATTGGCCTGCGTCATGCATTCCAGGTGCAGCTTTACGCCGTTTCGTTCCAGGCTGACGTTTTCCTGGGTGAAGGGCAGGTCGGCCTTGAAGGCGTAGGCTTCAGAAAAGCAGAAGAGGCTGACGATGAGGACCAGAAGAGGAAGCAGGGAGCGTTTAACCATTGTGACTCTCCTATGGTGAAAAAAAAGCAGTACGGCAGAGGCGGCAGCCTGCATGGGGGGCGTCAGGGACTGCCTTGTCTTGCCTTAAAACCAAGGGGGAAAAGCCTGCACCAGCCCTGCTGCCGGCAGAAAAAAGATCTGCAGAAAGCCTGCAGCAGGATTGGTGGAAGGAACCAGCATACACTTTCTTGCTGAAAAAGGGCAGATCCCTTCAAGTTCGCAAAAGAGGACCGGTGCAGGGATTTGCAGCGTCCGGCGCTGTCTCCTTGGAGCAGCCCCCTAGAGAAGACCTTTGGTGCGCAACGCCCTGTTGGTCAGGGCTGTGGGCAGCGCCTTCAAAGGATCCTCAGGCCAGGGATGGCGCGGGTAGCGCCCCCGCATTTCTGATCGGACCGAGGGGTAGACGTGCTGCCAGAAGTAGGCGAGGTCAGCAGAGCTTGCCAGGACCGCCCCCGAGGGGGAGAGGAGATGCAGCGCCAGGGGGATGGAGCCTGCAAGAAGCGGCGTTTCTTTCAGCCCGAAGCATTCCTGGAGCTTGAGCTCTGCAAAGGGCGCGGCCTCTTCATAGTGCACCGGCAGCTTCCTGCCGCTTGGGGCTGTCCAGAAGGCCGGAGCCAGCTCATCGAGCTTTCCCTGGCACTGCCAGGGCAGCAGATTGTGCAGGGCGCAGGAGACGCTGTCGGCTGTGATGCCGCTGACAGCAGGGCATCCTGCGGCAAGATCCGGCAGCCAGTCCTCCCAGGCCTCCAGAAGATGCTTTTTGTCCAGCATGGGCCAGGGGGAGCCGATAGTCCCTGCCAGGAAGGAGACCCTGGCAAGCCAGGACTTGAGGCTTTGGGAGAAGGGCAGGCAGGAGAGCTCCTTTTTTACAATGTACGCACAGAGAGCCGACTGGACATGATCAGCATCCTCTGCAGCAGGCTGCACCCGCTCCTCCTTCAGCACAAAGGCATCCAGCGTGGTCCTGATGCAGACTGCAGCCTGTCCCGACTCCTGCATTTCAACGCTGCGCACTTTTGTTATGTGCGGGGAAAGGCAGGAGAGGACGTCGTCTTCTTCAACGGGGCAGCCAAGGGAGAGGGCAGCCGATGCCTGCTTTTGCACGGCGCTTCCCTGCATGCGCCCTGTGTCGGCCAGGATGCTTTCAAGGGCCAGCACAAAGCGGGGCGTCCCCTTGGGCAGCAGGATGCCTGTTCCCTGGCGCAGTATGCCGGCAGCATGGACGCCGTCCGGGGCAGAGCCTGTGCAGCAGACAAGCCTGTCGGCATAGCCTGGCAGAAGCAGGCGTCCGCAGAGGGCTGGATCCAGGTTCTGCAGCAGGGAGGAGCGCAGAGTCTGCGGCTCCTGCTGCGTCTTTTCTGTCTGCGCCTTGTCTGTCTGGCTGCGCATTTTGCGGCATCTTGCCAGGAGGTACTCCGCCTGGGACAAGAGGGCGCAGAGCTGTCTTTTGTCGGCGTTTTTTGCCAGGCTTTCCAGCACGCAGGCAAGGTCTTTGCTGCCGCCCAAAGAAAAGGGCTCTTCCAGAAAGGCGCAGAGCAGGGCTGCCAGGTGGAGGTTGGCGTCGTCTGCCGCAAGGAGGACTGCCGCAGTCCTGGGGGAAAGCCCCATGGCCGCCATCTGCCTGCCAAGGCTGGTGATGCTGCCCTGCTCATCGAGGGCGCCAAGGCTTATGAGTGTTTTGGCGGAGGCTGCCAGGCTGCCCTCGGGCGGCTGGGTGACAAAGGGCAGATCCTTTGCCTTTTCGCCCCAGAGCGCCAGGTCGAGCACCAGCGGGCTCAGCTCGGCCTCGCAGATTTCCGGCAGGGCGTGGGGGAGCATTTCGGCTTCCTTTGCCTTTGACCACAATCTAAGGCAGATGCCGGGCTCCGTGCGTCCGGCTCTGCCCCTGCGCTGCTCAGCCGAGGAAAGGGGGATGAGGCCAGTTACTAAGCGTGAGGACTGGCGCCTTGGGTCGTAGTGCATTCTTTTCTGCAGGCCGCTGTCAACCACGATGCGCACGCCTTCAATAGTTAGGGAAGTCTCCGCCACATCGGTTGCAAGGACTACTTTGCGTCTGCCTGCAGGCGAGGGCGCCAGGGCTTCCAGCTGCTTTTGCTTGGGCAGGCGCCCGTACAGGGGAAAGAGATCGCAGTCCGGGGGAAGGAGGGGCGCAAGCTCCTCTGCAGTCCTGGCAATTTCACCCTGTCCCGGCAGGAAGGCCAGCAGGCTTCCGCCCTCCTTTTTTAGGATGCCGGCTGTGACCTGCGCCATGTGGCGCGGCATGCAGCGCACGGCATCGGCAGTCCTCGGGGCATCCTTTGGCGGCAGGTAGAAGGTTTCGACAGGGAACGATTTCAGGTCCCTGCTGATGACGGGTGCCTGCAATTTTGCAGCCAGCGCCTCTGTCTCAAGCGTTGCCGACAAAATGCCGAGGACGAGATCGGATCGCAGCAGCGACTGTGCGCGCAGGGAGAGGGCAAGCCCTGTGTCGGAGGCCAGGTGGCGCTCATGAAATTCATCAAAAAGGATGCAGGAGACGTCTTCAAGGGCCGGATCGTCGCAGATCATGCGGGTGAGCACGCCCTCTGTGACCACGATGAGCCTGGAGGCTGAGGAGAGCTTTGTCTCCCGGCGCATAATGAGGCCGACAAGACCGCCGACCTTCGTGTGCAGGAGGGAGGCCAGGTATTCAGCCAGCATGCGTGCCGCCACCCTGCGCGGCTCAAGGAGCAGGATGCGCTTTTCAAAGTGCGCAAGCGCCCAGAGCGGGATGCGGCTGCTTTTGCCTGTGCCAGGGGAGGCCTGCACAAGAAAGCAGGGAAGAGCAAAGGCCCGAGTGCAGTCGGCCTTGAGGGAGTCTATGGGAAGCGGCGGCAGGGTTGGCAGGTGGAAAGAAGACATTTCGTGCAGTCCGGTGTGGGAAAAGCGTGGTGCAAGGCTTGCCAGTCTTGAAAAAATGGTGTTCTTTTAGCGCGTAAGATATACGGCAGGACTGAGCCCTGGTGCAATGCCCAGGGGCCCCCTTGAGGGCAGCCTTTTTGCGGATATCTTTTCCAGATGCTTTTTTGGGGAGGCGGAACTATCCCGTGCATGAGGAATCAGACACCATTATAGGACAGGACAGAGGGCTCAAGGCGGTCTTCCGCACTCTGCAGCGCGTGGCTCCGACAGAGAGTACGGTTCTTGTGACCGGGGAGTCGGGCACAGGCAAGGAGCTGGTCGTCCACTATCTGCATGCGCAGAGCAGGCGGAGGAACAAGCCCTTTGTGCCCGTCAACTGCGGCGCCATCCCCAGGGACCTTCTGGAGTCGGAATTGTTCGGCCATGAGAAGGGGGCCTTCACCGGCGCCGTCTCATCCCACCAGGGACGCTTCCAGACTGCTGACCACGGCACCATCTTCCTGGATGAAATAGGCGAGCTTGAGCTGTCTTTGCAGGCGAAGATCCTGCGCGTTCTGCAGGAGCATGAGATTGAGCCTGTGGGCAGCAGGAAGCCCGTTTCCGTCGACGTGCGCGTCGTGGCCGCCACCAACCGCGACCTGGAAAAGATGGTGGCCGAAGGAAAGTTCCGGGAGGATCTTTTCTACAGGCTGCAGGTCATCCCTGTGCATCTTCCGCCCTTGAGGGAGCGCGGCGACGACGTCATGGATCTTGCCCGCTTTTTTATGCACAAGTTCTGCCAGAGGGACAGCAGGCCGGAGATTGCCTTCTCCGACGAAGTCTGCAGCATCTTCAAAAAGTACGCCTGGCCCGGCAATGTACGCGAGCTGCAGAACTACATGGAACGCATGGCAGTGCTTGTGGAAGGCGACGAGCTTCGGGCTGAGGATCTGCCTGACAAGGTGCTGCGCAGCGTAGGCGCCCTGGCGGAGCAGGCTCCTGCTGCGGCAGACTCTTCCTGCGCAGGGGCGCCTGGCATCCTGGAGCAGGGCGTGCAGCCTCAGGGCGCGCCAATCCAGCCTGTGGTCTGCAAAGAGGGCTGCGTTCAGCCGTCCCTGCAGGAATTTGAGAAGACCGGGCTGGGGCTTCGGGAATTTCTGGAGGCCATAGAGCTTAGCCTTATGAAGGAAGCCATGATGCAGGAGCAGGGATCCCATGCCAAGGCCGCCATCCGCCTGGGCCTCAAAAGGACAACCCTGATTGAGAAGCTGAAGCGGGCGGCAAGGGCGGAGGGCCAGCAGGCGCCAGGCTGAGGAATCCGCAGGGAATCCGAAGGGAATCAATAAGGAATCAACAATGAACAAGTCTTGTGCTGCAAAAAAACTGGGCAGCCTTCTTCTCTGCCTGGTTATGGTGTGCCTTGTCTTCTCTTTGGCAGGATGCGGGGCAAAGAAGAGCAAGCGATCCAAGTCCAATGTGCATCCTGTGATGAATGCCGAGTCGAAGGCTGCGTCCAGAAGCGCCAATGTGGGCGTCTTTGTCGACTTTTAGGCGGGATGCGGGAAGAAAGGCCGGCTTGCAGGAGCTTAGGGGAGGCAGAAAATGAATGGTCTGAAAATCAGCAGCCTGGCAGTGCTGCCATTGTCGCTTTGTCTGTCGTTTTTGCTGTGCGCCTGTCATCACGGCGGCGCAGAACAGGGAATGAGCGGACAGGACTATGTCTCAAGGGTGCGCCCTGCCATCAGCATCAGGGCGGCCTCGCTGCCGCTTCATTCCTTTGCCCGCGGGACGGGGACCTTGTACAGGCCCCAGATGACGGGCATTCCGGTCAAGGTGCAGACGGCAGTGTATGCCGCAGGAGCAGACGGCCCCATGGCCATAGCGGCGCATGCCAGGCTGCCTGAGCACAAGCGCTGGATCTGGTCGACGGTCTATCCCAGGACAGGCGCCATCCATGAGGCCGAGGCGAACATAGGCGGCATGATTATGACAGCCTTTACCTATCTTGTGCCCTGCAGCAAGGATCCCTTTGCCGGCGTTGTCGGGGAAGCAGCGGAAGGCAGTGCCGGAAAAGACGGGGAAGCGCCGCAGAGCTTCTGGGTCGCGCGCCACTTTGCCGCCCCCATGAATTTCAGGCAGGACAAAATCAGCCTGGAGTACCGCGAAAAGGCTCCGGCCGAGCTGACAGCCCTCTCCCCCATACCCTACGGCATGACGGACTGGCTTAAAGGTTTTGAAGAGCGGGCTGCAAAGGCCTTCAGTGTGGCAGCACCTGAAAATGCAGCCGATCTGCAGCAGGGCTCCATGGGCAGCGTCCGCTGGCATTACATGTCCGATGCCTGGCTTGGGGACGCCATGGAAAACTTCGAGAGGGACTGGCGCTTCTAAAGGGCAGGGCTCAAGGGGCTGGAATTACTGGTCCTCTTTGGGGGCTTTTTCGGTGTGCGCCAGCATGGCGCCCAAAGAGCCCCTGAAAATGAGCTTTGTTGCCGCTGCATCAGCCAAGTCTGCAACATCCATGAACTTTTCCAGGAGGTTGAGCAGGTAGAGGCGGTCGTGCTCGCAGCCGTCTTTGAAGTCCTGCTCCATCTCGCCTGACTCCATGTAGCGGGCAAATTCATCAAGGTCCTGTTCTGTCAGCATGTCTGGTCCTCCTGGCGGGCGGCAAAAGAGGCTGTGCCGTCCCGGGCTGTAGGGTAAAGGTGGTTGCTATGTTGTCCTGTCTGGCGTTTGACATTGGCGGCACAAACTGCCGCATGGCTGTCTATTCCGTGGGAAAGGACGGGCAGGCGGCAATAGAGGCGCTGGACAAGGTGCCGACAGATGCGGTGCACACAACAGAGGAGCTGCAGCAGGCTGCCGGGGAGCGCCTGGGGGAGGCTGCAGCAAAGTGCTCTGCCTGCGCAGCAGCCGTTGCCGCCCCGGTGGTTGGCGGCAAAGCTTCCCTGACCAATGCCGGGCTTGTGCTTGATGCCGGGCGGATGCAGCAGCTCTTTGGCATGCCGGTGCGCCTCATCAACGACTATGCCGCCGTCTGCTATGCTGCAGAGGACAGGTCAAAAGAGAATGTGGAGCAGCTGTGGGGCAATGAGCCTCTGTCCGGCAGCAGGGCCGTCTTTGGGGCTGGGACAGGGCTTGGCTGCGCCGCTGTCATGCAGGACGCCGGACTGAATGGCGGGAACGGCAGCATACTGCTGAGCGAAGGCGGGCATGTCTCCTGCTCCTTTGAAGGAGCTGAGGAGCGCGCCTTTGCCGACTTCATCCGCCGCCAAAAAGAACAGAACGGGGGCGTGGAGGACGCTGCTTCAGACTATGTCTCCATGGAGGACGTCCTCTCCGGCAGGGGGCTGAAGAGCCTTGTGCTGGCAGCCAGCGGGCAGTCTCTGTCCGGCAGGGAGTGCGGGAAGCGCTATCTTTCCCAGGACCCGGACCAGAACACCGTGGGGCGCCTCTATGCCAGGTTTATGGGGCGCTTTGCCCGCAACTGGGCTTTGAGCACCATGTGCACGGGCGGCCTCTGGATAGCCGGCGGCATAGCCGTGCAGAACAGGGCTGTCGCCGCCTCGCAGTCGTTCAGGAAGGAATTTGTCCGCGGCAGGCATGCCGGCCTGCTTGAAGCTATACCAATCTATCTTTTCCGGAATGAAAACTTCGGGCTCAGAGGAGCCTGCGCCTGCGCCTGGCAGCTGCTGCAGAACAGCTGAAATCTAGCGGGCGGCATCCACATACAGCCAGAAGAGGGTGCTTAAGGCCAGGGGGGCCGACTGGCCGTCCGGTCCTTTCAGCGGTGCGCCCTGGCGCGTTGCCATGCAGCACCACCAGCCGGGCTTGTTCAGAATGACGGAAAAGGTCCCGTTGGCATCCGTGCGCAGGGCGGCGGATTCATGCCATTTGGTCGGGACCGGCTGCTTTTCTGTATTGATGCGCACGACGCTGACTGCGGCGTCGGCGCAGGGCTTGCCGCCTGCCAGGACGCGTCCGCTAAAGAGGGCAGGGGCAGACAGTCCGAAGGGGCGGATGTTCGGCACGATTTCAAACTGCAGATTGAGCGGCAGATGCCAGCCCCAGTCCTGCCCGTAGACAGGGAGCATGACCTTGACGATGTGCTGGGCGTAGCCGGATTCCGTCTGCTCCCACCAGGGCTGCGTCTCTATGGTGAACTGATGGAGTCCGGGGCGCATGAAGCCGACGTTGGCGCCCATGGCCTTCTGGTCCAGATAGCGTATCTCTTCCAGGTCGCCCAGCCTGTCTTCGCGGCTGGCCGGCTCGTCCGGGTTTTCCATGCTTTTGTCAAAGCGGTAGATGGTGAAGAGCCGCGGGGGATCCATGCTTATGCCCTGGTAGCGGACAGGATCCATGCCGGACATAAGCAGATCGGCTTCCTCCTTGATGACCTGGGGCGCCACGGAGGCCAGGATGCTGGCGTTGACCTGCTCTGTCAGCTGCACAGGGTTGCTTGTGGGCTGGGACTGGGAGCCCTCTGCCTCGTCCTTCTTTTTGGCCGCCTTCTTTTTTCCTTTGCCTGCCGCCTTGTCCTGCTCGGCTGCGGCAGGCTTTGCCTCGTCCTTTGCGGCAGGCTGCTTTTCCCTGCTGTCCACGACAGGGAGCGCTTCCTGCTCTATGCTCGTCTTGCTGGGGATGAGCAGGGTGACCCTGTGGCTGAAGCAGGTGCCGGGCTGGCAGAAGAAGAGGAGCAGGACTGCCAGAAGGAAGGGAAAACCTTTTGACAAGGGGGTGAACCTGCCTGCTTTATGCCGGTGCGGCTGGCAATGCGGCTGGCGAATGCGTCTTGCAGACGATGTCGTCAAAATTGTCTGTACAGAAGCGGAGTACATAGCTGCTGTCCTTGGCGGTTCCTGGTGCAACCGGCATCCGAACGGGCGTGAAGACCTTTCCCTATGTACGTCAAGGACTGTGCTTTTTCAATCAGAGGGGAAGCTGCAGGGCGGATGCCGCAGGAAGGGGCATCTGGGCATCTTGACCATTTTGTCTTAAGCTTTGTATGATTTTTGAGGCAGAATAAGGAGGTGTGCCAGTGCAAAAACACAACGTTATCACCAGTTTTTCAGAGGAGCATTGAGAGTCTTAAGAAGCTGGTTCCTTAAGGCAGCACATTGAGGCAGAAGACGTTTTGCCGAGAAAGAGAAGAGTATTTTATTTGCGTATATTGAATGCAAAGGATTCAGCGATGTCAAAGCTTAGAATTGATACAGGCAGTTCCTCTTTTAGGGAGTTAAGAGAGAACAATCTGTATTACGTTGATAAAACTGATTTTGTTGAAGAATTTATAGAAAACGTACCGCAGAAGGCTACTCTTATTACGCGTCCAAGACGTTTTGGAAAGAGCATGACGTTGAGCATGCTTAGTGATTTTTTTGAAATAACGTATGACAGTAAAGAACTTTTTTTAGATTTAAAAATTTCTAAAAATAAAAATATTTGTGAAGAATGGATGAATAGATATCCTGTTCTTTTATTAGATTTGAAAAGAGTAGAAGCTCATTCTTTTAAAGAAGCAATAAAGCAGATAGCTCGTGCTGTATCATTTGCTGTTATGCAGCATATGGAACTGTTTTCAAGTAAAGATATTGACAGTGACCAAAAAAAAGAACTTAGAAAATTGAAAATAGTAACAAGTAATGAAGAACTTCTTCAATCTTCATTACAATTACTTACGCTGTCACTATCTCTTGTTCATAAAAAAGAGACGATTATTCTGATTGATGAATATGATGTACCTATACTAACTGCACAAAAATATGGCTACTATGAAGAGATGCTGTCTTTTATGCGGTGCTTTATTGGGAATGCCTGCAAGGGGAACAAATGTCTTAAATTTTCCATCATGACAGGCTGTCTGCGTATAGCCAAAGAAAGTTCGTTCTCTGGCCTGAACAATATTGACTGTTATGATATCACAAAGAACGTTTTCGCTGATAAAATCGGCTTTACGAATGAGGATGTTGAAAAAGTCCTGGCTGATGCCGGCTTAAGCCAGAAAAAGGAACTTATAAAAGAGTGGTATGACGGCTACTGCTTTGGGGCTGCACAGGAAATGTACTGCCCCTGGGATGTCCTGCACTATGTCAGGGATGTTCAGAATGACAATGCGGCACAGCCGGAAGCCTACTGGCTTAACACCAGTGCCAATGAAGATGTGAAAAGATGCTTTGAGCAGGCTACACAGAGCGTCTGGGAGAAGGTAAGCGCCCTTTTCCAAAAAGGGTATCTGACAACAGAAATTAACAGCACCTTAACCTATGGAGAACTCGGCTCCTCCGAGGAAGCTCTTTGGACCATGCTGTATCTGACAGGCTATCTCACAAGGGACAGAAAGCATGCCCTGCAGGAGCTGGCAGATGAAGACGGCCAGGCTGTTCAGCCTGTCCAGACTGCCCTCTGTATTCCCAACAAGAGCATTGAGATGGTTTTTACGAAAAACATCACGCTGTGGCTGAAACGGACAGTCCGGAAGATGGATCTGGAGGACTTCCTGAAAGCCTTTTGGTCTTGTGACGGGAAGGCTGTCACGGCAGCTCTTTCCGCAATTATCCTTAAGACGATCAGCTGCTTTGATGCCTATAAGGAGGATTACTACCACGGAGTTGTAACAGGCATCTTCTACTGTCAGTCCTGCACTACCAAATCAAATCCTGAGAGCGGGCACGGCTTTACGGACCTGATTATAGAGGACACAGCAAACAACTGTGCAGCCGTCATCGAAATCAAGAGGGCAGCCAGCATAAAAGGTCTGGGCAGGGCTGCGGGTACGGCATTGAGGCAAATCAAGAAGTCTGCGTATGATGCCCCCCTGCTGGACAGATATGAGACTGTTCTGCACTGGGGCTTTGCCTTTTTCAGCAAACACTGCCTGACAAAGGGCGCGGCAGTAAAGAAGCTGTAAAGAAAGACGTCATCCTTCCAGCGCAGCTCCTTCTTTGGCTGACGGGCGGAAGAACAGTCAGAAGTGCGGTCAGCCTTACGACACCTCGGCGCTGAGCCAGTCATTCAGCTGCTTGTGCAGCTCAGGCGTCGGCTCCACGTTGAAGTCAGGCCCCATGGCAACCAGGTAGAGCATGCCGGGATCAAGCTCGACGTCGGCTATAACCTGCACAGGCCCCGGGTGCTGCTCCAGGATCTGGCGCAGGGAGAGCATGTCGTCTTTGCCCAGGCGGTTTTTGGGCAGCCAGAAATGCAGAGGGTGCGTGGTGTCCTCCCTGCAGACCTCGTCAAGGGGGCGCAGATCATCGGCTATCATCTTGAGCTCCCTGGCCTGTCCCTCCTCATCGTCTGAAGCTTCGTCCTGATTGTTGTCCGTGTGCCCTTTCAGCCACAGCGGGGCGTCGGAGTGGAGCAGCGCCTGCAGCTCAGGGGTGTAGGACTTGGGGAAGATGGTGACCTCGCCGTGCCCTGTCAAATCCTCGACCTGGACAAAGGCCATGCGCTGCTGCTTGGCCTTGGTGACGACCTCGCGCACGCTTGTCACAAGGACCGCTGCTGCAACCTCGCTGCCAGGCCCCTTTTCAAGGGCGCTTTCCAGGGTGATGCAGCCTATGCGCCTGGCTTCCCTGACATACTTCTGCAGGGGGTGTGAGGTTAGGTAGAAGCCCAAGGTCTCCTTTTCATAGCGCAGGATGTCTTCCTCAGAAAATTCGGGCAGGCTTGCCTGCTCGCCCGTGATGCCGACGCCTGGCAGCTTTTCTGCAGGCTTCTGCGTCTCAGGGATGAAGGAGAAGAGGGACATGCCCTGGCTGCTGCTGTTGCTTTTCTGCTTCTTCTGCGCCTTGAGCAGCACGGCGTCAAGGCAGGCCAGCATGGCATTCCTGGTGGCGCCTGTGCAGTCCAGCGCACCGCCCTTGATCAACGCTTCCAGCACCCTCTTGGTGACCTTGCGCAGGTTGACGCGCTCGCACAGGTCAAGGAAGGAGACAAAGGGGCCGTCCTTTCTGGCCGAGGCTATTTCCATGATGGCTTCCTCGCCCACGCTCTTGATGCCGCCAAGGCCGAAGATGATCTTGTTGTCGTGCACGGAGAAGGCCCTGGCAGGGAAGTTGACGGAGGGCGGGCAGACCTCGATGTTCCTGTCCTTGCAGCAGGAGATGTACTTCAGAAGCTTGTCGCGGTTGTTGATTTCGCTGGTGAGCAGGGCCGCCATGAACTCGCTGGTGTAGTGCGCCTTGAGGTAGGCAGTGTAGTAGGAGATGACGGCGTAGGCTGCGGAGTGGGACTTGTTGAAGCCGTAGGCCGCAAACTTCTCCATCAGGTCGAAGATTTCGTTGGCCTTTTCCTCGGGAATGTTGTTTTTGGCAGCGCCGCTGACAAAGGTCGCCCTCTGCTGCGCCATGGCCTCGGCCTTCTTTTTGCCCATGGCGCGGCGCAGAAGGTCAGCACCGCCCAGCGTGTAGTTGGCGATGATCTGGGCGATCTGCATGACCTGCTCCTGGTAGACGATGACGCCGTAGGTGTCCTTCAGGCAGGCTTCCAGGGAGGGGTGCGGGTAGACGACCTTGACCTCGCCGTGCTTGCGCTTGATGAACTCGTCGACCATGCCGGAGCCCAGGGGGCCGGGGCGGTAGAGGGCCAGCATGGCGATGATGTCCTCAAAGCAGGAGGGCCTGAGCATGCGCAGGTACTGGCGCATGCCTGAGGATTCCACCTGGAAGATGCCGTCCGTGTCGCCGTTGGAGTACATCTCGTAGGTGGCTTCGTCGGTGAAGGGCAGCGTGTCCAGATTGGGGACGGGGCGTCCGTTGTTTCTGATGTTGTCCAGGGCGTCCTGGATGAGCGTCATGGTCTTGAGGCCCAAAAAGTCGAATTTGACAAGGCCGGTCTGCTCCACCATGGGTCCGTCAAACTGGGTGACCTGCTCGCCGTGCTTGCCCTTGAAGAGTGGCAGGTACTCGGTCATGGGCATTTCGGAGACGACGAGGCCTGCAGCATGCATGCTGACCTGCCTGGTCAGGCCCTCCAGCTTCTGGGAAATGTCGATGAGGCGGCGGATCTGCTCGTCCGTGTCGTAGCGCTGCTTGAGCTCAGGCTCATTGGCCAGAACGTCCTTGATATGGATTTTGGGATCGGCTGCCGGGACGTACTTGACGATGACGTTGCGCTCCTGGAAGGGCATGCCCAGCACGCGGCCGACGTCCTGCAGGACGGCCCTGGCCTTGAGCTTGCTGTAGGCTGCTATCTGCGACACCGACTCCTCGCCGTAGATGTCCGCCATGTGGCGGATGACCCGGTAGCGGCGGCGCTCGCAGAAGTCGACGTCGATATCGGGCAGGGAGACGCGCTCGTTGTTCAAAAAGCGCTCGAAGAGCAGGTTGTAGGGAAGGGGGTCCAGGTTGGTGATGCGCATGGACCAGGCCACAAGGGAGCCTGCGGCAGAGCCGCGCCCGGGGCCTGTGGGGACGCCGTTGTTCTTTGCCCAGTTGATGAACTCCTGCACGATGAGGAAGTAGTCGGGGAAGCCCATGCTGAGGATGACTTCAATCTCGTACTTGAGGCGCTTGCGGTAGACGTCCTTGTCTATGGTCTCAGGAGCCGGATGCTCGCGGAAGCGGCGCTCAAGCCCTTCCTCTGCCAGGCGGCAGAACTCGGACTCGATGCTGGCGCCTGCGGGCAGGGCGTACTGCGGGAAGAAGTGCTTGCCGAAGGTCATGGAGAAGTTGCATTCCTCGGCAATGCGCACGGTGTTTTCCAAGGCCTCGGGCGCAAAGGCAAACTCCTTTGCCATCTGCTCGGGCGACTTGTAGTAGAGCTCGTCTGTCTGGAACTTGAAGCGCTTGGTGTCGGCCAGGGTGGAGCCTGTGCCTATGCAGAGCAGAACGTCGTGCGCCTCCACGTCGTCGGCATTGAGGTAGTGGCAGTCGTTGGTGGCAACGACTGGTATGCCCTCGGTTTCAGCCAGCTCCAGCAGCTTGTCGTTGACGATGCGCTGCTCCTCGAGCCCGTTGTGCTGCAGCTCCAGGTAGTAGTAGCCCTCAAAGACCTTGCTGTAGCTGCTGATGAGCGCCCTGGCTTCATCCATGTGCCCTGACAGGATGGCCTGGGGCACCTCGCCCTGCAGGCAGGCTGAAAGGCAGGTGATGCCCTTGGCATGGGAGCGCAGCACGTCCCAGTCCACGCGCGGCTTGTAGAAGAAGCCTTCCTGCCAGCCGGCGGACACGATCCTGACCAGGTTGTGGTAGCCCTCGGCATTGCGGGCCAGGAGGATGAGGTGGTAGCGGCGCCTGGCCATTTCACTGCTGGTGTCGAAGCGGTCGGAGCAGACATAGACCTCGCAGCCGAAGATGGGCTTGATGCCGTACTCGGCGCAGGTCTTCTGGAACTGGGCTGCACCGAACATGTTGCCGTGGTCGGTGATGGCGCAGGCCGTCATCCCGTAGTCTTTTGCTCTGGCACAGAGGTCTCCCAGGCGGATGGCGCCGTCCAGGAGGCTGTATTCAGTATGGCAGTGAAGGTGGACAAAATCTGACATGGTGGCTCCGCAGGACTGGACAGTGAAAAGAATATTCTCACCTATGTACGAGCGCTTTTCAAGCCCTGATCAGCAGGAGCAAGAAGCCACTTGGCCTGGCAGGCGCCAGGGCTGCCAGGCTTTTCAGCCCTGCTTTTGGGCACAAAAAAAGGCAGGAAACAGAATGTCTCCTGCCTTGCACTGGTGCCTGGCTGTTCTCAAGGCGTCCCTCCCGCCCCTTGACTTAAGGGAGGGGAGGGACGCTGGAGGGAATTATTTGTTAGGCTTTCTGAATTTCAATGGTTCTTGTCTTCTCGACCGGGCATTCCTTGCGGGGAAGCTCCAGGGAGAGGATGCCGTTCTGGGCAGTGGCTGTGATCTTCTCGGCATCGGCATCCTCAGGCAGGCTGAAGCTGCGCATGAAGGAGCCGTAGCGGCGTTCGGAAACGACCTTGCTGTCCTTGTCGCAGGTCTCTTCCTTCTTTTCGCCGGACAGGACGAGCATGTTGTCCTTCAGCTCGACCTTGACGTCCTCGGGAGCCACGCCGGGAAGCTCGACGGAGAGGTGGTAGCCCTTGTCGTCGCTCTTGATGTCAACCTGGGGGGCAAGGCTGCCCTGCGGGGTGTCAAAGAAGGTGGAGAGAAGCGGGGCGCGGAAGAAGCCGCCGAACAGGCGGTCGATGTCGTTGTGCAGGCGGGAGACGGCCATGTCGCCGGATGCAGGATTGGTTCTCATAAGACTGGACATAGTAAGATCCTCCAACTTAATTCACCATGCTGGTGAAAGCTCTTGAAGGTATGACCTGGGGTGTCTTTCCTTGATAGATGTATCTTGGATATCTGTTGTCTCCAGATTTTCCCTTTTTTTTGCTGTTTTGTTTTGGGCTGCCCCCTTCCCCTGTACTGAAGGGAAGAAGAGGCATTCGCATTTTGCCCGGCAGACTGCAGGACTGACCTTGCAGCATGCCGCTTTTTTTAGGCGGGGAAGGGGGGATTGCCCCTTCCCCTTTAAGGAAGTGATGGATGCGTGATTGATTTCTTGATGAAGCCGTGATGCCGGCTTTGCTGCCTTGAGTTAGCCTTTCTGCACTTCAATGGTGCGAACCTTGGCTTCCTCGGGTTTTTTGCGGGGGATTTCCACGCTCAGGATGCCGTCCTTGGAGAAGGCGCAGATTTTGCCCATGTCTGCATCCTCAGGCAGGGTGAGGGCGCGGGAGAAGGTGCCGAAGCTGCGTTCCTGGACGTGGGTCTCGCAGTCTGTTGCGTCTTCCTGCTTCTTCTCGCCGGAGACGGTCAGCACGTTGTCAGCCACCTTGATGTTGATGTCCTCGGGACCTACGCCGGCCAGCTCAATGCGCATGATGTAGGACGTCTCGTTGCTTAAGACGTCCAGCTGCGGCCTGAAGTCGGCAGAGGGGGCGACCGGCTCTGCCTGCTGGGCTTGCGACCAGTAGCTGGGGAACATCGCACCGCCGAACAGGCGGTCTATGTCATCGTGCAGGCGGGAAACACCATGGTAGTTGTCGTACATATTCTTGGAAGGGATAAAGTAAGGCATGACTGGCCTCCTATTGATTGCATACTATTTATGTAATTTGTGGAACTGCATGATGACTGTCATTGCAGAAATGCTGTACATTGTCTGTCATTCATGCCGTTCATCTTTTGATGAGATTAAAATAGGTCCGTACTAGAATATGTAAAGTGGGCAGGCACATTTTTTTTGAAATTTTTCTGCCTGGGGTTCCCCCTGCCGGCAGGAGGCACCTGCTGCGCCCGGGCAGGGGCGCACCCGCATCGTGTGTGCCGCAGCCATTCCTGCCGTAGTGCTTCCGCCTGCTGTCTGCAGCGCCCTTGCTTGCCCTCTGCACAGCCCTTTGATATCAGCTTCCTTCCCTTATGATGGTCTTATGTCCGGCATGGGCAGAGCGCAAAGCATGCCGGTGCCATTGAAGGGTGAAGAGGTGTTCATATGACCGGACTTCTGCTGGCAGTCATCTATCTTGCCTTTATCAGCCTGGGGCTGCCCGACGCCCTTTTGGGCGCCGCCTGGCCCGCCATCTACCAGGAGCTGGACGTCCCCATCTCCGGCGCCGGCATCATTTCCATGATCATAGCCTGCGGCACCGTCTCCTCAAGCCTTTTGAGCGACAGGCTGACCAGAGCTTTGGGGACGGGGCTGGTGACGGCAGCCAGCGTGGCGCTGACGGCTGCGGCGCTGTACGGCTTTTCACAAAGCCGCAGCTTTGCCGGCCTCTGTCTTCTGGCGCTGCCCTACGGCCTTGGCGCAGGCGGCGTGGATGCCGCCCTCAACAACTACGTGGCGCTGCACTATGCCAGCAAGCATATGAGCTGGCTGCACTGCATGTGGGGCATAGGCGTCACCACCGGCCCTGCGGTCATGGGCATGGCCCTGTCCGGCGGGCATTCCTGGAACACTGGCTACTGGTACATCTCCCTTATGCAGATAGGGCTGACTGCTGTCCTGGTTGCCTCACTGCCCTTGTGGCAGAAAAGATCGGAAGCGCAGAAGCATGAGGGGGACGATGAGGCGGCACCCAAGCCGCTTTCCCTTAGGGAGGTCGTCCGCCTTCCGGGCGTGCTGGAAATCATGGCCTGCTTTTTCTGCTACTGCACTGTGGAAAACTCCGCCATGCTCTGGGCAAGCAGCTACCTGCATCTTGAGGAAGGCATAGCCGTTGAGACGGCAACCACGCTTGCCGGCATGTTCTGCCTTGGCATCACCATCGGGCGCGGCATCAACGGCTTCATCGCCATCCGCCTGAACGACAGGCAGATGATACGCATGGGGCTGGTTGTCTTGTTTCTGGGCGTCCTCATCCTGCTGCTTCCTATGGGGCGCACCCTGACAGTGGCAGGCTTTGTCTTGATAGGGCTTGGCTGTGCACCGGTCTATCCCTGCCTTATGCACGCTACGCCGGCACTTTTTGGAGTGCAGCGGTCACAGGCTGTCATCGGCCTGCAGATGGCGGCGGCACACCTTGGCGTTCTCTTGATGCCGCCGCTTTTCGGCGTGCTTGCCAACCACATTTCAATCAGCCTTCTGCCGTGGTTCCTGCTCTGCTTCCTTCTGCTTCTTGTCGGCATGAACGAGAGGATGAACCGCAGGGCCAAAAGGGCTGAATAAAGGAGATTCCCTGGAGCAGCACCGCTGCCGCCGCGCTTGGCGTCTGTCTCATTCACGACAATGACATCGTCCGCCCCCGGCAGCAGGGAAGGCGGGCAGGCAGAGGATCCGGCATAAGGTTCCGGACAAATTCCGCAGTTTGATGCGATGCAGAAAGGGGACCTTCCTTAAGATCGGAAGATCCCCTTTGACATTTGTGTGCGTACTTTGAGCGCCTAGAGGCAGCCGCATTGCGGCCATAGGTCTTGGAATCGCAGGAGCCGGCAAATTCATGCTCACTGCTCATCTGGGCTGAACGTTGTCGCGGCGCTGAAAAGGCAGTGAGCTGCAAAATGAAGATCATCCAAGACCAGTGAATTATGCCGTGAAATCAAGGTGCTGCACGGCTAGCCAAGGCAGATCAGATCCATCTGGCCGCCTGTCAGGGACTTGGGGCCAGCGTCAGTGACAAGATAGGTGTGCTCAACGCCTGTCATGCCCAGCCCGGGCACGGAGATTTTGGGCTCCAGGGCAATGGTCATGCCGGCTTCAAGAGGCTCGTTGAAGGATTTGGCTATGGCAGGCCATTCATCCAGGCAGATGCCTATGCCGTGGCCCAGGAAGGGCACCTGATCTCTTCCAAGTCCCATAAAGCCGTCCCTGAGTCCAAGCCTGACGGCTGTTTCCTGCGCTTCCTGCCACAAGGCGGAGGGCAGCGTCCCAGGCACAAGCTTTGCCAGGGCGTTCTCAAGTATCTGCACGCACGCCTCATGGGCGCAGGCAAGCTCTTTGGGGATGGTGGAAGACGGACCAGACCAGTAGCACTGGGTGCGGTCGGTGTGGTAGCCGTCCTTCTGGCAGCCCATGTCCGTTGAGCAGAGCTGGTTCTTCTGCCAGACGACATCGTTTGACCCAAGGAAGGGCGTTGCCGGATGTATTCCCTGGCAGCCCAGGGGACCGTTGTAGGCGGTGGGATAGAGGCTGCTGGTCCCGCAGGACACGTAGCCAAAGAACATCTCCTCGCCGTGGGCATGCATGTGGCATAAGCCGTGGGTGCCAAGGCGCAGGCTTTCACTGGCAAAGAGCAATGCTATTTCAGCCTCGCTCATGCCGGGGTGCATGACGGACGGCAGGAAGTCGTCAAGGAGCGCTGCATGCACTCTGCCGCACTCTGCCATCCTTTCCTGCTCCCAGGGGCTTTTGACGGCCATGCACCTGGAAAGCACGTCATCTCCGCCCACGAAGCTGATGCCTGGCAGGCGCGCTGACAGCATGTCGGCCTGAACCCAACTGAAGCTGTTTTTGTCCACGGCGACAGTTGTTGAGAGGGGACTTCCTGCCTCATTGAGGAGGGCCGGGACATCACGGTAGGAGACAAAGGGCAGGATGCTGGACAGCGGGGACTCAAGGCGGGCGCGCCCGCAGCCCTTGCGCAGGAGCAGGACAGGCTCTCCTTCCAGGGGAAGCCAGAAGAGGCCTGAGCCAAGCGTGCCTGTGAGGTAGTAGATGGTTGGACGGCTGACGATGAGCAGTCCGCCTGCCTCCGGGTGCCTTTGCGAAAGCAGGGTGCGGCAGCGGGCATGGCGGACTTTCAGCTCTGAGGATGGCATCCTGACAGAGCCGGCAGGCTTGGGCTGGCAGGGATTGGTTGCTGCATGCTGCATAGGGGGCTCCTAAAAGGCGGCTGCCAAAGCAGCGGCATGAAGGGGGAACGCAGGCGCAAATGATGAAAACTGCCGGCGCACTGCTCTGTTGGGAACTTTAAGAGAGGACTTGTCTTCAGACAGGGTAAGACAGCCAAGATAGTACAGCAATGAGACAATGTCTTCTTCTGCAGGGCAGCCGCTGCTGATGTCTATGCTTGGCGAAACAGAGCAAAAGCCGATAGTTTTGCGGCCCAGCAGTGCGTCAAGGATGTCAGCAGCAAGGTCTTCGCCGCCCATAAGGAGCAGCCTGCGGATTTTGGAGAGATCCTGAGAGCAGGACGGATCCAGCAGATTCCTTGGCTCCTGCTGCGTGCCAAGCAGGCTGCGCAGGTAGTAGAAGCACATCGACGGGTTGAAGACGTGCTCAGAGCTTGATGAACTAAAGGAGTAGCCGTCGTAGAGCTCCTTCATTCTGGCAAGAATGTCCTGGGGCTGCCCTGGGCTGTGTGCTCCGTCGGAAGCCTCGGCAATGACGGAAAGGAGCTCTTCCTCTGTAAAGCCGAACATGGCGGCAAAGGCCGGATCGTCTGTGATGTTGGCTGCGATGTTGAAGCCTGAGGTCATCGAGTCAATCGATATGGGCGTCACTCCCGTCATGAAAATGCGGGCAACAGCACCATGCAGCCCTGTTGCTTTCTTCAGCTTGGCGTAAAAGTTTTTAAGAAAGCCGTTTGAGCTTGTTATTTCCTTGAATTGTTCTTTGTCCTGAGACAAGATTTCATTGGCAAACTGGTCATATTCATCTATAAGTACATAGACTGTCTTGCCATATCGTTTATAGACAGCAGTCATGAAGCGGTCAAGCAGCATTGCCGGATCGGCAGAGCTGCATTCCAAGATCTGCCGGCAGTCTTCATCAGGATAGCTGTGCAGGAACAAGTCAAAGGATTCTTTTAGTGATGCAGCAAAGTTTTCTCTGATGTTGCCGGAAGACAGTCCTGAAAAGTCAAAGTGCAGGACTCTGAAGGTGTTGGCAAGCTTTGTCCTGCGGCTTCCTATATAGGTGCTGCCAAAATAGCGCTGGAAGTTTTCCTCTTCCATCTTGTCGTAATAGAGCTGCAGCAGGCTGGTGAAGAGCGTCTTGCCAAAGCGCCGCGGGCGGACGATGAAAGTGTAGAGAAGACCGCTTCGTTCAAGACGTTCAATATACTTTGTCTTGTCGACAAAAACGTAGTCTCCGCCGCAGAGGACTGTGTAGTCGGCAATGCCGCAGGGGAGGAATTTTGCTTGGCGTTCAGGCATAGGGCGTCTCGTTCGGCTGAGGCAGCAGGGCTGCCTGGCATGGGCTTTGTCAGGCTTAAGAAAAGGTATACACCGGCAGGGACCGGAAAGAAAGGCTGCTGACTGGGCTCACCAACGGCTTCGTCCCGCATTTTTTGCCATTGTCTCAAGGTGTTGCCCAGGCTAGGAAGGCAATATGACGGGCTCTTGCCCTGTACAGGATGAGGTCTTACTATTGCCGTTCTGCATTTTTTGAACAGCCGATGTTTTGGACTGGGCTTTTTTGCTGAATCTGTCTTCAGGGAGGTTTCTGATTATGAGGGAAGAACTGCGCAGCGTGCTTGAGACGCTGCTTAAAAGCGGCGGCGAGGGTCTGGATGAGGAAAGTGCTGCACAGGTTGCCGGGCTTCCCTGGGAAGACAACATGGATGTGCTGGCCTTAGGCCATATGGTGCGCTCCCTTTTTGCCCCAAAAGGAACAGGAACCTGTGCCATCATCAATGCCAAGTCCGGCAGATGCCCTGAAAACTGCGCCTTTTGTGCGCAGTCGGCCCATTATGAGACCGGCGCCCCTGTCTACCCTCTGCAGAGCAAAGAGGCCCTGCTTGCCGACGCTATGGAGATGGACAGGCACGGCATAGGGCGCTTCGGCATCGTGACCAGCGGCACCACGGTCTCCGACAGGGACCTGGACTCCCTCTGCGAGACGGCCCTTGCCATACGCTCCAAGTGCCGCATCAAACTCTGCGCCTCTCTTGGCATCATGACGGCAGAAAAGGTCAGGCGCCTGAAGGAGGCCGGCTTTGACAGGTACCACCACAACCTGGAGACAGCCCGCAGCTACTTTGACAAGATCTGCTCAACCCATGACTACGACCAGGACATCGAGACCCTGCGCATCGCCCGCAGTGCGGGGCTAAGTGTCTGCTCCTGCGGCATCTTCGGGCTTGGCGAAAGCTGGAAGCAGAGGGTGGAGCTTCTGGCAACCATACGCGCAGAACAAGTGTCCTGCGTGCCGGTCAACTTCCTCTGCCCCGTCCCGGGGACGCCCATGGGAAAGCGTCCCAAGCTTGAGAGACGGGAGGCTCTGCGCATCGTGGCGCTGGCAAGGCTTATGCTGCCGCGCGCCGACATCAATATCTGCGGCGGGCGCCTCTCCACGCTGGCAGAGGAGCAGGGCTTTGTCCTGGCATCGGGCGCAAGCTGCATCATGACAGGCAACTACCTGACCACGCGCGGCCTGGGCTATGAGGATGACGACGCCATGCTGCAGGCTCTTGGCAGCGAGAGGAGATAGGCTGTGCAGGGCTTCTTTGTAACAGGTACGGATACGGATGCAGGCAAGACTGCAGTCACCTCTGCCCTTTCTGTTCTGCTTGAAGGGCAGGGTTCTCTGCACCCATTGGTCATCAAGCCTGTGCAGACAGGGTGCCTCAAACATGGAGACAAGCTGGTTGTCCCCGATGTGGAGTCAGTCGCTTCCTTTGGAGGGGAGGCTTTGGCCCTGCACTGCTACGAGCCTCCCTGCTCCCCGCATCTGGCAGCCCGCCTGGCAGAGGAAGAGCTTTCCTGCAAAAGCCTGGCAGCGGAGATACGGCGCAAAGCAGCCGGCAGGGAGGTGCTCATTGAGGGGGCGGGCGGACTGTACGTCCCGCTCAACGATGAAGAGTACATGCTGGACCTGGCAGAGGAGCTTGCCCTTCCAGTCGTCCTGGTCGTCGGCAACAAGCTTGGCTGCCTGAACCATGCCTTATTGAGCCTGCATGCCCTGAAGGAGCGCGGCCTCAAGCTTGCCGGCATGATTCTTGTGCGCACCATGCCCGACGCAGTCTGCGATGCAGGCTGCGGGGCTGAAGCCGTATTTGCCGACGAGGCGCGCATCCTGGAAGACAATGTCCGCTCCTTAAAAAAGATTGGGAATAGGGAAGGGGCGCCGCTTCTGGCGGACATCCCCTATCTTGGATCGCCTTATGACAAGCAGCGTCTGCTTAGCCTGATGCAGCCGGCAGCAGAGGCTTTGCAGGAGCTTATGGAGCAGAGCAGCACAGCTTTTGCAGAGGCCGCAGCTGAAGATCTTCTCTTTGACAGGGAGCACCTCTGGCACCCCTACACCTCGGCAACAAATCCCCTGCCTGTGCGCATGGTGCGCTCGACAAGGAAGAACAAGATCGTCCTGGCAGACGGCAGGGAGCTTGTTGACGGCATGTCGTCCTGGTGGTGCGCCGTGCACGGCTACGGCAATGCCAGGCTGAAGACCGCCATGAAAAGGCAGCTGGAAGCCATGAGCCATGTCATGTTCGGCGGGCTGACCCACAAGCCGGCCGTAGAGCTTGCCAGGCGCCTGCTGCCGCTGGTGCCCAAAGGCCTCGATCACTTCTTCTATGCCGATTCCGGCTCTGTTGCCGTGGAAGTGGCGCTCAAGATGGCCGTGCAGTACCAGATTTCCAAAGGGCGCCCCCAAAGGCAGCGCTTTTTGACCCCGCTTGGCGGCTACCACGGCGATACGCAGGGCGCCATGAGCGTCTGCGATCCTGTCACCGGCATGCACACGCTCTTTAATGCGCTGCTGCCAAGGCACATCTTTATGGAGCGCCCTACCTGCCGCTTTGACAAGCCCTTTGATCCTGCTTCCCTGGACTGTGCCAGGCGCTTTATAGCCGGCCATAAAGATGAACTTGCCGCCGTCATTCTGGAGCCTGTCGTCCAGGGTGCGGGCGGCATGTGGTTCTACCATCCGGACTACCTGAAAGGCCTCTATGAGCTCTGCCAGGAGCACGACATCCTGCTTGTCGCAGACGAGATTGCCACAGGCTTTGGCAGGACGGGCAAGCTCTTTGCCTGCAGCTGGGCAGATCTCACCCCCGACATCTGCTGCATAGGCAAGGCTTTGACCGGCGGCATGATGACCGGCGCCGCAGCCATGTGCACCAGTGCTGTGGCAGAGGGCATAGGAAGGGCCGATGAAGAAAAGGGCGGCGGCATATTGATGCACGGGCCGACCTTTATGGCCAACCCGCTCTTTTGTGCAGCAGCAATAGCCAGCATTGAGGAGCTTGTTTCCTCTCCCTGGCAGGAGCGGGTGGCTGCCATTGAAAAGGGTCTGGCAAAAGGCCTCGCCCCCTGCAGGGAGTTCGAGGGCGTGGCGGATGTCCGCGTGCTTGGCGCCATAGGCGTTGTCGAAACCAAGAAGCCCGTCGACATGGCAAAACTGCAGGACTTCTTTGTGGAGAAGGGCGTCTGGATTCGCCCCTTCAACCGCTTAATCTACCTTATGCCGCCCTTCATCACGCCTGAAGAGGACGTGGAGAAGCTCTGCTCCGTCGTCTGTGCAGCTGTTCGTGAAGGGCAGCTGTAAGGGGTATGGCGCATGGCAGAGCAGTATGCTTCCTTAAGTTTGCTGAGCCTTCATGCAGCCCAGTGGCTGGACTATCTTCTGGCGGTCAGGGGGCTTTCCCGGGCGACTGTCGCTGCCTATACGCAGGATCTGCAGGACTTCTTCCGCTTCATGGAGAAGCTTGCCCCCAAGGAAGATGAGGAGCCCGCCTCAGGTCTTGGACCATGGGCTGTCACGCAGCAGGCTGCAGGGAAGGCCATAACCCAGGACACGGTGCTCTTTTATCTTGCCTATGCCCAGAGCAGGGCACAGAGCAGCAGGACGCTTGCCAGACGCCTGGCAGCCCTGCGCTCCATATTCTCCTGGCTTCAGGACAAGGGCTTTCCCATTGTCAGCCCCTGCGACGACGCAGCCAACCCCAGGCTGCCGATGCATCTGCCGACCTTCCTCTCCAAGGACGAGGCCCTCAGAATGCTGGATGCGCCGGACAAGAGCACGCTCAGGGGGCAGCGGGACGCCTGCATGCTGGAAATCCTCTATGCTGCCGGTCTTCGCGTCACAGAGCTCATCACCCTGCCTGTAGAGGCAGTGGATCTGCAGCAGGGGATCCTGCGCGTCTTTGGCAAGGGATCAAAGGAGCGGCTGGTGCCCCTGCACGATCGGGCGCAGAAAAAGCTCCTGGACTATCTCAGCCAGGTCAGGCCTAAGTTTGCCCCCAAGTGCCCGCTGGTTTTTGTCAACAAGAAGGGTCTTGGGCTCACCAGGCAGTATGTCTTTTCCCTGATGCGGGAGGCGGCAGGCATATGCGGCATCACCCGTCCTGTTTCCCCGCACACGCTGCGCCACAGCTTTGCCACCCACCTGCTTGAGGGCGGTGCAGACCTGCGCACTGTGCAGCTGCTCTTGGGGCACAGCGACGTCAGCACGACGGAAATCTACACCCATGTGCAGACGGAAAGATTAATCCGCCTGCACCGCCAGTTCCACCCGCGCTCAAGAAGGGATTGAAAAGGCAGGCTGCCCTGCCTGCAAAGGCTTTGCAAAAAGCAGTGCAGACGCGACTTGCAAAAAGGTTTCAGTCCTCTCTTTTGGCAGCCAATTGTGCTGCCAGGCGTCTTGTCTCGCCGCGGCGTATCTTGCCTGTCTTGGTGAGCGGGATGGCGTCTGCCAGAAGAAAGGTTTTGGGCACCCAGTACTTGGGCAGGACGTGGCGGCAGATGGTTTCCAGCGCCTCGGGGTTTTCGCCGCCTGTGTGCAGCAGGCAGAGCTTTTCGCCCATGCAGGCGTCCGGCAGGGCTGTCACGCAGAAAGGCTTTTTTAAGACTGAGGAGAGGAGGTCTTCCACCTCTTCCAATTGGATTTTGATGCCGCCGCTGTTGATGATGTTGTCGCAGCGGCCAAGGATGCGGAAGCGTCCCTGGTCGTCCATTTCCGCCAGATCGGTGGTGACAAGGTCGTGCGTTGTGACCATGGGGGCATGGATGATGAGCATGCCTTCTTCATGCAGCCTGACTGTGACGCCCGGCAGGGGCGTGTACCAGTCCGAGGCATTGGGGCCGTTGACCCTGCGCAGGGCGATGTGGCTCAAGGTCTCGGTCATGCCGTAGGAGGACCACACCTCGTTGGGAAAGTCTGCCAGCTCTTTGGCAAGATCGGCATTGATGGCGCCGCCGCCAAGAAGCAGGCAGTTCACCTTGCGCAGCCTGTCTGCTGTGTCTTTTGTTTCCAGGCTGGTGTAGGTCTGCATGGGCGTCAGGGCCGCAAAGTCTATGTGCTGGTGCACGTCCTTGAAGGGGGATGAGGAGGGCGTCACCGGCAGCAGGTTCAGTCCTGCCAAAAGGGCGCGCACCACGACCATGCGGGCTGCGATGTAGCGCAGCGGCATGGCAAGCAGGGCCGTCATGCCGGCAGTCAGGCGCAGGGACTGGCAGGTTGCCATGGCGCTGTTGGCCATGCGGGCTTTTTCCACCTGGATGGGCTTGGGGGCTCCTGTGGAGCCTGAGGTGTGCACCGTCATGGTGGGGGAAGCCGAGCGCCAGTCCTTCAAAAAGCGGGCCAGATCGCCCAGAAAGCCTTCCTGATCCTGGTAGCGGCCTATGAAGACGTTGCGCTTGCTGCCGATAAAGTGCACCCCGTCTATGGTCAGGGGCAGGGCGCGGAGTTCTTCAAGGGAGAGGGCGGTAAAAGTCGAGGTTGTGTGAAGCATGTTGTTGTGCTGCCCCGTAAGTGTCGTGTTCGTGCGTGAGATGATGCTTTAGATGATGCTGCAGCTTGTGCTGCGGCTTGTGTTTTTTGTGCTGCAGCGGCGGTTAGAGTGTGATGCCAAGCCAGGACAAAAGGTCAGGCTCAGGAAGGCCGGGATCGCAGTGCATGGCGGAGCCGTGCAGGCTGACCGGCATGGACTCGCAGTTGTCCTCAAAGAGCTGCCCTGTGCCAAGCCCCTGGGGCAGGCTGATTTCCTTTTGTCCAAGCCACTGCGCTATGGCATTGAGGCCGATGTTGGTTTCAAGGGCTGAGGTTGCCCAGTGCCCTGTCTGGTATTTTTCTGCCAGCTGAATCCACTCTTCGCAGCCCTTGATGCCGCCATGCAGGGAGGGCTTCAGCACCAGGTAGGCAGGCCTTATTTGTGCGGCAAGCTCTTCTTTTTTTGCCCCAAAGACGCCTATCAGCTCCTCGTCCAGGGCTATGGGGATGGGGGACTTTCGGCACAAGTCAGCCATCAGCGGCCAGTTTCCCTGGCGCACAGGCTGCTCTATGGAATGGGGCGCAAAACCTGCCAGCCTCTCCAGCCTTTCAAGGGCGTTTTCCGGCGTAAAGGAGCCGTTGGCGTCCAGGCGTATCTCAAGGTCTTTGGGGTCGGGATAGAGGGAGCGCACGCGCTCCAGCAGATCGCATTCGCTCTCAAAGTCTATCCCGCCTATCTTGAACTTGAGGCAGCGGAAGCCCAGTGCAAGCTTGGCCTTCATGCGCTCAAGCATCTTTTCATGATCGCCCATCCAGACAAGGCCGTTGATGGGGATGTCCTTTTCGCCGCGGCTGAAGGGCGTTTCAAAGAAGCGCACCGTGCCCTTCTGATAGTGCAGCAGGGCTGTCTCAAGGCCAAAGCGCATGGAGGGGCAGCTTTCGGGGACGGATTCATACACGTCCCCGGTTTCGCAGAACCTTTGGCAGCAGGCCTCAAGGCGCTCTGTGTAGTCCGCGCCTGCATCGCAGCTCAAGTCCGGCAGGGGAGCGCATTCCCCGACTCCCATCCTGCCTGCGTCGTCATAAAGCACCACATACCAGACGGATCTGGTGGTGTAGACGCCGCGGGATGTTCCTGCAGGCTCGATAAAATGCAGCAGGCGGGGAAGAACTCTTGTGTGCCAGGACATTGGCTTGCTCCTTTTTTTAGGCTCCTTATGTGCAGACGCGTTTGGGATGGCGGCGCAGAAAGGCAGGTTCTAGGGGAACTTGGGGTAGTCGCGGAAGTTGGGCTTGCGCTTTTCCAGGAAAGCCTTGCCGCCTTCCTGGGCCTCGTCGGTCAGGTAGTAGAGCAGGGTGGCATCGCCTGCCAGCTCCTGGATGCCGGCCTGGCCGTCCAGCTCGGCGTTGAGGCCGACCTTGATCATGCGCAGGGCCATGGGGCTCATTTCCATCATGCGCTCGGCCCAGGCCACGGTCTCGTCCTCAAGCTGGTCAAAGGGGACGACCTTGTTGACCAGCCCCATCTCCAGCGCCTCTTTTGCAGAGTACTGGCGGCAGAGGAACCAGATCTCGCGGGCCTTCTTCTGGCCCACCACCCTGGCCAGGTAGCTTGCGCCAAATCCTGCATCAAAGCTGCCCACGTGGGGGCCTGTCTGCCCGAAAATGGCGTTCTCGGAGGCTATGGACAGGTCGCAGACGACATGCAGCACGTGCCCTCCGCCGATGGCGTAGCCGTTGACCATGGCGATGACGGGCTTGGGGATGGAGCGGATCTGCTTCTGCACGTCCAGGATGTTGAGGCGCTTGACGCCGTCCTTGCCGCGGTAGCCGCCGCGGTCCTTGACGTGCATGTCGCCGCCGCTGCAGAAGGCCTTGTCGCCGGCGCCGGTGAGGATGACGACGTCGATGTCCTCGCTTTCACGGCAGATGGCAAAGGCGTTGGACATTTCCTGGGTGGTCTCGGGCGTGAAGGCATTGCGGTAGCGGGGACGGTTGATGGTAATGCGGGCTATGCCGTTGTACCAGTCAAACAGTATCTCCTCATACTGCTTGATGGTCTGCCAGTTGCGCTGTGCCATGAAGAACTCCTTGAAAGGTTCGTTGGATTTTGTGGAAATTTTGCAGAAGCGTGGCTTGCGCTGCAGGAAGCGCAAAAAAAAATCAGCGGGCGGGAGAGGTGAGCAGCTTCTGGGCTGCGGCGTTGGCGTCCGCATCGGTGAAGACTTCCAGCAGCATGGGGGCTTCTGAGCCGGCAAATGCCGCAAGAGCTTCCGGCAGCTCTTTCAGAGAGCTGACTGAGCGGTAGGCAAGCCCCGCCTGTTCTGCCTGCGCCCTGGCGCTGAAGGTGTTGACGCCTGCGATATAGGTGTCGCGGAAGGGGGAGTCCAGCCCGGGCAGGGTGCGGAAGATGTTGCCGCCCTGGTTGTTGAAGAGCAGGATGCGCAGGTTTTTGGGAATGTCGTTCCGCCAGAGGGCGTTGCTGTCGTAGAAGAAGCTCAAATCGCCTATTAAGCAGAACACCTTTCCCCGGACGATTCTGGCGTTGCCAAGGGCTGCGGAGAGCGATCCGTCTATGCCGTTGACGCCCCGGTTGCAGAAGAACTGGCAGTTCTTGGGCGCCGGAAAGAAGAGGGCGTTGCGCACAGGAGAGGAGTTTGCCAGATGCAGGAAGCTTCTTTCAGGAACAAGCTTCAGGAAGGCCTGCATGACGTCAACGTCTGTGAGCTCAGTCTTTTCCCGCTTTGAAAAGGCTTCCACGTGCTTTAAGGCGCGCTGCAGGCCCTCCCGCCAGGCCTTGGAGAAGCGGGAGTCCGAGCTTGGGCGCGAGAGCAGGTTGTTTGCCAGGGAGTGGAGGAACTGCCTTGTGTCCGTGCGGATGAGGCGCGTCAAATGGAAGAAGAGGTCCGGTGCGCTTGTCTCATCAAGCCCGACATGCCAGTGTATGAAGTTGTCCTGGGCGCGCAGAAACTGCTTCAGGCGCTTGCTGACGATGTGTCCGCCGATGGTGATGACCAGATCGGGAGCCATAAGCTTGAGGCTCTCCTCGTCTGCCTGGGAGAGGATGATGTCGGGCAGGGACATCACCCTGGCAGAACCGGGGATGTTGGCAAGATGCTCAGCCACGGTCATGCAGCCGCCGTACTGCATGTCTTCAAGGCGCATGGCGGACTCTTCGTCAGCCGGCATCTGCCCTGCCACAATGAGGATGCGGCGGGACTCGCAGATCTCCCCTATGGCGTCGGCGTACATGGCGTAGATTTTGTTCCTGTGCACCGCAAGCGTCCTGGGCTTTGGCAGATCGGGCGTCCGGCAGGAGAAGAAGGGCTCGGCAATGGGCACGTTGATGTGCACAGGACCAGGGACCGGCCCTCTGCAGGCCAGCAGCGCCATGTTGATCAGGCGGTTGGCGTAGCGAAGATCCCCTGACTCCGGCAGCTGGACTGAAGAGCGCACAAAGTTTGCCAGGGCGCCCGGCTGGTGCATGGTCTGCCCGTCCCGCTGGTCAATCCAGGCCGAGGGTCTGTCGGCTGAGACGAGCACCAGGGGGATTTCCTGGTAGAAGGCCTCTGCTATGGCCGGGCTGGCGTCCAGAAGGGCGGAGCCTGAGGTCACGCAGACAAGGACGGGCTTCCTTAAGGCTTCCGCCATGCCCAGCGCCTCAAAGGCTGCGGACCTCTCGTCCACTGCCTGCAGCGTTTCAATGTCCGGGCAGGCTGCAAAGCTGTGGGCCAGGGGGGCGTTGCGGGAGCCTGCGCAGATGACGGCATGGCGTATGCCGTGGGCGGCTGCCAGCGCCACGACTTCGCGGACAAGTTCATTGTCTGAATACATCTTATTTCCCCAGCAAGGACAGCATGGTGCACATTTTGCCGCAGGTCTCAAGCCACTCGGCTTCGCAGGCCGACTGGGGCATGATGCCGCCGCCGGCAAAGAGGCGGATGCTGGCTGCAGAAAGCTTCAGGCAGCGCAGGTTGACGTAGAGGCTGCAGTTTTCATTGCCGTTCCAGACGCCCTGGAAGCCTGCGTAGTAGCGCCTGTCATGGCTCTCTGTCGTCAAGATGCGCCTTTTTGCCTCTTCCTTGGGCAGCCCGCAGACGGCGGGCGTCGGGTGCAGGTGCTCGATGATCTCCCTGATGGAGGCGCCTTCCTTGGGCTGAATGGTGAAGAGCGTGCGCAGGTGCTCGACGGATCCTGCCGCATAGGTGTGCGGCTCGGATTTTTCAAGCTTTGCTGCAAAGGGCGTGAGCACGGACTCAATGTACTGCGCCACAATGTTCTGCTCCCTGCGGTTTTTGTCATCCCATGCTTCAGTGCTTCCAGCAGGCCTTGTGCCTGCCAGCGCCATGGTGCGCCAGCCTTTCTCCCTGCTTCCTTCAAGAAGGATTTCCGGACTTGCCCCGACCCAGGTGCCGCAGGTGCCGTGCACCAGAGAGACCATGGCATTGGGGTACCTGCCGCAGGCATTGAGGAAGATGCGCCCGGCGGAGAAGCGTCCTGAGATGTCCTGGGAGCGGGAGAGGACGAGCTTTTGGAAGCGCCCATCCTGCAGATCCTTGAGGATGGCGCTGAAGGCGCGCTGGTAGCCCTTGTCAATGGGGCTTTTGTAGAGGCGCTCCTTCAGCTCCTCAAAGGGGCAGAGCACCACATGGGGCGTTGTGCTCGGCGGCAGGCTGTCGTCGTGGATGACCTTCTTGACGCCGGCGGCAATCTCCTCCCAGCCGGTGAAGACATGATCATCGCGGAAGAGGATGACAGGATGCCCCTGCTCCTCGGCAAAGGGGGAAAAGATGAAGCCGGATCCCTTGACGTCCGCAAAATGGGTGTAGAGCGTCCCCTTCCTGTTCTTTTGCAGCATGAGCACAGGCTCTGCGCCCTGGGTGCGGAAGAGCGCAAAGGCGGCGTCGGAGCTGATGAGCGTTTCTATGCCGTGGAGAATGTCCTTATAGAGCTGGGAGTGGGGAATGCGTGAATCCAAGGCTGCTTCTTCCTTAAAAAAGGCATCGCACAGGGCGCAGCCGGCACGCAAGGTTGCAGCGGCATGCAGCAGGATATGCGGTGGAACTGGGGGATGAAAAATGCAGGAAAAGGGGGATGACCTGCAAAGGAAGGAAAGAGGAAGGAGGCTGCAGGGCTACTGCAGGGGGATGATGTGGTTGACGACGCGGGCTGTGGAGAGCAGGCGCCCTGTCTCGGCGTCCAGGACGTCGACGTTCCAGAGGTGCGTCTTCCTGCCCTCGTGGATGAGCACTGCTTTGGCCTTCACAGAGCCGCCCTTGGCCTTGGGGGCGACGTGGCTGGCAGCAACCGATCCGCCCACAGGCTTGAGGCTGGCAGGAAGCCTCAGGACTGAGCCGTAGCCTGCCAGGGTCTCTTCAAGGGCCAGCATGGCGCCGCCGCTTAAATACCCGAAGGGCTGGCAGGTGCGCTCGTCGCAGGGCATGCCGGCATAAACTGTGCCGTCTGCATCCGCATTCGGCAGGAGCCTGATGCCCAGCGCCGTCAGCAGGGAAGGGGCGGACATACGTTCTGCAAAGTCTTTTTGCTGTCCTGTGCCTGGCATGGTGATGGTCCTGATGAAGTGCTGGTGAAGGGGGAGTGAAAACCTGATGAAAGGGGCTTTCAAGAAGGCGCAGGGAGCAGGGTTGCGCCCTGCGCCTCCTTGAAGCGTACTGCATTTTGCTTTGCTGCTGCCTAGCGCATGTACTTGTAGTAGGCGGCGCAGCTTCCTTCTGTGGAGACCATGCAGGGTCCCACGGGATCCATGGGCGTGCAGACCTTGCCGAAGAGCGGGCACTTGTTGGGCTGGATGCGCCCTTTCAGCACGTCGCCGCAGCGGCAGCCCTTGATGGGCGGCGTCTCGTGAAGCTCAATGCCAAGGCGCACCATGGCGTCCATGTCGGCGTATTCCTTTTTGATGCGCAGCCCTGAGTCAGGGATGACGCCAAGACCGCGCCAGTGGGCATCGCAGGGCTCAAAGAAGGTGTTGATCAGCTCAAGGGCCCTGGGGTTGCCAAGGGCTGGCACAGCCCGCTGGTAGGCATTGGTGATCCTGGGCGTTTTATCGCGCAGGTCCTCTGCCAGGCGGCAGAGGGCAAGCGCCATGTCGGCCGGCGTGAAGCCGCCTGCACAGGCAGGCACATGCCATTCGGAAGCCAGGAAGTTGAAGGGCTCAAGGCCTGTGACCATGCAGACGTGCCCCGGCAGCAGGAAGGCGTCTATATGGGAGTTTCCTTCATTGAGGAGGGCTTTCAGGGCAGGCGGCACAAGCTTGTGCAGGGAGAGCACGCAGAAGTTCTTGATGCCGCGCATCTTGGCCTGCGCCAGGGTTGCCGCCACTGTGGGGGCGGTGGTCTCAAAGCCTATGCCAATGAAGACGACCGTGAGCTCAGGATGCTCTGAGGCTATGGCCAGGGCGTCCAGCGGGGAGTAGACGATCTTGACTTTGGCGCCGTCCGCCATGGCGTGCTTGAGCGATCTGCCGCCTGGGCCGGGTACGCGGATGAGGTCCCCGAAGGTGGCCAGGCAGACGTCCTTCTGCTCGGCCATCTCCAAAAAGGCGGCAACCTCGGCGTCATGGGTCACGCAGACAGGGCATCCAGGTCCTGAGAGGTGCACGACGCCCTCAGGCAGAAGCGAGCGCAGCCCGCTCTGGAAGAGGGAGACGGTGTGCGTGCCGCACACCTCCATGAAGCGCATGGTCCTGCCTGGTATTTTTGAGAGCGCCTTGTCCAGGCGCTCCAACAGCTGGTGGCAGAGCTTTGGGTCCTGCAGCCTGTCGTCCAGGCCTGCCAGCACCTGCTCCTCCCCCGGCACAGCAGTCTTTTCCATACTATCCATAGGGATTCTCCTTTAGGGCAGCATGGGGGCCTGGCTGACGCCCATGCCCACGGGCAGCCCGAACATGAGGTTGGCGTTGGAAAGGGCCTGGCCCGAGGCGCCGCGGCAGATGTTGTCGATGACGGAGACGATGATGAGGCGCTTCGTCCTGGGATCGGCAACAAGGCCGATGTCGCAGAAGAGCGAGCCCTTGACGTTGCGGGTCTCAGGCAGCTCGCCCAAGGGGAGGACGCGGACAAAGGGCTTGTCCTGGTAGAAGTCCGTGTAGGTCTTGTGGATTTCTTCCAGGGAGGCGTCGCCGGCAAGCTTGGTGTAGATGGTGGAGAGTATGCCCCTGCCCATGGGAACGAGGTGGGGGTTGAAGGACACGGTCAGGGGAGTTCCGGCAAGCAGGGAGAGCTCCTGCTCTATTTCAGGGGTGTGGCGGTGCTTTGCCAGGCCGTAGGCCTTGAAGGAGTCGTGCACTTCGCAGAAGAGCGAGGTCACCTGCGCCTTGCGCCCGGCGCCCGAGGTGCCGGACTTGGAGTCGATGACGATGTCGGAGCTTGAGACAAGCCCTGCCTGCAGGGCGGGAGCAAGCCCCAGGATGGCGGATGTCGGGTAGCAGCCGGGGTTGGCGACAAGCTGGCAGCCGGCAATCTTGTCGGCATAGAGCTCGGGCAGGCCGAAGACGGCCTTGGGCAGCAGATCCTTTCTGGCGTGGGTCACATTGTACCACTTCTCATAGACGGCTGCGTCGTGGATGCGGAAGTCGGCCGAAAGATCGACGACCTTGACGCCCAAATCCACCAGCTCCCCTGCCATGACCATGGCCTTGCCGTGGGGCACGGCCAGGAACACCACGTCGCACTGCTCGGCGACGGCCTTGGCGTTGTAGACGCTGATGACCACGTCCGAGCCCGGCAGGCTGCGCAGGAAGGGATAGAAATCACCAAGAAGCCGGCCTGATTCAGAACGGGAGCAGCCTGTGACAAGGCGCATTTTGGGGTGGCAGGCAAGCAGGCGTGCCAGTTCCATGCCGGTGTAGCCTGTGATGCCCACAAGGCCGGCTCTGATTTTGTCCATGATTTGTATTCCTTATTGCTTCCTGCTTGGGAAGCTGCTTGGATGGCGTCGTATGGTTCGCTGCCAGGCGGAAAGGCTGCGCAGAAAGGACGGCGGAAGCGCCGTCTTTTCCTACTGCTTTTTTTCGCACAGGCAGACGTATTTCATCTTGAGTTCGTAGAGGAGGCTGTCCAGCAGGCTCTTTTCGTCCTTGGTGAGGCCGTTGACGGTCTTTGCCTGCAGCATGGTCAGCGTGTCGATGATGTGCTTGGCCATGAGGGGGTTGGGCGCCTTCTTGCCGGATGCAGGATCCGGCACCTCGCCAAGCTGGACAAGCGCTGAGGAGCCCAGGGAGATGACAAAGGTGGAAAAGGTGACCTCGGGCAGCCTGCCGTCCATGGTCGGTGTCTCGTCAGCCATGAGTTTTTCTCCTTTAGGCGGCAGCCTGCCGTCTAGTCGTGCAGATAGGGCGGCTCCACGCCTGCTTCTCCTGCCAGGGCCGCCCTGTAGGCCGCCATGCCCTGCTCAAGGAAGTCGTGGGATCCGCTGAAGCCGCTGTTTTCGATGACTGTGCGCTGCAGAGCGTAGAGGCCTGCCAGAAGGTCTGACCAGTCGACCCAGCCCATGTGCGCCAGGCGCACAATACGGCCCTTCAAAGCGTCCTGGCCGCCTGCCAGGTAGACGCCGTAGTTTTCGGCGCACTCGCTGACCACCTTGGTGCCGTCCATGCCGGCAGGAAGGGAGATGCTGGTGAGGCCCCAGGTGTAGTGCTCCTTCACAAAGAGGGGGAGGCCCATGGCACAGACGCTGCGCCTCACAAGCTGGGTCAGGGCCCACTGCTTGTGGTAGTGGGCGGAAATACCGTCCTGCAGAAGCATGTCCAGGCTGACCTTGAGCCCCTGGACCAGGTTGACGGGGGAGGTGAAGTTGGTTTCGTGCTTTTCCAGCTTTTTGCGCTCTGCCGGCAGGTTGAAGTAGAAGCAGCCGGGAGCGGTCTTGCTGCATTTTTCCCAGGCCCTTTCAGAGAGCGCCAGGAAGGCCATGCCCGGAGGCAGCATCAGCCCCTTCTGGGATCCTGTGACCAGGCAGTCTATGCCCCATTCGTCCATGGGGCAGGGGGAGAGGGTGAGCCCTGAGATGCCGTCCACGATCAAAAGGGCGTCCTTGCCGGCCATTTGTGCGGCAATTTCCCTGACCGGATGCAGCACGCCGGTGGAGGTCTCTGAGAGCTGGACCAAAACGCCCTTGATGGCGGGATCCTCGTCCAGCATGGCGGCGATTTTTTCAGGGGAGGCTGCCTTGCCCCACTCGACAGAGAGGGTCACGGGCGTGAGGCCGCGGGATTCGGCAATCTTGCCCCAGCGCTCGCCGAACTTGCCGGCGTCGACGACCAGCACCTTGTCGCCCGGTTCAAAAAGGCTGTACACGGCAGCCGTCATGGCGCCTGTGCCTGAGGAGGAAAGCGTCAGAACAGGCTGCTTTGTCCCAAAGAGGATCTGCAGCTTTTCCTGGCAGTACTGCATGAGGTCGTGAAAGGCCGCCTTGCGGTGGTGGATCATGGGCTGTGCCAGGGCCAGGCGCACCTCGTCGGGAATGGGCGTCGGTCCGGGGGTCAGAAGGCGTGCTTTGTTGAGCATGGATTGTGTCCTTTATATGAATGTCTGAAGTTTGTTGGCTGATTAGTCGTGCTCCGGGCCTTCGGGCGCCTCGTTGGCGCGCGCCTGCCTTGTGCACTGCACGATGAGGCACTTTAAGTAGGCGGTCTCGGGCATGGCGCAGTGGACGGGGTGGTCCAGCCCCTGCCTGCCTGAGTAGAGAAGGCGCGGATGGATGCTCTGTCTGGCGCATCCCTGCGCTGCAGCGCTGCGCAGATCGTCGGGGGAAAGCAGCTGGGAGCAGGAGCTTGTGACAAGCAGGCCGCCGTCCCTGACCAGCTGCAGCGCCAGGTGGTTGAGGCGGCGGTAGGCGTTGAGGCCTTCCTTGTAGTCTTTGCGGCGCTTGATGAAGGCAGGAGGATCAATGCTGACGACGTCAAAGCTGCGCCCCTCACTTTTAAGCTTCTTCAGTGCGTCAAAGGCGTCGGAGCAGAGGACTTCGCAGGGCGTCCTTCCTGCCGCCGCCTTATGGTTAGCTTCGGCATACTCAAGGGCTTTGGCGGAGCTGTCCACATAGACGCAGGACTTGGCGCCGTTTGCGGCGCAGGCCGTGCCGAAGCCGCCTGCGTAGCAGAAGGCGTCCAGAACGTCGGCGCCGCGGGAGAGTCCTGCGCAGATGAGGTGGTTGTCGCGCTGGTCGTAGAACCAGCCGGTCTTCTGCCCCTCTCTGGCAGGCGCCTTGTAGGTGATGCCGTTTTCTAGGACGCTGAGGCTCTCCGGAACGTCGCCGTCAAAGAGGCGCGTCCCGGTCTCAAGACCTTCCAGCGCCCTTGCGGCAACGGTGTTGTCCCAGCAGATGGAGGCGGGGTGCAGAAGGTCTTCAAGGATGTCCTTCAGGATGTCCTTTCTCTGCTCCATGGCGGCCGTGGTGATCTGGCAGGTCAGATGGTCGCCGAAGCGGTCGATGACAAGGCCGGGCAGGAAGTCGCCCTCGCCAAAGGCCAGGCGGTAGTAGGGCTCGCTGAAAAGGCGCATCCTTAAGGCAAGGGCGTCTTCAAGACGCTGCCTGATGAGGTCTGCATCCAAAGGGCGCTTTGACTTGGCGTGGATGCGGGCTGCGATGAGGGAGTGGGGGTTGATGCAGGCGGAGCCCAAGGCCGTGCCGCGGGCGTCCTCAACCAGGACGTCCTCGCCCATGGCGAAGCCTGAAAGGGGCGTCAGCCTGCTGTCTATTTCATTGGAGAAGATCCAGAGGTGCCCCGCCCTGATTCTGCGGTCCTCGCCTTTTTTCAGTCTCAGCCTTTTCATTGGTCTTTGCTCCTCATCTCACTGCGCTGCCTAGTTGCTTTTCTTTGCCTTGGCAAAAATGGCTTCGGACTGCTCCGACAGCGACTTTTCGCCCTGCGTTGTGCTGACTTCAAGGAAGGCGCCGAAATGGGCGAGGAAGTCATCCAGGCTGCAGAGCGCCCTGGGCCTGTCCTTCTTCAGTTTGATGCTGATGGTGCCGGGCCTCTCCACAAAGGAGGTGATGCGCAGGCACTGCTCCCTGTCTTTCTCGCTGCCGTTTGCGCAGAGGCTCATAATGGCGACGTTGAGTCCCATGCTTGTCAGATGGGGATCCGGCGAGACGCAGCGCGCCAGGCGGGCCATGAGGCCGTGGTCCTTCCAGGTGACGGACAAGTCCTGGCAGAGCAGGGAGTCCAGGCGCAGCACAATGTCGCCGCCGATGTCGGCCAGGTCCTTCATTTTGGCTGAGAAGGCCAGCCTGGCGGGGTTCTGGCTGGTGAACTGCATGCTGCCGTCAAGGGCGACGGTCGGCATGCCTTCAAGGCCCGGCGCCAGGTCGGGCGGCAGGACTGATGAGGGGATGCGCACTCCGGCAAAAGCCATGTTGAGGGGGGCCTTGGGATCTTCCTGCCAGTCCAGCGTGCAGCGCGTGATGGTGACAGGCAGGGCAATGCCCTTTTCGGTGTAGAGGATGTTTTCGGCAGCCGCCTGGCTGAAGATGCGCCCGTTGGCGGCCAGGCTGTTCTGGAGCGAGGTCGGGATGACGCCTGTGGGGGACTGTCCGTAGGCCACAAGCTCGCTGCACAGTTCGGGCGAGATGCGCACGTCGGTGAAGGTCAGGGCGTCAACGGCCCAGTTTGTCTTCTGTCTGTTGGTCAGCAGCAGACCGTGCAGGCGGATCAGGGCTGCGCTTGCGCCAAGAAGCTCCTGTATCTCCACCTTCTTTGCCAGCAGGCTGTTCTTGGTCCGCCCGTGCTTTGTTTCCTGGACGGAAAGATTGGCGATTTCAACTGCGTCGGCGCGGAAGCCGTTGACCGAGCTGATGAAGGGCGGACGGACGCCGGTGTAGTACTGCCTTGCCAGGGAGTAGGCGAGGGAGACCGTGCCTATGTTCAGGTCTGAGGCTGTCGCGGACAGGCTGTCGCCCTGCCAGAAGCAGTCGGAGAGCGTGAGGTTGTCGATGACGGGCACGAAGTCCTCGTCGGCAAAGCAGAGGTTGTCCAGGAGGGGCAGGTAGGAAAGAAGCCCGCGCAGGCTGATTGTGCCTGACGCCCTGCTGATGACGGCCTGGAATTTTTCCTGGTTGCTTGTGTAGGTGCTGCGCCAGTTGGAAGCGGTGATGGCCCTGGTCAGGGGATTGAAGGAGACCTCCTGCACTGAGCTCTCCCCTGGTCCCATGAGGTTCAGCATGGTGTTCCTGGCGCTCTCCTCGATGGTTGCCTTGAAGGCAAAGCCGGCACCAGCGATCAGTCCGGCCAGGACGACTGTGAGCAGCGCAAAGGCAAGGAAAAGTTTTTTCATGGGGCAGGTCTCAATGGGAGGGGAGGCAGGGGCAGAGCAGGACCTTCAGGCAGGCTGGAGGGAACACAAGGGAAATCACCCTTTAAACTGGTATTCTTATCAGCTTTATAAGGGAAAGAAAAGAAGCGTGAAAAGAAGCGCAAAAAGGCGCTGCAGAGGGAATGAAGGGCAGGTCGGCAGGGTGTGCAGGGCAAAGTGAAGGCCTTTTCCCCGCCCTGTGAAATGCCGGCATTTTTCGGCCGGCGGGTCTTGCCCTCAAGAGAAAGCTTTTGAAAGAAATGCCTTTTTATGGTAACGCCATCGCGTCAGG
>CAZWGJ010000008.1:0-36219 GCA_964633375.1 uncultured Desulfovibrio sp.
GCTTGTTTCTTGTTTTCACTATGCCGGTGTGCTACTAGTCAGACTATTAGATACTAGACTTTTGCCTCTTCCTTATCTTTCCCGTCAGGAAGAAGGAGGGGCAGGATAAGGAGAGCATATGGCTGAACTTCTGTATACGCCGCTGTCTGCCTGGCATGAAGCACATGGTGCCAAGATGGCCCCCTTTGCGGGCTGGTACATGCCCATTCAGTATGAAGGCATTCTGGCAGAGCACAAGCATACCCGCGAGAGTGTTTCCATCTTCGACATCTGTCATATGGGAGAATTTTTGGTGAGCGGTCCGTCCTGCATGGAGCGGCTCAAGAAGGCGGTCAGCCACAATCTTGCCAAACTGCCCCAGGGAAAATGCGGCTACGGGTTCATCCTGAATGAAAAGGGCGGCGTGCTGGACGACTGCATCATCTACTGCCTGGACGCGGATTCCTACATGATCGTCGTCAACGCAGCCTGTGCTGAGCAGGACTTCGCCGTCTTGAAGGAACGCCTGGAAGGGCTGGCCTTTACGGACATCTCAGCCCAAACAGCCAAGATTGACATCCAGGGGCCTTTGTCTCTTGATGTCATGGAGAAACTCCTGCAGACGGATCTCCACGGCACACGCTACTTCTCCTTCCTCCATGCCGACTGGCAGGGGCATAAAATGCTGGTCAGCCGCACAGGCTACACCGGCGAGCTGGGCTTCGAGCTCTACATTGATGCCGATCAGGCCCTGAACCTGTGGGAAGCCCTGCTGAAGGATGAGCGCGTGCGCCCGGCAGGTCTTGGCGCCCGTGACACCCTGCGCATGGAAGCAGGACTCTCCCTGTACGGCCATGAGCTTGATACGGAGCACACGCCTGTGGAGTCCGGCCTTGGCATCATGCTGAAGAGCGAGAGCGAGTATGTGGGCAAGTCCGGCCTGGGCACAGTGCGCGAGAAGCTGCTTCCCCTGCAGCTTGAAGGACGCAGGGCTCCAAGGCACGGCGATGCTGTCGAGCTCAACGGCAAGGCTGTCGGCCGCGTGACCTCCGGCACCTTTGCTCCGACCCTTGGCTATTCCATTGCCTTTGCCTGGGTCAGCGCTGATGCAGCCGACGCAGAAGCCTACGAAATCGTGACGGCAAGGGCGCGTCTTGCAGCCAAGGTCGCAACGCTGCCCTTCTACAAGCAGGGTACAGCACGCATCTCGCTTGCCGCCAAGTAAAATTCTCCTTCCAAAGCCCGCTGCTTTAGGCAGGGGCAGGGAACATCAGGCCTTTGTTCAGGGAAGGGCATGCAGGGGCGTGCCGCCTGAACAAAGACAACATCCGGATAAAAAATCATAAAAGATACGGTCATCATTTAGGAGGCTGTTATGTCTACTCCCACCGATCTCAAATACTCCAAGAGCCATGAATGGGTCCGCATTGAAGGCGATGAAGCCGTCATCGGCATCACCCAGTTTGCCCAGGATGCCCTGGGCGACCTGACCTACGCCGACATGCTGAATGAAGGCGACGAAGTCAGCATAGAAGGCGAGTGCGGCTCCCTGGAGTCCGTGAAGGCTGCCAGCGACCTCTTCTCCCCTGTCAGCGGCACCATCATCGCCGTGAACAGCGAGCTGGAGAACGCTCCCGAGCTCATCAACTCCGACCCCTACGGCAAGGGCTGGATTTACCGCGTGAAGGTGAGCGAAGTCTCTTCCAACTTGCTGGACGCTGCCGCCTACGACGCCCACTGCGCTTCCGAAAGCCACTAACGGAGGGTACGCATGCCCTACATCCCGCATACTCCTGATGAGCGCGACGCCATGCTCGAGGCCATCGGGCTCAAAACCCTGGACGACCTCTTTGCAGACATTCCGGCTGACCTGCGCCCCAAGGCCTTCCTGCCCAGGGAAGGCATGACCGAGCAGGAAGTGCTCTCCCACTGCGAGCAGCTGGCAGGCAAAAACAAGCAGCCGCTCTCCTTCCTTGGCGCCGGCTACTACGATCACAGCATTCCGGCGGCTGTGGATGCCCTTGCAGGTCTTCCTGCCTTTGTGACGGCCTATACGCCGTACCAGGCTGAGTGCTCCCAGGGCACGCTGCAGGCCATCTTTGAGTTCCAGACGGCCGTTGCCCGCCTCCTGGACATGGACTGCGCCAATGCCTCCCTCTATGACGGCGGATCAGCCGCATTTGAGGCCTGCACCATGTGCGTGCGCCAGGCAAAGAAAAGAAGCAAGGTCATTGTCGATGAGGGCGTCAACCCCATCTGGCGCGCCATGCTGGCAACCTACTCCCGCAACCTGCCCATGGAGCTGGTCGTTGTTCCGCACAAGAACGGCGCACCGGACAAGGAAGCCCTGAAGGCCGCCATCGATGCAGACACCGCCGGCATCCTGGTGCAGAACCCCAACTTCTTCGGCGTGGTTGCCGACTACTCCGACGTCTTTGCCGCTGCCAAGGAAGCCAAGGCTTTGAGCGTCATTGCCGTCAATCCTGTGATGCAGAGCGTCCTGAAGACCCCCGGCGCCATGGGCGCCGACATCGCCGTGGCAGACGGGCAGGGGCTTGGGCTCCCCTTGAGCTTCGGCGGCCCCTACCTGGGCCTTATGGCCTGCAACAAGGCGCTGGTGCGCCAGATGCCCGGCCGTCTTGTCGGCAGGACCAAGGATACCGAGGGCAGGACCGGCTATGTCCTGACTCTGCAGGCAAGAGAGCAGCATATCCGCCGCGCCAAGGCGACCTCAAACATCTGCTCCAACCAGAGCCTGTGCGCCCTGCGCGCCCTTATTCATATGTCCCTGCTTGGGCCAGACGGACTTGCTGACGTGGCTGAGAACAGCATTGCAAGGGCTCATGAGGCCGTGGCAAAGCTGCAGCTCATACCTGGGGTCGAGCTTTTGAACGACCAGCCTTTTGCCAATGAGGCTGCCCTGGTTCTTCCTGTCAGCGCCCAGGCCGTCGTCAAGCGCTGCATGGCAGGCGCACATCCCTGCGTGCCCGGCTATCCTGTCGTCAGGGCCTATCCCGGCATGGACAAGGTTCTTCTTGTCGCCTGCACGGAAAAGCACGCCGCCGCCGATGTGGAGGCACTGGCCCGCAAGGTTGCCCGTGCCGTTGCCGATGTTAAGGCCGATGAGGCCTTTGAGGTGAGGGGGTAGAGGCATGCAGACTATATTTGAAAAATCTGTCCGCGGACGCCATTGCCTTGGCATAGGCCCAAAGCCCGCTGCCAAGAAGGCAGGGGACATCCTGCCTGCAGATCTTCTGCGCAGCAAAAAGCCCGGGCTTCCTGAATGCTCCGAGCTCGACGTGGTGCGCCACTTCACCCAGCTTGCCGGACGCAACTACAGCGTTGACGGCAACTTCTATCCCCTTGGCTCCTGCACCATGAAGTACGATGCCAAGTGCGACGAGGTTGTTGCCGCCATGCCCGGCTTCACCAGGGTGCATCCTTTGATGGCCAGGCTGGATGACGGCAAGAGCAGCCAGGGCGCCATGCAGTGCCTGTACGACCTTGAGCGCAGCCTTTGCGCCATCACCGGCATGAAGGGCTTTACCCTGCAGCCTATGGCCGGCGCCAACGGCGAGTTTACCGGCGTGTCCATTGTAGCCGCCTACCACCGCGCCAAAGGGCGCGACAGGCGCATTATGCTCATTCCGGATGCGGCGCACGGCACCAACCCGGCCTCAGCTGCCATGGCAGGCTTTACTGTCGTCAACCTGGAATCCAAGGACGGCATGATCGATCCTGCTGCCGTCCAGGCTGCAGTCGACCAGTACGGCGACAAGATAGCAGGCCTCATGATGACCTGCCCCAACACGCTTGGCCTGATGGAACTGCACGTCAAGGAAATCGTGTCCATCCTGCACGGCATCGACGCCCTGGTCTACTACGACGGCGCCAACATGAACGCCATCCTGGGCAAGATGCGCGTCGGCGACGCCGGCTTTGACGTGGTGCACTTAAACCTGCACAAGACCTTCGGCACGCCTCACGGCGGCGGCGGTCCTGGTGCCGGTCCTGTCGGCGTCTGCGAGCGCCTCATTCCCTTCCTGCCCTCGCCGAGGGTTGGAAAGAACGAGGACGGCACCTATTCCTTCCTGCCTGAAAGCGAGCTGAGCATAGGGCACATCGGCCCCTTCTACGGAAGCTTCGGCGTGCTGCTCAAGGCCTTGGCGTACATCCTGCGCCTTGGCGGCGAGGGGCTTGAGAGGGTGGCTGAATACGCAGTCCTCAACGCCAACTACCTGCGCGTCCAGCTCAAGGACGTCCTGGACGTTCCCTTTGACAGGCTCTGCATGCATGAGTTTGTGGCCTCTGCGCCGCACGGCATGCGCGCATTGGACATCGCCAAGGGGCTTTTGGAGCGCGGCATGCATGCGCCCACCATGTACTTCCCGCTGCTGGTCCATGAATGCCTCATGCCCGAGCCGACAGAGACGGAAAGCAAGCAGACGCTGGATGAGTTCTGCGGGCTTATGCGCGAAATCGTTGCCCACGGCAAGGAAGATCCTGCCTGGCTTGAGGCTGCGCCCAGAGGGCTGCCTGTGTCCCGCATGGACGAAACGCTGGCTGCCAGACAGATGAAGCTGACAGAGGACCTGTAGGCAGTACCTGCGGGGTATGCTGTGAAGAAGTAGTAAAAAAACAAGGAGGACCTGAGCGATCGGGTCCTTCTTGCGTTTTCACAAGGCTGCATCCGATGTTGTTGTATTGGCCTTGTGCTTTGAACTTTGCAGTATACAAGAGCAAAATGCCTTTATAGCGGCTGAAAAAGACTGTTTAGTCTTGGGAAATGTTATGAGGTATTTGGCTTGTACTATCCCCTTTGGCAAAAAGGCTGATCGTCATTCAGTAAAAGAAGGAAGACTGTTCATTGATCAACTCTTGAAGAAGTGCTTTAAAAGTTGAAAGTGCCTTGACACTGAATAGCCATATTTGTAACATTAAAAGTATCTATTTAACAAAGCTTGTCGGGAACACAGCGGCCCGTGAGCTGCGCAGGTAGATGGTTAGGCAGCCTCAAATTCAGCGCAAGGCTGTCTGTGCAGGGCGAAACGTCATGCCGGCAGTGCTGCCTTTCCCTCGCAAGACGGAGAGAAGCGCTTTGGAACAGGGTGTCCCGCCATGGTACATGAGCGTGTCTTGATGAAAACAGCTTTGCTTCTCTAATTGCTTTGCCTGGCAGGGTAAAACCGGCAGGGTCAGGCGATGGGGCAGCTTTTTTCGTTTTAAAGGGATGCGGCAGGACCATGAGGCAGCGTGCAGGACGCTGCCCTGCGGATGCAGTTTTTTACTATACAGGTTGTTATGCACAAGAGCTCGGTTTTCAGCACTTTGTGAAGGGAAGAGCAAAGCTTTTTGTGAGAGGAATAGTATATCGTCTGTTATCTGTTCCCCCAAGCGGGGATGTGGAATTAACTAGATTAGGAGACGCGTATGTCTGAAATCAACAAGGAACTCGTGGAAAAATTTGCCACGATGGCCACGGCAGTAAACGCCACAGTGGTCGAGATGCCTTCCAAGGAAGAGGCATATAAATACATCGTCGACCTGACCGTCAGCAAGGATCCCTGTGAAATGCTTGCTGATGAGCCTGGCACGCCTACAGGACCTCTTGGCCCCAACAGGGTGCCCACCCGCCTGAACCGCATCCTGGCCATGCCCGACTTAAGCGAGGAAGAGCTCGCCAAGGTGCAGGAGTACGCCAAGGAGAAGGGCGACGTGCTCTGCATCCGCGAGGGCCTGCGCAAGTACGGCGCCGGCCTTGATGTGGGCGTTATCGAGGCTGTTGCCGGCGTGGCCGCCAGCGGCACCTGTGTCTGCCCCAATACGAATGAGGACGTCCGCCTTGCCAGCATGCTCTGTGAAATCAGCGTCATCATGCTGAAGAAGTCTGAGATCCGTCCGGACCTGCCCTCTGTTGCCGGCATTATGCGTGAACTCATCGGCTCCGGCGAGCCGACCTTCACTGCTCTTATCACCGGCCCCAGCCGTACTGCTGATATCGAATGTGTCAGTGCTGTCGGCGTTCATGGCCCGCTTGCCATGCATATTATTCTTCTGGAGGCCTAAACGATGCAGAACGCACCCAAGACATACAGCCAGTACGGCAAACAGTTGGAAGAAGCGCTCCACGACGACCAGCTGCGCAAGACTCTTGGCACCTATGCCGTCACCTACCGCACCAACCGCGCCAAGGTTATGAGCGACGTGGACGAAAAGGGCCTGATCAAGCAGATCGCCGACTTCAAGGACGAAGCCTGTGCCCACATGGAAGAGCTCTATGAGCAGTTCAAGGAGCAGGCTGAAAAGCGCGGCGTGCATGTGTACCGTGCCGCAGACGCCAAAGAGGCAAACCAGCTCATTTCTGACATTGCCAAGAAGGAAGGCGTCAAGCGCATCGTGAAGTCCAAGTCCATGACGTCCGAGGAAACCCAGCTGAACGACAAGCTGGTTGCCGACGGCTACATCGTGGACGAGACGGACCTTGGCGAATGGATCATCCAGCTGAGGACGGAGCATCCCTCCCACATGGTCATGCCCGCCATTCACCTGAGCCGCTACCAGGTCGCCGACGACTTCTCCCGCGTGACCAAGGTCAAGCAGGATCCCGACATCCAGAAGCTGGTGAAGGTCGCCCGCGTGCAGCTGCGCCGCAAGTTCCTCGCCGGCGACATGGGCATCACCGGCTGCAACTTCGCCATTGCCGAGTGCGGCGCCATTACGACCGTCACCAACGAAGGCAACGCCCGCATGGTTGAGACCATGCCCCGCGTGCACACCGTCCTGGTCGGCCTGGACAAGCTGGTGCGCCGCATTGACGACGTCATGATCGCCCTGCAGATTCTGCCCCGCAACGCCACGGCCCAGCGCATCACCTCCTACGTGAGCTGGATCTGCGGTCCCACCAAATGGGAAGGCGAGGGCGGCGAAAAGTCCATGCACATCGTCTTCCTGGACAACGGCAGAACCAAGACCGCCAAGGATCCGCTCTTCAAGCAGGTCTTCCGCTGCGTCCGCTGCGGCGCATGCACCAACGTCTGCCCCGTGTTCACGCTGGTTGGCGGCCATAAGATGGGCTACATCTACATGGGCTCCATCGGCCTCATCCTGACCTACCTCTACCATGGCGAGGACAAGGCCAGGATCCTGTGCCAGAACTGCATCGGCTGCGAGTCCTGCCACAACGTCTGTTCCGGCGGCATCGACCTGCCTGCCCTGAACCGCGAAATCCGCAACCGTCTGGTGAACGACGGCAACGGCCAGGCCATGGGCTCCCTGATGAAGGCGGTTATGACCAACCGCAAGCTCTTCCACACCCTGCTGCGCTTTGCCAGCAAGGCTCAGAAGCCCTTCACCTCCGGCACCCAGTTCCAGCGCCATCTGCCCATGATCTTCATGAAGCAGCATGACTTCAAGGCTCTGCCGGCCATTGCTGAAAAGCCCTTCCGCGACATCTTCCCCACCCTGCCCAACACCACCAGCAATCCGACCCTCAAGGTCGCCATTTTTGCCGGCTGCGCCCAGGACTTCATTTATCCTGAGCAGCTTGTTGCGGCAGTCAAGGTGCTGGTCGCCAGAAACATCCAGGTCAGCTTCCCCATGGATCAGACCTGCTGCGGCCTGCCTCTCGGCATGATGGGTCAGCAGAAGGCTGCACAGACCGTTGCCAGCCAGAACGTGAAGGCCTTCGCCGACGGCGACTACGACTACATCATCACCCTCTGCGCCAGCTGCGCCTCCACTCTGAAGAAGCAGTACCAGAGCTTCCTCGCCAACGACAACGACGTGACGCCCAGCATGCTGAAGAAGTTCCAGGACAAGATCATTGACTTCAGCTCCTTCTGCACAGACGTGCTGGATGTCGAGGCTTCTGAGTTTGCCCACACCAATGAGAAGGTGACCTTCCACGCTTCCTGCCACCAGTGCCGCGCCCTGGGTGCCGCAGACAAGAGCCGTGAGCTCATTGCTGATGCAGCCGAGTACGTGCCCTGCAATGAAGAGGAAGTCTGCTGCGGCTTCGGCGGAACCTACTCCGTCAAGTTCCCCCAGATTTCCAGGGAAATCATTGCCAAGAAGGTGAAGAACATCATGGACACCAAGGCCGACCGTGTGGTCATGGACTGCCCCGGCTGTGTTCTTCAGATCAAGGGTGCCCTTGAGAAAGCCCACTCCAACATCAAGGTTACCCATCTTTCCGAGCTCGTAGCCGAGACTCTGGACAAGAAGTAGCCGCAAGCGAAGCGCAGGCTTCACGCATCGAATAGAACTCCTTCAAGGGGAAGCGTTTGTCCTCCCCTTGAAGGAGAAAGAATAGGAGGGCCAGTGTTGAAAGACATTGGCCCTCCTTGAATTCTTGTCCTGCGGATGGCGTTTTGGGCGGCGTCGGCGTATGCCGGCCAGGCAGGGCGCATTCGCCGCAGGTTTGGTGAGCGAGTCAAAAAAGAGAGGAGCCATGCCCAAAGACAAAAGCGCCTCTTAAAGAAATCGAAAAAGCAGATGGCAGGCTATGGCATGGCGTGCCCGAGAGTTTGCGCAATAACGGTTGGCTGCCTCTCTTCCTTTTGGATGTCTTCCAGCGTTGCTTCGCCGCTCAAGACGCAGATAAAGTCGATGCCGGCATTTTCAGCCAGCTTCTTGTCCGTGCTCAGCCTGTCCCCTGCCATGACGACGGCAGACGGCGGATACTCCTTGAAGACCGGCGCAAGAACCTCTGTCCTGGGCTTGCCGAAGATTTTCTCAGGACGCCTGCCTGTGGCTGTCTCATAGAGGGCCAGGAAGCTTCCCACGTCAGGAAGCGGTCCTTCAGGCGAGGGGCAGACCAGGTCAGGATGCGTGGCGAAGAAGCGCACCTCCTTCTTTTGCAGGAGCAGGGCGGAGCGGGTGAGCTTTTCGTAGGTGAGTTCTGTGTCGTAGGCAAGGATGACGCATTCGGCACCTTCCTCCTGCTGCTTCAGCTCAGGCATGCGCGAGGCAAGGTCTTCTTTGAACAGCGTATTGCCCACCACATAGGCTGTGCGGATGCCTTCTGTCTTGAGATAGTCCACCAGCGGGGTAGTCGGACAGAGAAACTGTTCCAGCCTGGCCGGAATGCCCATCTTGTTGAGCTTGGTGACGTAGGAGATGGGGGAGTGCGAGGTGTTGTTGCTTAAAAAGCGGAAATCCAGCTTGTCCCAGTTGCGCTGGACGGCGCTGACTGCCTCGGCAATGGGAATGGATCCAAGATAGACGGTGCCGTCCAGGTCAAGCACGACACAGCGCTTGGTTTTCCAGTCGATGGAAGACGCAGGTGAGGAAGACTCAGTAACAAGCATGACGAAGCCTCTTTAAGGGGAAAAATCCCTGAGCAGTGTGGTCAGCCGGCACGGCCGGCAGGAAAACTCTTAGGAAGTATGTGCCACAACAGCCCAAAATCTGCCAGAGGAAAGAGACGTCGGGAGAGGCTAGGGGAGGCGTGCCTTATGCGGAGAAAAAGTACCAAAATGTAGCAAAAAGAGGTGCGTTGTGGGCGCCATCTCAACAGGCAGCGGACAGGCAGGGCGAACAGGGGTAAAAAGATACAAAAATGTATTTTTATGAAAGTCAGCTTGCAGAGCCAGTTTGAAAGCAGACTTAGTGCTGGCTTGGAATTCCTTCCCATGCTGAGAGTGTTGAAAGTTACATAAATGTAGCAAAAGTCCGCCAATCCTGGCTGGCGCAGGAAAGGTCTGGGAAGGGGTGAAAAGAAAAAGCAGGAGATAGCTGCTTGAAATAACTGATTAAACAAACAGCCAGCAGAGAAAAGGAGGGCTGTCCGGGGAGGTTTGGCACGGTCTGTGCATAGCATAAGGCAGTCGGGAACGAATCCGACAGTATGTCAGGTTGAGACAACGGGAAACCCGCTTTCCCGGAGGCTCTTTTAAAGGAATTTCTCCATGAACGCTGCTGATAATGCTTTTATACTTATCTGTGCCGGTTTGGTTTTTGTCATGACGCCGGCGTTGGCTCTGTTCTATGGCGGCCTGGTCCGTTCAAGAAACGTGCTCTCCACCACCATGCACAGTTATGCTTCCCTTGCGCTTGGTACTGTCATTTGGGTCCTCTTTGGGTACACACTGGCTTTTGGCACCGATGTAAACGGACTTATCGGTGACTTCTCCTACTTTATGATGAACGGGATAACCGGTGCTGTGGCCCCCGCTGCGGAGAACCTGCCCCACGCAACATTCATGATGTTCCAGTGCATGTTTGCCTGCCTGACTGTGGCGCTTATCTCCGGCGGCTATGCTGAACGCATGAAGTTTTCAGCAATGCTTCTGTTCTCCGCCCTGTGGCTGGTCTTTGCCTACTGCCCCATGGCGCACTGGGTCTGGGGCGGCGGCTGGATGGCCAAGATGGGCGCCATTGACTTTGCCGGCGGCGCTGTGGTTCATATGGCGTCCGGCGCTGCAGCCCTGGCCTGTGCCCAGGCTTTGGGCCCCCGCCTGGAGTCCGGTCTTTCCAGCGAGGGGCCTCACAACCTGCCCATGACGCTGCTTGGCTGCGGCCTCCTCTGGCTCGGCTGGTTCGGGTTCAACGCAGGCTCGGCCTTGAGCGCCGGCGACCTGGCTGCCCATGCCTTTGCAACAACGCACATCGCAACAGCCTTCGGCATTGTCGGGTGGCTCTTGGTTGAATGGATCCGCACCGGCAAGCCCACTTCCCTTGGTGCTGCCTCAGGCGCCCTGGCCGGCCTTGTCTGCATCACGCCCGCTGCCGGCTTTGTTCCTCTGAATGCTGCTATTATAATGGGTTTTGTCGGCGGCGTTGCCTGCTACGGCGGCGTTATGCTCAAGACCAAGTTCGGTTATGACGATGCTCTGGACGTTGTGGGCATCCATGGCTTTGGCGGATCAGTCGGCGCCATCCTGACCGGCGTCTTCTGTGTGGCAAGCGTCAACGGGGTTGACGGGCTTCTGGCCGGCAATCCGGCACAGGTCGGCATCCAGGCTGTTTCCGTAGTCGCCACCTGGGTGTACGTCTACATCGTGAGCCGCGTCATCCTGGCTGTCATCAAGGCCACGATCGGCATCAGGGCCACCGCTGACGAAGAAGTTTCCGGTCTGGACCTCAACCTGCACAACGAACGCGGCTACAACATCTAGCGGCTGTGAATGCAGCTTGGCTGCCTGCCCTCTGAAAGGCTCAGCATAAGGAAGGCCGGCAGCCAGCCAAGGCAGCCTGAACTGTATGCTCGCAAGATTAAGGAAACGGAGACAAGACAATGAAGAAGATAGAGGCACTTATCCGCCCCAGCGTCTTTGACAAGGTGAAGAAGGCCCTGACCGACATGGGCGTGCACGGCATGAACTATACGGAAATCCGCGGCTTCGGACGCCAGCACGGTCATACTGAAGTCTACAGGGCGACGACCCGCAGGGTAGACTTCCTGCCCAAGGTCCGCATAGAGGTTGTCTGCGCAGACAGCAGTGCCGACAACATCATCGACGCCATCATCTGGGCAGCCAGGACAGGCCACGTAGGCGACGGCAAGATATTTGTTTCCAATGTCCTGGAAAGCATCCGCATCCGTACAGGCGAACGCGGAGAAGAAGCTGTATAGCAAGAACAGGTTCCGCATCCTCCTTTGAGACCATCCCTTTTAGGGAAGCGCCGCTCAAGGCTGAAAGAACAGCCTGGGCGGCGCTTTGCTGCGCAATGTTGCAATTTGGTGACGGTTGACGGGATATCCCTATGCTGTCTAAAATTCCTGCTTTCAATGACATTTTTCGCCGTGGGGATTTCATCGTCGTTTTCATCGGGTGCTCCATCGGCGAGGGGTTTTTATGCAGAAAGAGACAACTGTCGTTATCATAGGCGGTGGCGCCACTGGTGCCGGCATATTACGTGACTTGTCCATGCGCGGGGTTCCCGCCATGCTTTATGAACAGGGCGGGCTGTGCCATGGAACAAGCTCGCGCTTTCATGGCCTTTTGCACAGCGGCGGCAGATACGCAGTCTCCGACAATGAGGCGGCGGCAGAGTGCATAAGGGAAAACAGCATTGTGCGCCGCATAGGCAGAGGATGCGTCCACGAAACAGAGGGCTTCTTTGTTCTGACCGAGGAAGATGACCCGTCTTACGTGTCCAAATGGACCGATGGCTGCGCCAAGGCAGGCATTGAGGCAAAGGAACTGGACCCCAAGGAAGCCCTGAGGATTGAGCCTGGACTCAACCCCAATATGCGCAGGGTCTTTCAGGTTCCAGACGCTGCCGTGGACGGCTTCAGGCTGGTGCTGCACAACGCCATGAGCGCCGAGAGATACGGCGGAAAGTTCTATACCTATCATGAGGTGACTGCCGTCATCGCCGAAAACGGCCATGTCACCGGCGTTGATGTGCGCAACACCCAGACCGGCGAAACAGCCCATGTACGCTGCCAGCTTGTGGTCAATGCCGCAGGCTCCTGGAGTGCCCGCGTCGTCAAGAATTCCGGCATTCATCTGCCGCTCACCCCTGACAAGGGGACGCTCATTGTCTTCAACCGCCGCTGCACCAACCATGTCGTCAACAGGCTGCACAAGAGCGGGGACGGCGACATCTTTGTTCCCAACGGCTCTGTCACCATCCTGGGCACGACGTCCCAGACTGTGCAGGATCCGGCTGACTTCAGCACCACGACCGAAGAGGTCCTGCGCCTGCTGGATCTTGGACGCCCGCTCTTTCCTGCCATCGACTCCTTCCGCATCCTGCGCGTCTTTGCCGGGACAAGGCCCCTGTATACGCCTGGTGCTGATGCAGGACGTGCCGCTTCGCGCGGCTTCCACATCAGCGATCATGCCGAGGACGGCCTGGAAGGCCTGCTGACCATCTTTGGCGGCAAGCTCACGACCTACCGCCTTATGGCTGAGAAGATGGCGGACATCGTCTGTGCCAGGCTGCATGTGGAGGCCAGGTGCCGCACGGCGGAGGAAGCCCTGATTCCGGAGCCGTCGGAGCAGGAGAAGAATGCTGCAAAGCGCATCTTCCTGCCGCAGAGCACCGGAATGGTTGCCGACAGGCTGGGAGACGACTTTGCTTCCTGCCTTGGCAGCACAAAGCTTGCCGGAGCCAAGAATCCCATGGTGTGCGAATGCGAGATGGTCTCCATGGCAGAGCTTCTCCATGTAGCCTCCCAGCCGTCCACACACTCCCTCAACGATGTGCGGTTAAGAACACGTCTTGGCATGGGCACCTGCCAGGGAACCTTCTGCGGACTGCGTGCAGCCTCTGCCCTGGTGGAGCATGGCATAGTCTTTGGCAGGGATCCCCTGGAGGACATGCGCAATTTTGTGACTGAGCGCTGGAAGGGAACCAGGTCGGCCCACTGGGGGCAGCTTGCCAAGGAAATGGAGCTGTCCAGGAATATGTACGCCGCCTGCTTTGACAGCAAAGAGACTGCGGCAGAACTTCCTGAGATGGAAGGCGGGTTCACGGTTGAAGAAGGCAAAAAGCCTGTTTCGCTTCCTGTGCGCTCCAGCACGGTCAGCGACACAGTGGTCGTCGGCGCAGGCCTCTCCGGTCTCTTTGCCGCCCTGCTCGCAGCTGATGCCGGACGCAGGGTTACCCTGATCGGCAGGGGCGCCGGCTCCCTGCACATAGGCTCGGCAACCATTGATGTGCTGGGCAGGACTAGGCAGGGCAAAGTTGAGGGCAATCCCCTTGAAAGGATTGCAGAGCTTGGCGCAAGGCACCCCTACAATCTGATCGGGCGTGACGTCGTCGAAGCGTCGCTTAAAAGATTTGCCGGTCTGGCTGAGAAGGACGGCTGGTCCATGGCAGGGTATGAGGGGGCTTTCTGCAATCACCTTCTGCCCACCTCCCTTGGGACGCTGAAGACGTCGGCTCTCTATCCTGCCTCGCTGGATCCGGCGCCGCTTGCCTCAGCGCAGAAGATTCTGGTCTGCGGCATAGACGGGCTCAGGGACAGCATGCCCGGCATGGCTGCCTACAACCTGCGTGCCAATCCCGCCTTTGCCGGCAAGAAGATTGATGTGGCCTGGCTGCCGACACCCTGGCAGGGCGGGTACCGTGTGGAGACTGCCCTGGACGTGGCAAGGTCTCTGCAGACAGATCCATGTGAAGACTTTATGGCTGCCCTCGCAAAGGCTGCCAAGGGCTATGACGCAGTGCTCGTGCCGCCTGTGTGCGGCATTTTGCCGGACCTTTCCATCTGGAACAAAATGTGTGCTGCGGCAGGATGCCCAGTCGTGGAGATGACTGGCCTGCCCCCAGGAGTGACCGGCATGCGCCTTGGCAGGCTTTTGCAGGATGCCCTGACCCAGCGCGGCGTCATCGTGTTGGAAAACACCACAGTGACTTCCTGCGAGCATGAGGGCGGCCTGGTGACGGCCGTGCGCACCAGCCATGAGGACGGGGAGCGCAGGTACGCGGCTGGGCAGTTCATCATTGCCACAGGCGGCGTCATCGGCGGCGGGCTTGTGATAGAGCCTGGCAGAGCGAAGGACAGCATCACAGGCGTTATGCGGGCAGTTCCTCAGGAAACGGCGCTCTGGGCTTTGCCTGACCCGTATGCTCCGCAGCCTTTTGCCATGCTTGGCATGCCAGTGCTGCCGACGCTTGAGCCGACGCTGGACGGCCAGGAACCCTGGCTGCGCAACGTCCGTTATGTCGGGCGCAGCATAGCCGGACAGGATCCGGCATTTGAACGCAGCGGCAACGGCATCGCCATAGCCACTGCCTATGCGGCTGCAGCAAAGCCATGGATGTAGGAGAGAAGCAGGATGAGTACTGAGAACAAGATAGCTGTGGGCGTTGATCCCGATGCCTGCATAGCCTGCACCACCTGCACGGTTTTTTGTCCTGTGGCTGCAGCAACAGGGGAGTTCCTGGGACCCAAGATGATAGGTCCCGCCTACGAGCGCTTTCGTCTGTCAGGGCTTGAGGAAGACAAGTCCTTAAGCTACTGCTCCAACTGCAAGAACTGCGACATTTCCTGCCCGCAGGGCGTGAGCATTGCCAGCATCAACATGGTGGCAAGGGCAAGGCAGAATGCGAAGAATCATCCGCATTTTCTCAGGGACTGGATCGTCAGCCACTCAGAGACACTGGCTTCCCTCATAAGCCCCGTGCCTGCCTGCGTGAAGAACTGGTTCCTTGGGACGCGCCTGGTGCGCCAGGCCCTGAACGGGGTCGGCATCACCGGGGACGTGCCAATGCCTTCCTATGCTCCGAAGCCTTTCAGGAAAAAGCTGCGGGAGCTGAACCAGGCTGCGGATGGGAAGACTGTTGCCTTTTTCCCCGGCTGCTATGTGGACCTCTATGACGCCAAGGCTGGCGAGGATCTGGTGTGGCTGCTGGGCAGGGCAGGCTACAAGGTGGAGATACCGTCTGACTTCCACTGCTGCGGCGTTCCCATGATAGCCAGCGGCTTTATGGACGATGCCAGGAAGAATGCTGCCCGCAACCTGGAAGCCATGCGCGCCTGTGCTGCACAGGGCATTCCGGTGATTACGGCATGCCCTTCCTGCGAGCTTATGTTCCGCGAGGAGATACCTACCTTCTTCCCAGACCTTGCCAAGGACGGGCTGCCGGTCATGCTGGATGCCCAGGAGTTTGTCCTCAATGAGCTGAGAGAGGGACGGCTGTCCCTTGCTCTGAAGGACAAGGAGCCAAAGGTCCTCTATCATGCTCCCTGCCATATGCGGGCGCTTGGCATAGGACTGCCAGGCTATGAGCTTCTGCGCACCCTGGGCGCAAACGTCCAGCCAGCCAACGCAGGATGCTGCGGCATTTCCGGCAGCTACGGCTTCAAGAAGGAAAAGCATGAGGTGTCCATGAATGTGGGCGCAGAGCTCTTCCGTGCCGTTAAAGAAAGCGGCGCCGGCATCGTGGCGACAGAGTGCGGGACCTGCAGGCTGCAGATTACCGGAGCCACAGGCGTCCAGTCCCTGCATCCTTTCAGCATTGTGCGTGCCTTGGCAGAGTAAGGAAGCCGGCAAGGACCCCAGGCAGACAGAAACTGCAGAGAAAAAACGCAAGGTCCCCTTCTGTATGTCAGGAAGGGGGCCTTCTTGATCTTGATGCTGCTTGGCTATGAAGGAAACCTACTGACTATTTTTGCGGATTACGCAAAGAGTAGGGGTGGCATCAGTCAAGGCTGCCTGCAAGACCGGCATTGAGGCGGATGTTCAGCGAAAAATTCCTACTGACTATTTTTGCGTATTTACGCAAAGAGTGGAAGTAGAATCTGTCAGGGCTGCTGCGAAGCCGGCAGAGAGGCGGATGTACGGGGGAAAGCGCCTACTGACTATTTTTGCGGATTCTGCAGAACGCCTTCTAAAACAAAAGACCGCCCACAAGATGCGGGCGGCCTGAATGAGGGAGTAAAAGCTTGTCAGCTCAAGGCTGCTACATGAGGAACTTCAACGGGATGAGCGAGAGTTCCGGGACGAACAGCAGCAGGAAGAGCATGAAGATTTCCACGAGCAAGAAGGGCATTAACTTCTTAATCAGGTGGGCGAACTTGATTTCACCTATGCCGCAGACGACGTAGAGGACTGTGCCCACAGGAGGCGTAATAACGCCGATGCCCAGGTTCAGGATGAAGAGCAGGCCAAAGTAGTAGGGGTCTATGCCGGCCTGGGTGATGAGAGGGTAGAACACAGGGGCGAAAATCAGGATGTTGGGCGTTAAGTCCATCACCATGCCCATGAAGAGCATGAAGACCATGATTGCGCAGAGCAGGAGCTTGGGAGAGTCAATCAGGGGGCTGAAGAACTGCACGACCTGCTGGGGAATCTGGGCGACGGTGATGAAGAAGCCGACGGCGGATGCTGTTGCCACGATGAACATGACCACAGCTGTGGTGCGGGCGGCAGTGGCGCTGACACGGATCAGCTCGCGCAGGGGCAGCTCGCGGTAGTAGCCCATGCAGACTACGATAGCATAAATGGCTGCAAAGGCACCGCCTTCTGTGGGAGTGAAGATGCCGAAGCGGATGCCGCCGAGCAGGAGTACCGGCATCATAAAGGCGGGCGTGGAGTCGATGATGATGCGGCGGACTTCTTCTTTGCTGAACTTCTTGGTGTCGTTGTAGTTGTCCTTGCGGACGATGAAGTACCAGCACACCATGAGGGCCAGGCCGATCAAGATGCCGGGCGTCAGGCCGATCATGAACAGCTTGGTGATGGAGAGTCCGGAGACTGTGGCGCCGAGGATGATGAAGTTGGTGCTGGGCGGGATGATGGGGCCAAGGATGGCGCCTGAGGCGATAACGGCGCCTGCGCGTCCCTTGTCATAGCCGACTTCCTTCATCATGGGCAGAAGCAGGCCGCCAAGGGCTGCTGCCTCGCCGACGGAGGAGCCCATGAGGCCGGCGAAGATGATGGAGGCGACGATGGCTGCATAGCCCAGGCCGCCGCGGATGTTGCCGACCATGAGCTGCGCTAAGGCGACAACACGTTTTGAGAGTCCGCCTGCGGCCATGATTTCGCCTGCAAAGACGAAGAAGGGGATGGCCAGGAGCGGATAGTTATTGGCACCGTCCAGCATGGAGGTGGGGATAATCATGGTGTCCCACATGCCGGAGTGGAACATAAGGACGACGGCGCAGATGGTCAGCACGATTGCCAGGGGAATGCCCAGCAGCATGAAGAAGAACAGCGTCCCAAGGAAGAGAATTAATTCCATAAGTCTTGCTCCTGCAAATTCCTACAAATCTTCATTCTTGAGGAATTCGTTAATCCGCTCTTCCTTGCTCTTCTTGGGATTGTATTCCGCAGAGGGAGTACGGAGCACCACAATCAAGTCACGGATGAAGATGGCAATGGCAGCAGCTGCGCAGATGGGGAGCGAGCTGTTGATAAAGACCATGTTGATGTTGGTTGAGACAGAATAGGTGTCGCTTGTCTGCATCACATAGGAAACGCCGCCGAGAAGCAGCAGCCCCATGGTCGCTATGCTGATCAGTATGGCAATGACGTCAATAACTTTCCTGGGGAAGCCGTGCACATATTCTATCAAAAGATCCACGAGGATATGTTTTTTGTGGTAGAAAGCCTCAATGGCACCAAAGAAGGTCACGTAGATAAAGAGAAAGCGTGCCCACTCCTCGCTGGGAGGGAAGCTTGACCTGAAGGCATAGCGGAGGAAGGCGTTGTAGGTGACCAGGGCAATCATGCTTAAGAAGATGATTGCGCAGAACAATTCAAATATGAATCGGCCGCCGCTGCTTTGTTCCTCATGCTTTGCCTCTGTTCCTTCCGCTGTCTTGGGAGTATTCAGAGTATGAGTTTCTTGTTGGTTGTTGGCCATAATGTTGGCTCCATACAGACAAAAATATCGTTTTATACAGAGAATGGGGAAACAGCACAGGTGTTATGGCGCCAGCCTCTGCAAAAAAAGGGGGCAGCGGCTGACAAGCCGCGCCCCCATACTAGTCAAACCTTACTTGTAGGCAGCGGCGCTGTCGAGGATTTCCTTGGCGTTGGGAACATAGTTCTTAGACTTGGGGTCTGTGAACAATGACCAGCTGCGGGCGCCGGCTTCCTGCATGAACTTGCGCAGTTCAGGAGTGGGCTCCACAACGCGGCCCTTATGGGCGATGACTTCCTTGGCAGCCTTGTCGTCAACGGCAATGGCGTTGTTCCAGCATTCGTCGGCGGACTGCTTGGCAGCCTGATCAAACCAGGCGCGCTCTTCAGCAGGCAGGCCCTGGTAGAACTTCTCGTTGATGTAGAGGCCGTGGATCACGAGGATGTGGCGGGTGGTCGTAATGACAGGGCACTTCTCGTACATCTTGTCGGCAACGATGTCGCCAAGAGGAGAGTCGCCGCCGTCGATGACGCCCTGGTCAAGGGCAGCAGGCACTTCGGCGAAGGGCATGGGCTGTCCGGAGATGCCGCATTCCTTGGCAAAGTTGGTGTAGAGCGGAATGTTGGGAACGCGCATGCGCAGACCCTTGATGTCGTTGATGCTCTTCACTTCATTCTTGGTGTAGAAGTTTCTGAAGCCGAGAGGGAAGGCGTTGATCATGCGCAGGCCGGATTTTTCGGGGAAGCCCTTGTGGATGAGCTCAAAGGTCTTGCCGTTCATGGCCTTGCGGGCGTGCTCATAGCTGTCGAACAGCATGGGGGTCTCAAGCATGCCCATGGAGGCCTGCAGAGAGGAAGTCTGGGTGCCGGTGGCGCACATCTGGATGACGCCCTTGCGGGTGTTGGCGATGTAGGCATCTTCCTTGCCCAGCTGGCTGTTGGGGAACACCTGGACTTTGTACTTGCCCTTGGAGAGCTGCTCCAGCAGCTCTCCAAACCTGTGCATGACGATTGTCTCAGGCACGCCCTCGGGTTTCATGCCGGCGATTTTGATGATCGTGGCGCTCTGAGCAGGAGCAGCATGCATTGTGGCCACGCCAAAGACGAAGGCGCACATAAGCAGTAAAGCTTGGATACGTTTCATCGGGACCTCCCAAAAGATTACCGAAGTCCCCTGGGAAAAGAAGCGGATCAGTCTCCTCAGGGGATAGAAAACAGCCGCTGTTTTGGAACTGTGTGAGAGTGGGGGAACAGATCGGGAAAAGAAGCTGTACTCTCGACTTCCCCAATCCGATAATACCTTGAATTGTGAAGCAGGTCTACAGTCTTTCAGAGAAAAAGACAGGGGAAGCACTGCGGCAGGGCTGTGTGCAGCACGATTTCATGACCGCTGGTTCCTGCAGACCGGATGCATCGTTTGGGCGTCGTCCAGGCCGCAGCCGGGGCATGAAGAAATTTTCTGCGCTGATGCCCTTCCTTTTGCCTGCCAGATGGCATAGTAAAATGCCCTATTGTTTCGCAGACAGACTTATTGAGCCGACTTGCAGGAGTTGTCATGCCCGAACTGCCGGAGGTGGAAACCGTTGTCCGCACGCTGCGCCCCCATGTCGCCAACAGGACCGTTCTGTCCTGGCAGGTGTTTGGGGCTTCCTCCTGCCTTGTCCCTGAAAGCAGGCCGCTTGAGGATCTTGCAGGCTTCACCGTGCAGGAGGTCTTCAGGAGGGGCAAGTACATTGCCATGCGCCTGTCCAGGGAAGGCTTGGAGGATCTCTTTTTGGTGGTCCACCTGCGCATGACAGGGCGCCTTATTGCCTATGAAAAGGAGGCCGCTGCTGCATCCGGCTGGCCGCCTTCCTTTGCTGAAAAGCACATCAGGGCTGCCGGGCTCCTTGCGGATGAGGCGGGGCAGGAGCCTGCCTGTGCGCTTGTCTTTCATGACGTGCGCAAGTTCGGACGTCTTTTTGCGGGCACAAAGGCTGAGCTGGAGAGCTGGTCTTCCTGGAAGAAGCTGGGGCCTGAGCCGCTGTTGATGGGGGCTGACGCCTTTGTGCAGGCAGTGCGCGGAAGCCGTGCCATCAAGCAGGTGCTCCTGGACCAGACCGTGCTTGCAGGCGTCGGCAACATCTACGCCGACGAGTCGCTCTTTGCTGCCAGGATTCATCCGCAGAGCTATGCTGGCGCTGTGCCTGAAGATGCACTGCGGACGCTCTACGCAGAGCTCTGCAGCCTGCTTCTCCTCTCCATTGAGGAATGCGGCAGCTCCATACGCGACTATCAGGATGCCGACGGCAATGTGGGCGCCTTCCAGAACCATTTCGCCGTCTACGGCAGGAAGGATCAGCCCTGCAGAACCTGCGGCACCACGTTGAAGCGCATAGTCCTCAACGGCAGGGGAACGGTGTTCTGCCCTTGCTGCCAGAAGGAGTACCGCCAGGCTGGCAAAAAGCAGTGAGGCTGTCTGCTGGACTCCCTGCGAGCGCACGGTGCCTGGTTGACAATGCTAAAAGGAACTATTATCAATTCAGCGCGTATTACTATAAAATGAGGATTTCCCAATGCCTGAATTGCCGCATCAGACCCGTATGACCAAGCAGCGCACGGTTATTCTGGAAGAACTGCGCAAACTGTCGTCGCATCCCACGGCGGACGAACTCTATCTGATTGTGCGTGCGAAGATGCCCCACATCAGCCTTGGCACAGTCTACCGCAATCTTTGCTTCCTCTCAGAGGCTGGCAAGATTCTCAAACTGGAGATGCCGGGCAATGTGTACCGCTTTGACGGCAACACGGAGCCGCACCAGCATGTACGCTGCATTTACTGCGGCAAGGTGGCGGACATCCCCTCTGCCAGGGAGGAGCCCCAGGTGACGGACATGTGGGCGCCAGGCTTTGCGGCCATCCTCTGCAGCCGCGTCGAGTACGACGGCATATGCAGCCAGTGCGCCGAGAACAGCGACGCCGGCATCCCCGATGACGTGCCCCGCAGGTGGTAGGAAGCCTGCGCAAAATTGCGGGAGCCTGCCCGGCTCCTTGCGGCAGTGCAGCAAAAATCCGACGAAAAAGCGGAAAGTCTGTCCGGTGCAAGCCTGGCAGGCTTTTTTAGTCCTCGGCGCCGCGGCAGATGGCGGCATACTGGCCATGGCAGGCTGCCAGCAGATCGTCCGGTGCGAGGTTGAGCTGGACGCCGCGCAGGCCGGCGCTGACATAGATGGTTTCATGCAGGATGGCTGTCTCGTCGATGTAGACAGGGTAGTCTTTCTTGCCGGCAAGGGGGGAGCAGCCGCCGCGCATGTAGCCTGTGAGGGGCTGGACTTCCTTGAGGTGGACCATTTCCACCTTTTTGTTGCCTGAGACCTGCGCCAGCGCCTTGAGGTCCAGTTCGGCTGCCGCCGGGATGCAGCCCATCAGCACACCGGTCTTGTCGCCCCTGGCAACGAGCGTCTTGAAGACCCTTGCCGGATCGACGCCCAGTTTGGCTGCCATGGTGACGGCGGAAAGGTCGGAAAGGTCAACGCTGGCTGAGCCCATGGTGTAGGGGATGTTCAGTTCGTCCAAAAGGCGGGCGGCGTTGGTCTTGGCCAGTTTTTTTTCATGTGCCATAGGAGATTTCCCTCACTTTTAGTCCTTCCCTTCCTTGCGCACAGGCTGCTTCAGCTTTTCCCAGAGTGAGGCCAGAAAGCCTTTGAAGGCTTCCTGCTCTTTGTCCAGGAGCTTGTCCAGGGCAGGGAGAAGCATCGTAAGAAACGATGTCTGCAGGGCTGCCTCATCCCTGGTGTTGTCGATGACAAGCCGGCAGGATGCCATCTTCTTTTCCTCATCCCACTGCCAGCTCTCTATTTTGGTGCTTTTCTCATCGCTCCAGCCCCTTGTCTTCTTGAGCCTTTCGCTGCGAAGCCCAAGCCCCGCACGTATGCCTACGGCAAGGGGGGAAAAGTCCGCCAGCTTCTTGTGGAAGCCGCATTCAAAATAGAGGGGGATTTCCGCTGCCGCCCTTTTCTCATGCCGCTTTGTGCAGTCCGTGAAGAAGCGGGCAATGTCATAGAGGACGAGCTGGTGGACGTAGTCTTCCACCTCGCGCTTCAGGACAGGATTTTCTGCAAAGCAGCGCATAAGCCAGGTCCTGTCAACATCGCCTTTTTCATCGAGAGCCTCTGCGCCAAAGCGCTGCAGCATAAGGCTCTGGACTGCGCCGTTGGCTGCATAGTAGCCGTGGACAAGCTCGTCGGCGCTGATGGCGGGGATGTCCTGCCCGGCAAAAAGCCTGGTCAGCGTCGATTTTCCTGAGCCTGGATTGCCGGTCACAACAAGGCACTGCGTTTTGGAGGCAAGTTTGAGCAGGCATTGCTCCATGTCCTCTGGCGGAGGAAGGAAGAATTCCAGCTCTTTCCCCGTGGCTGGGTGGGTGAAGGCCAGGTGGAAGGCATGCAGCATGACCCTTGGCGCCATGTCCTGGGCTTTTTTGCAGGGGCCTTCGGCATACGTCGCATCGCCCAGGAGCGGGTGCCCCAGGTCCGTCATATGGACGCGGATTTGGTGCGTGCGCCCGGTGTGGATGCGCACGCGGACCAATGAGGCAGAGCTGTCTTCTGCAGTCCAGAGCGTCGTGTAGTCCGTACTGGCATTTTTCCCGCCTTGGGAGAGGGGGACGCAGGCCATCCTGGTCTTCTTGTCAGGATGTCTGCCTATGCTTTGGGTGCTGCTTCCTTCCCTGGCGGGCTTTCCCCAGACGGCTGCCAGGTATTCCTTGAGCACCCTCCTTTCGGCAAAGGCCTGGGACAGGGCCAGCCTTGTCTCCTCATTCCTTGCCACGATGAGGAGTCCGCTTGTCTCCTTGTCCAGCCTGTGCACGATGCCGGGGCGCATGCCGCCCATGGCGGCAACTTCAGGATAGGCGAAGAGCACGCGCTGTATCAGTGTGCCCGAGGGGCAGGAGGGGCAGGGGTGCACCACAAGGCCCGCCGGCTTGACCAGGACCAGCAGATGCTCGTCCTCATAGAGGACGTTCAGCTCCCCTTCCTCCGGCGCAGCTGCCTCCTCGGCCTCAGGCGGCATAAACTCCACCTTGTCGTGCAGCTTCAGGCGGGCCGAGGCCTGGGCGGCAGCTTTGCCGTTGATGCGGCAGGCGCCGTTCAGCACGGCTTTTTTGACGGCTTCCCTGGAAAGGGCAGGAACATGAGGTGTCCTGTTTGTGCAGCTGTCATCCAGCTCTTCGTCCGTGATGCCGCCGCCTGCGCAGTCCGCCTCAGGCAGGGCGGATGCCTGCAGAGAGGCGGATGCCAGGCACGACACCAGAAACTGGTCCAGACGCGGTCCTCTGCCGTTGGCCAGGTCGCCTGCTTCAACAGTCCAGGAAAAGAGCATTTTTTTACAGCCTGCCGCTGGTGCGCGGCCTATCTTGGCACGCCGCCCAGAATGGTGAGGGAGTGGAAGCGGTCGCCTATGGTGGAGTTGTTGTGCAGGTGGGGCAGCTCCTGGCCAGGCTTCATGGAGGTGACCACGACCCTGCCTATGATAAGCCTGTTGTCCTCGCCGGGGCCTTCATCGACACGGATGCCCCACAGATCATGCAGCAGAATGGGATGGTTCTTGTAGGTGCCGACATAGAAGGTGACATGCCCCTTGAGCGTCACCAGGGAGGCAAAGGGGACGCCGTACTTCATGACGAAGCGTTCCTTTGCAGCTGCTCCGGAGTACTCGCTGAGGGAGAGCTGGTCGCCGGCTTTTGCCTGTGCCTGGGAATTGCGGGGCAGCCAGACGCCGAAGGGCGTCATGAGGTCCCTGGTCAGGCTTGAGCAGTCGCGCCTGTTCAGCATGCCGCCCCAGCCGTATTTCTGGCCAATCATGAGGTTGCCGAGGCGCGCCACGTTGGCAGGGGTCATGGGCATGGGCATGGAGGCTGTGGAGCCCTGGGGCACAGCGACAGCCTTCATCGCAGCCTGGCCTGACGCATCCCTTGTCGGCAGCATGACGGCATTGCTGCCGCCTGAGGGCAGCACAACGCCTATCTCTCCTCTTCTGTTTCCTGGCAGCTGCACGTTTTCCTTGGTGAAGGTGACCTTGGAAGCGTTCTTCCAGGCCTGCCTGAAGGATTCGGGTGCTGTCGCCAGATCCTTTGCCTCTACCCAGCCGCTGGCAATGGAGGTCTCAACGTAGATCCAGCGTCCGTCGCGGCTCTTCTGGCAGAGCAGGACCGGCAGGCCCATGGGCAGGCGCGAGTACTGGAACATGTCAAAGGGATTGTCGGCAGGATTTGCAGTGGGCTTGGTGTAGCGGCCCTGGGCTGTGGGCAGCTCGCGCAGGTTGGCAGAGCGGATGGTGATGCCCTTTTCATTCAGGTTGGGCCAGCTTCCCATGTCGGCATTGGCGCGCATGTTCTGCCATTCGGCATCCGTCCACTTCACAGAGCCGTTCTTCCAGCCGCGGGCCTTGCTTTTCAGCATGAGCTCCACGTCGTTTTTGGCAACTGAGGGCCTGCTCATGTTCCAGGGGGAGAAGAAGCGGGACTTCCACTTGCTTAAAGCCTGGCTTGCCTCGTCCTGGCTCAGGATGGGCTGGTTGCGGTCCTGCCCGAGGTAGGCTTCAAGGTTCTGGGGAAGTGTTCGCAAATCCTTGATTTCCTGTCCGTAGGTGTAGTTCGGGACCGGCTCCGGCTTCTTGCCGCCGCAGGCGGCTGAAAGGGCAAGGATGAGCAGAAGACAGGGCACGCGGAAGATTGATGGCTGCATGAACGCTCCTTAAGCTGGCTGTAGTAAAGTGCGTTGAACGACGTTGAAGAGCATGGTTTGCCAAAAGCAGATCCAGACTGTCCAATTTGTCCATACTGAACATATGCAGGCAGACCGTCAAGAGCCTGCAAAGGCGGCGTGTCAGGCTATGACGACCGTGTACTTTTTGAGGAAGGAGGAGGGGTGGTAGGAGAGCTTTGCCTGCCTCAACCCCTCATCGTCCATGTCCTCCGCCCTGTTGACAAAATCAACTTCGCTGCACTCATGGGTCACAAAGGCCCAGTTGATGGCCTGGTAGACGCCGCGGACGCTGCTCATGCCTTTTTCGTAGTGCACGCCCATGGTTTCATCGTCGAGCTTCTCGCCGATGGAGAAGGCGACGATTTCGTCGTTGATGTAGAGGGCGCCGCCGCAGAGGTAGCGGAAGCGGTCGTAGTGGGTGAGCAGGAGGTTCAGGGAGTAGTTCTCCGCAGCCAGCGTCTCTTCGGCTGCGCAGTCGTTCCACTGGCACCAGGTGTCCTGCAGCGCCAGGCAGTCCTCTATGATCGCATCGCTCATGGGACGGTAGTCGGGTTCGCCGTAGGCCTTCCTGTAGGCCTGCAGGTGGTTCTTCTTCTTGTGGTAGCGGTTGCCCTTGAGCGAGGCCAGATCCGAGGTGTTGTAGACGTACTCAAACTGCCCGCGGTCTTCCTCTGACTGGATGCGCCCTCCAAGCTGCTCACGCCATATTGCCTCAAGCTTTTCCGGCACGCAGATGAACTTCATGCCGGACTGAAGCAGGCTTCCCCAGTCAGCCTTTTCCCAGTCGCCCACAGGCGCCCAGAACAGGTTTGGCTCGAACTTGGTCGGGCGTATCCAGCAGAGATTGCCGTCAAAGGCCCATTCCAGCTCGTTGTACGCACGCCAGCCCCAGAGGGTCACCATGCTGTAGGTCATGGCGCGCTCCAGGGTCAGGTTCCACATATGATAGAAATGCTCTGTTTCGTCTAAGGTGATGGGATGAAAAAGCAGGTTGGTCATTATGAATGCCTTGAAGGAGAGCCTTTGCCGCCGCTGCCGGGGCAGGCTGCAGGTCATGGTGTGCGCTGTCGTTGGAAACGTCGCCGTGGTTGCCGCCGCTAATGCCGCACAGGGTGCAGGAGAGGGGAAGGCAGGGGGCTTTTTTGCAGGTCAGCAGGCATGCCGCCTTCTCGTTTTTGCCGTCTGCATGGCGTAGTGCATCCAGCTGCCTTTATGGAACAAAAACAGCAGGATGAGCGCCTGCACAGCCTGCGAGGCCAGCATGGCGATAAAGATGCCTGAGGCTGTGCCAAGGACGTGGTGCCCCAGGAACCAGCCTGCCGGCAGGCGCAGAAGCCAGATGGTGCCGGTGAAGACCAGAAAGTTCAGCTTGGTTGCGCCGGCGCCTGTCAAAACGCCGCCAAGGACGGTTGCGCCAACGGAAAAGGGCGTTGAGAGCAGATTGTAGTTCAGATAGGAGACAATATAGGACTGAGTCAGGGGATCCGTGCTCATGAACTGCGCAAGGTCCTCCCTGAAGGGCCAGACTGCGCAGGCTGCAAGGCTCATAAGGATGACGGCTGTGCGCAGAAGGGAGAGCGCCGTCCTGCGGGCTTCCGCTTTCAGTCCTGCGCCAAGGCAGTTGCCGACCAGGATGGAGGCGGACATGCTGAAGGCGTCGCCCGGCATAAAGAGCAGGCCTTCTATGCGCAGCCCAGCAGTCAGGCCTGCCAGGGCAAAGACGCTGTCGGTCGGGACTGAGGCCATCAGGATGAAGAGGACCAGGTAGCCTGAATACCAGACCGCGTGTGAGAGGAAGGCCGGCACTGTCACCTTGACAAGATAGGGCAGACCCTTTTTGAGCCATTTCAGGGGCGGGACGGACTTTTTGTCCAGATACCCGCGGCTTACGAGCAGCGCACAGTTGATGCAGGCGCCGACGGCGTTGGCTGCGACGCTTGCCCAGGCAATGCCGTCGGCGCCCCACTCGGGAAGCCCGCACAAGCCAAAGCTTGTGCCAAGGCAGACAAAGGCATGTACAAGGCAGATGACGGTCCCGACAAGGAGCGGGATGAGAACTTCCCTTGCAGCACGGAACACGACGCCTGCCGTGGTGTAGATGTAGGCGAAGGGCAGGGAGACCATGTAGATGCCAAAAAGGCTGTCTGCCTCATCAACCGTTGACTCGGGCAGATGGACAAGCTGCAGGATGTCATCCCCTGCCAGCCAGCCGGCAAGCCCCATGGCGCAGCCAAGCAGGGCGCTGACGGCCAGGATGCTTGTTATGTAGCGCTTGGCACGTGCGGCAAGCCCGGCACCCAGCGCCTGGCTGATGGCGGCCGTGGCGCCGGCTGCAAGCCCCATGTTCAGGACGGTCAGAAACAGCAGACACTGTATGACCATGCCCAGTGCGGCCTGGATGTCGGCTGAGAGATGCCCGGCAGTCAGGACGGGCACCAGGTTCATGACATAGATGATGTAGGTCATGAGAACCTGCGGCCAGGTGAGGTTCCAGACGGCCATGGGGGAGGTGGAAAGATGGTCTGCAGAAGCTTGCGTGGTCATGAAGGGGGAATTAGGGCCTGGCTGGCGGCTGGGGAAGGCGCCAGTTTTTTTCAGGCAAAAAGGGGAAGACAGGGGAGCAGCCAAATGGCTGTTCCCCTGCTTGAAGAACGTAGCGAGGTCTTCCCTGCCTTGCGGAGGAAGTCCTGATGTTAGCGGACAAGTGCCGCTGTCAGGTCGTCCAGGGTCTGCCTGCGGCGGATGAGCCGCACTGTGTTGTCTTTTGTCAGGAGAACCTCTGCCGGCAGGAAGCGGGTGTTGTAGCTGGAGGACATGGAGAAGCCGTAGGCTCCGGCGTCAAGAATGCCGACAAGGTCTCCCTCGTGCATTTCGGGAAGCACCCTGTCCTTGGCCAGGATGTCGCCGCTCTCGCAGATGTTGCCGGAGATGGTCTGGGCCATGTCGTTTCTGGAAAGGGCCTTGTCCCCGTAGATTTCCACGTCGTGGAAGGCGCCGTACATGACGGGGCGCTGCAGGACGTTGAAGCCGATGTCGGTTCCGGCATAGCGCCTGGCGCCGTTGTTTTTGACAGCCTCCACCGTGCCTAGGAGCAGCCCGCATTCTGCGACGATGTAGCGCCCTGGCTCAACTAAGAAGCGTCCGCTGTAGCCTGTCTTTTCCTTCCAGCTGAAGAGGATCTCGTCCAGCCCCCTGCCAAGGGCAGCCAGGTCGAGGCGGGCTTCGTTGTCGTACTTGTGGTAGGGAATGCCGAAGCCGCCGCCAAAATCGATGACCTCAATCTTGCCGCGCATGGCGGCGGGGAAGGAGTCGATAAGGCTGAGCAGCACGGCGGCTGCCTTGATGTAGCCGTCGGGCTCCATGAAGCAGGAGCCTATGTGCTGGTTGACGCCGGCAAGGGTCAGGCGGTGCTTTTCAAGCAGCTTCAAGACGGCCTCTGCGTCTTCGGGCAGGACGCCGAACTTGGTTTCCTTGCCGGCGGTTATGACCTTCTGGTGGTGGCCTGCGCCAATGCCGGGGTTGAAGCGGACCATGACGCTGCCGCCGGGGTTGAACTGCCCGTAGAGGTCCAGCTGGGAGAGGGAGTCGACGCTGACCAGAAGCTTGTGGTCTATGGCGTTGCGCATTTCCGCGGGGGAAATATTGTTGGAGATGTAGAGGATCTCATCGCTGGTGAAGCCTGCCAGAAGGTCCATGTGCAGCTCGCCAGGGCTCATGGCGTCCACGACCAGCCCTTCCTCGCGGATGATGCGGAGCAGGGCGGGGTTGGAGTTGGCCTTCACGGAATAGTTGACGCCGAAGCCTGGTACTGTGCAGAGGTTTTTCAGATCCTGGCATCTTTTGCGCAGGATGGCCTCATTATAGATATAGAGCGGCGAGCCGTACTGCCCGGCAAGGTCTGCCGGCGCTGCGGCGGCAAAGAAGTTGATGCTGTCTGTATAGGCAGAGCGGATGTCTGTCACAGGAATTCTCCGTTTGTTGTCCGCCCTGGGGCGGGACTGTTTTCTTGTCTGGTGATGGGGAAGAAGCAGCAGCGTACCTCTGCTGTCGGTATCCGTTTTGGGGGAGGATCCTGCATGCAGGCTGGAGCCCGTCAGGGCAAGCCTGCCTGAAGCATGGTACGTACCAGAAACTGCGTAATTCCTGCCTTCATGCGTCATCCCGTGCGGGGGAGGGACTTCTAGAAGTCCTGCATGGGTTCTTAATGGTGAAGCCAAGAATAAAGGGGATTTACTCTATTCATCGAAAAGAAGGGCGTCAAGGGAGCATAAGATGTTTCGTCAGAGGCGCCTGCAGGCTGTGCTTTTACGCATCCCAAAGGACAGGGAGAGAGGGGAGAGGCAGGGGGATCCCAAAATCAATTCTTGTTTCTCACTGGTGTTTAGGATATGAAAAGCGGATCAAAAACAGGACAGCTGACAGTGCCCAGGCGTGGCTGAAAAGCCGTGCAGAGGGGCTTGAAACTGCCAGCCGGCTCATCTCATCCATCAGGTTAAGGAGAACCCTCAATGGCCATTGAAAACGGCGATACCGTCAAAGTGCATTATGTTGGAACCTTGCGGGACGGCACGGAATTTGATTCTTCCAGGCGTGCCGGCCGTGAGCCTTTGGAGTTCACTGTCGGCCGCAAGCAGCTTATCCCGGGCTTTGAAAAAGGCGTCATGGGGCATGAAGTGGGCGACCGCTTTACGGTGGAGATTCCCTGCGACCAGGCCTACGGCCCTGTTGACAAGGACCTGTTCTTTACCGTGGACCGCACCCAGGTGCCGGACAGCATTCCTGCCAAGGTGGGGACGCCCATCGAGCTGACCAATGAGCAGGGCGGCGTCATCTACGCTGTGATCAGCGAAGTGACCGATGAGCAGATTACCCTGGATGCCAACCAGCCCATGGCCGGCAAGGATCTCATCTTTGACATAGAGATCCTATCGGTCAACTAATGCTGCAAAGCCGCAGCGGTGCATGCATCTGAGATTTTCCCCTTTTACGACCAGACGCCAGCCAGGAGCCAATCATGAGCAAGATGTCTGCGAGGCAGAGTGCCATCCAGGCCATTACAACCTACAATCCGGAATCAACAGGTTTCAGTTATCGTGACGTCAAACCCACGCAACTCTTTGGCTGCAATGTCTTCAACGACAAAGTGATGCGTGAGCGCCTGCCCAAGGACGTTTACCGTTCCCTGACCAAGACCATCCAGTACGGCGAAACATTGGATCCTGCCATCGCCAACACCGTGGCTGCGGTCATGAAGGACTGGGCCATAGAGCATGGCGCAACCCATTACACCCACATCTTTTATCCTTTGACAGGGCAGACTGCAGAAAAGCACGACACGTTTCTGAAGCCCGACGGCGCAGGCGGCGTCATTGCCGAGTTCTCAGGCTCCATGCTGATCCGCGGCGAGGCGGACGGCTCCTCCTTCCCTTCAGGCGGCCTGCGCTCCACCTTTGAGGCACGCGGCTACACGGCCTGGGACGTGACAAGCCCTGCCTATCTGCAGGAAGGACCAAACTGCATCGTGCTCTGCATCCCCACCATGTTCCTTTCCTGGACCGGCGTGGTGCTGGACAAGAAGACGCCCATGCTGCGTTCAGGGCAGGCCCTGAACCATGAGGCAAAGCGCGTCCTCAAGCTCTTCAACGTCGAAAGCGACTTGCCTGTCGTAGCCTATGCCGGCCTTGAGCAGGAATACTTCCTCATCGACAACAACTACACCTTTGCCCGTGAGGACCTGCTTGTAGCCGGACGCACCCTTTTTGGCGCCAGGCCTGCCAAAGGGCAGGAGTTCAGCGACCAGTATTTCGGCGTCATCCCCCAGCGCGTGCTCTCCTTTATGATGGAGACAGAGCGCTACCTCTACAAGCTGGGCGTGCCGGTCAGCACCAGGCACAATGAAGTGGCGCCCGGGCAGTATGAAATCGCCCCCTTCTTTGAACAGGCAAACGTGGCTGTTGACCACAACCACCTTATCATGGCCGCCCTGCGCAATGTCGCCAAGCGCCACGGCCTCAAATGCCTGCTCCATGAAAAGCCCTTCAACTGCATCAACGGCTCAGGCAAGCACCTCAACTACTCCGTGGGCAACTCCGAGCTGGGTTCGCTCTTTGAGCCTGGCGACACGCCCTATGCCAATGCCAAGTTCCTGGTCTTTGTGTGCGCCCTGATCCGCGCCGTGCACAAGTTCGGCGGTCTTCTGCGCGCCACTGTGGCTTCTGCCAGCAACGACCACCGTCTTGGCGCCAATGAGGCGCCGCCGGCCATCATGTCCATCTTCCTGGGCGACCAGCTGACCGAGGTCCTGGCTGCCTTCCGCTCCGGACATCTGGAGCAGGCGCAGAACGACACCAGGAAGACGATGATGGATGTGGGCGTGGACACGCTGCCCAACCTGCCCAGGGATCCCGGCGACCGCAACCGCACAAGCCCCATTGCCTTTGTGGGCAACCGCTTTGAGTTCCGCGCCCTGGGCTCCAGCCAGTCTGCAGCCGACTCCATCACGGCCCTCAACGCCGCCATGGCCGACTCCCTGGGCTTTGCCGCCGACTGGCTTGAGAGGGAGCTCAACGAGGGCAAGTCCTTCAACGACGCCCTGCAGAGCTTCATCAGCCATGTGATGGAAGAGCACAGCGCCGTCATCTTCAACGGCGACGGCTACTCCGAAGTCTGGCAGAAGGAGGCTGTCCGCCGCGGGCTGCCAGACCTGCACAGCACGCCGGAAGCCATTCCCGTGCTGGAGTCCCCCGAGGTCATGAACCTCTATGTGCGCCTAGGCATCATGAACCAGGCCGAGGTCAAGGCCAGGGTCGAGATTTACCTTGAGCAGTACTGCAAGACGCTGCGCACCGAGGCCATGCTGGCAGTCCGCATGGCGAGGACCAACGTCTTCCCTGCTGCCCTGGCCTATGTGAACAAGCTGGCTTCAGTCTGCCAGTCCCTCAAGGGCCTTGGCATTGCTCCTGAGACAGAGACGCTGGAGCAGGTCAACAGCGGCATGTGCCTGGTCAAGAAGCGTGCCGACGAGCTTGAGGCCTGCGTTGGAAGCGTCGATGCCGAAGACGACATCCAGGTCAAGGCGACCCGCTACTGCGCTGAGGTGCTGCCTGCCATGAACCTTGTGCGCGAGGCGGCCGACAGCCTTGAGGGCGTGGTGCCGGAAGACATCTGGTCCCTGCCCACCTACCAGGAAATGCTGTTCAACAAATAAGGCTGCCAGGCTTTTGTCCTGCAGCAGAACTTAAGGTTTATCAGGCCGGCAGAGGGCATGTCCTTCTGCCGGCAGTTTAGGAGAATTCTTTCATGCCTCGTGTTGATTCCAGCCCGCTTGAGAAAAATCAGTCCCTGCTGGCAAATATACAGGCTGAGGTTGGCCTTGAAAGCCGTCCTCTGCTTGCCTTTATCAGTGCCAACAGCAAGTACATCGTGGGCATCATCGTCTTGCTGATCGTCGCGCTGCTGGGCTCTGCCTGCTACCGCTACGTGCAGAACTCAAGACAGGCTGAGGCTTTGGAGTCCATAGCCAAGATTATGCAGGGCGCTCCCTCAGCCCAGCAGATGTCCTCCCTTGAGGCGCTGGAAAAGGACTGCCCTTCCTCCATGCGTCTTCCTGTGGCTGTAGCCATGGTGCAGAGCGCTGTTGCCCAGGGCAGCAGCGAGATGGCAGCCCAGGCCTATGCCAAGGTGGCAAAGGCTGATTTTGACAACCCGCTGGGGCTTGCCTCTGCCGTCAACCAGGCAGGCGAGCTGTTCTTTGCAGGCAAGTACGCCGAGGGCGTCAAGATTCTGCAGGGCGTCATTCCCAAGCTGCCTGAGGCCTCAGGCGTGCAGGTGAAGCTCATGATGGCTGAGGGCGCAGCCCGTGCCAAGGACTATGAACTTGCCGCCAAGACCTACGACGAGCTGGCAGCATCTGCACCCTCTGAACTGGACAGGGAGTACAGCGCCACCAGGGCAAGGGATATACGCATCCTGGCCAAGGGTGAGAAAGAGCAGGCCAAGTAGGCGCACGTTTTCTCCGCATCCCCCTTCCGTCCGGAGCATAAGGCGGGGATCACTTCATCGTACAAGTCGGCGTTCCCCCCTTGCGGAGAATGCCGGCTTTGTGATCGCAGGGCGCATCGTCTGAGGCATCGCCTGATGCTGCGCAGCCATCTTTTGATGGAAGGGAAATTGAACACAGCCCTTGTCTGTGATAGTCAATGTTCCAATATAGTAGCTCTCTCTCCTTAGGGAGGGTTGGTAGAATATAGGAGTCCATAATGAGCAAAAATCCTCTGCTTGAGGGGAAACAGGGTGAATGCCACCTGCTTTTGGGCAACGAAGCCATAGTGCGCGGCGCCCTGGAAGCAGGCGTGCACGTCGTCACCTGCTACCCCGGCACACCGTCCTCGGAAGTCCCTGACACGTTCCGCCGCATAGGCGGCAACGGCGGCCGCTACCGCCTGCAGTACTCGGTCAACGAGAAGGTGGCCATGGAAGTTGCCTGCGGCGCCTCCCTTGCCGGCGGCAAGGCTCTTGTCACCATGAAGCACGTGGGGCTCAACGTTGCGGCTGACCCTCTCTTCACCACAGCCTATACAGGTCTTCCCGGCGGGCTGGTCGTCCTGTCTGCCGACGATCCCGGCTTCCATTCCTCCCAGAACGAGCAGGACAACCGCAACTACGCCAGGGCCGCCTCCCTGCCGTGCTTTGAGCCCTGTTCCGCCCAGGAAGCCAAGGAAATGACCAAAGAGGCCTTCCGTGTGGCCAGGGAGCTGGAGCAGCCCGTCCTGCTGCGCACAACCACCCGCGTCAACCACATGCGCGGCGCAGTGACCTTTGACGATCTGCCTGTCGACACCAACGACGTCATTGAGTTCAAGCGCAACCCGCTGCGCTTTGTGCCCGTGCCGGCTGTTGCCAAGGTCCGCCACAAGGTGCTCGAGGAAAACATGGCCAAGGCCATGGCCATTGCTGAAAAAAGCCCCTTCACCATCGAGCATGTGCCGGCCTCCAATCCTGCCTGCGGCATCATCGTTTCCGGCGTGTCCAGGAACTATGTAAGCGACGCACTGGGCACACTGAAGGCCGAGGACAAGGTGCGCGTGCTTGAGCTTGGCATGACCTGGCCCCTGCCTGAAAAGCGCATCGCCGACTTCCTTGGCCAGTGCGAAAAGGTCCTGGTCGTCGAGGAAAACGATCCGCTGCTGGAAAACGGCGTCCGCGTCGTCTGTCAGAAGGCCGGCCTTGCAGCCAAGATTTTTGGCAAGGGCGGAAAGTTGACCATCCAGGGCGAGTACTCAACGCCGCTCCTCATTGCTGCGCTGCAGGACTTCCTGGGCGTTTCCGCCGAGGAAGCCGCCGGCACTCCTGTTGAGGGGCTGCCCAACCGTCCGCCAAACCTCTGCGCCGGCTGCTCCCACAGGGCTGTCTTCTACGCAGCCAGGCAGGTCTTTGGCGACGACGCCGTCTACGCCTCGGACATCGGCTGCTACACCCTTGGCATGCTGCCGCCTCTGAAGTGCGCAGACTTCCTCTTCTGCATGGGCTCTTCCATCTCCGGCGGCTCCGGCTTTGCCATGCTGTCAGGCCGTCCTGTGGTCTCCTTCATCGGCGACTCCACCTTCTTCCATTCCGGCATGACCGGCCTTGCCAATGCCGTCTTCAACCGCATGAACGTGATCGTTGTCATCCTTGACAACGGCACGACGGCTATGACCGGGCATCAGCCCAACCCCGGCATGCTCCAGGAGCAGCTGGGCGACCTCTGCCAGCATCTGGACATTGAGTCCATTGTGCGCGGCTTCGGCATCACCCAGGTGAAGAAGGCCAAGTCCTTCAACCTGAAGTCCGTCATGAGTGCGATGGAAGAATTCAAGATGCTGGACGGCGTGCGCGTGCTGATTTGCGAGGAGCCCTGTGCTCTGTATGCCCGCCGTTCCCTGCACAAGGGCGGCGTGCGCTATGCTACGGTCACAGCCCAGAATGAAGACACCAAGAGGTGCTTTGACACGCTGGCCTGTCCTGCGTTCTGCCGCAAGGACGGCGACTGCGCTGTTGACGCCGAGCTGTGCACCGGCTGCGGCGTCTGCCTGCAGGTTGCTCCCAAGAGCTTCAAACTGGTGCAGCGCGGCTAGGAGGATAGTATGAACGACAGCAAAAAACTTCGTATCTACTTTACGGGTGTCGGCGGACAGGGCTCGCTGACGGCGACAGCCCTTCTTGCCCGTACCGCCCTCCATGCCGGCGTTGACGTCGTGGCAGGCGAGGTGCACGGCATGGCCCAGCGCGGAGGCGTTGTTGAGTCCGTCCTGCTTCTGGGCGGCTGGCGCTCTCCCAAGCTGGAGCCGGGCGAAGCCGATGTCATCCTGGGTTTTGAGCCTCTGGAAACCCTGCGCGGCCTGCACTATCTGCGCAAGGGCGGCGTTGTCTTCTCAAGCTCCAATGCCATGCCTCCAGTAGGCGTCGCCATGGGGCAGGCAAAGTATCCTTCCCTGGACGAAATCCAGGCCAAGGTCTCTGAGGTTGCCTCACAGGCGCATTTCCTCCCCTGCCGCGAGCTCGGCATCAAGGCAGGAGCCATGCAGGCCGGCAATACTGTTTTGCTGGCCGCAGTCTGTGCGTCAGGGCTTCTGCCCTTCGGTGTAGATGTTTTTGAGGAATGTCTGCGTCTTTTCCTGCCTGAAAAGCTGCAGGCCGTGAATCTGAAGGCCCTGGAATTTGGACGCAGTTATTTTGATTAGGTCCTAAGAGAAGATAAGTTAAAGAGAAAAGGCGGGATTTACCCGCCTTTTTTTGTGTGTGCAGCACAACATGACGGTGTTCTAATAGGGGAAAGTTCCCAAGCAGAAGTCAGCTCCAGACACAGGACTGGAGCTGGAAGAAGCGGCAGGCAAAATTCTGCCCTGAAGAAGCAGGGTATGAGCTGCGGGAAAGCCGGCAAGTAAGGAGAACATGCTGTAGGCTGACCTGAAAGACATCTTAAAACATGACGGTAAAGAAGAGCGCACGGACGCAGGAAAGTTCAGACAGAGGCAAGCATCGAGAAGCCAGCAGGGGCACCGCAGCCAGAGCAAGCATCTGTGGCGTCCGAATAGATGAATTCGGCATCTGATTGGCAAAGTCTTATGGCCGGGGGGAAAAGCAGCCTGCCTGTGGGATACACGGGAAGGAGAAGGACCGAGGAAAAGCGTGGGGTTAGGCGGTCTTTTATAAAAAGTCATAAAAATGGAACAGGGAGGCTTGCATTT
>CAZWGJ010000009.1:0-35567 GCA_964633375.1 uncultured Desulfovibrio sp.
TGTGCCCCTAAGATGTAGCCCAGCCGTTGAGGAATGCTCTTCAGTTTCATCGCGCTTTCAGCCCGTGACTGCTTTCTTGCTACTTCAGCTTGAAGCGGACAACAGCCTTGAAGCCAGGCTTCAGTTCCAGCTGCGGATTGGGAATGGTGAGCTCTACATTGAAGTAGGATGCCTCAGACACGCCCATCTGGTTGGAAGCCCAGGCAATGTTCGTAATATTTGCCGTAAAGCTTTTGTTGTTCAAAGAAGGAATCTCTACTGTGGCTTTGTCACCAACCTTGAGGGCAGACACCTCGGACTCGTACACGGGCACCTGAATAAGCATGGGATCCATCTGTCCTATGGAAATAGGGGCGTGTCCCGCATTAAAGATGGAACCAGGATTCATATTGGCGCTGATGGAGAGGACATAGCCGTCAATGGGCGACTTCAGATACAGGTACTCGGGCAGCTTCATGCCCTCGGTGATCTCTGTATCAAAATACCCGCTCAGCTCCTTCATGCGTATGTCAAAGTTGCTCTGCGCCTTTTCAATGGACTGCTTCAAAAGGGCAATTCTGTCTTCAAGGGACTTCACTTCATACTGCATGCGCTCTGAAGCCTGGCTTGAGCCAAGACCGCTGGCTGCCAGGGAGCGCGCCTTGTTGCGCTGGGCCTGGGACTGGGAGAGCTGGCGGCTCAAATCAAGCACCTGGCTCTTCATGGACTCGGTGTTGGGACCTTGGTTAACCTCTCTCTGCAAGGCGCGGCGGGCTTCATCCTGCAGGACGTAGCGGAAGATGGGCTGCCCCTTCTTCACATGCTCACCCGGCTGCACCAGCACCTCATCGACAACGCCGTTGAAGTGCACAGCCGGACTGCGGGTGACAGTCGTCTTCACCTTGCCTGTCAGGATCGTCGTATCAGCGGCACTGGCAGAAACTGCGCCCATAAAGAGGACAACAGCCAAAAGTGCCAGGCAGCTGCAGAGAAAATTTTTCTTCATCATCTAACAGGTGCGCCCTTCCCGCTGATTCGCAAAAAAGCGCACCTCCTCCCAAAATATGCCGTCCGGCCAAGAGGGGCCGGGTTGTCGTCATCCCTTACAAGACGTTCTTCGCAGCCCCGCAATCGTGCGGAGCCTGCGCCTACATCTGCGGGGTTACGGTCAGGTCGCCGTCCTTGTTGTCAAGGTCGGGCAGCTGCATCGGCTTGGCGTGGCCGACAGGCCTGTTTTCCTTTTCCTTTGCCTGGGCAGGGGCTGCCGGGAAGACAGGCTCCTTGCCGGGCTCCTGAAGAGGCGTCAGGTCGCCGCTGCCGGAGCTCACTTCGGCATGACCGCCCACCATCTCATTCATTTCCTTGTCAGGCAGGCCAAGGAACTTCCTTTCCAGGGAGCCGGACAAATACATCCAGTCCAGCTCTGCCAGACGGTACTTCAGCTCAGTGTCAATGTACTCAATCTGGGCCTCAACCATGGCCTGCTGGTTCCTGGCAACTTCAGGCAGCTGCTCCAGGCCGTTTTCAAAGCCGATGCGGGCTTCGTCGTACTGCATCTGGGCAGTCTTGTACCTGTTGGCGGCAAGCTTCAAGTTGGTCATGGCAAGGGCCAGGGACTGCTCAGCCTCCAGCCACTTGTTCTGGTAGTCGAAGCGCTTCTGAGCCAGGGAGTGGAAGGCCTGGGCCTTGGTCATGCGTGCAGCCTGCACGCCGCGGTACCTGCGGCCCCAGTCGAGAAGCGGGAAGTCGAAGCTTAAGTGGATGAACTGGTCGTTCGGTCCGCTGCTGGGCTGGGACTGGCCGCGGCCGGGGTTCATGTTGACGGCTATGCTCATGTTGGGCACGTACTGCGCCCAGGCGAGCATGATGTTGTAGTCGGACAGCTTGATCTGCGTCCTTAAGAGCAGATTGTCTTCGGAGTTGAGCCAGCTGTTTTCCCAGCGCAGCTTCTTGCCGTCAAAGCCCTTCAGGATGTCGTCGGCGTGGGAGGCGTCCACATTGAACTTCTGATGGGGATCGACGCCTGCCAGCACCTTCAGCTTGGTGCGCTGCATGGTCTCTTCCATCTCAGCCTTCTCAACGCCCAGCTCAGCCTCGCGCTCATCCTGGTGGGCCAGGCTGACGGCCGAACCCTGGTTGCCTTCCACAGACTCAACCTTCTTCCAGTACTCCGTCATCTCCCTGGTCAGAGGAAGGATGGAGCGCTGCGCCTCCAGCTTCTTCTGCTGCGCCTGCAGGCTCAAATAAGCCTGCGCTATCTCGTAGATGGCATTGGCAACAGCCTTGCGGTGCGTGGAGATGGCTATGCCCGTCATCATGGTCTGGGCCTTGATTTCAAAGGCCGTCGCCACGGGGTTGGGGAACGGGGCATAGAAGCTGATTTCGTACTGCGGACGGCCGTACTCGCCGTCCACGTCCTTGGCATCGCTGTTGTAGTTGGTGAGGTTCTGCGCAACCGACAAAACCAGGTGCGGCTCAGGCAGGAACTTCCAGATGGCCGATGTCCTGTCCAGGCGCTTGATTTCAATGTCAACGACGCTGTTGACCAGCGCCGGGGACTGCTGGAGGGTCAGATACACGCAGTCCTCAAAGCCGAACTTCTTGTCCGCCTGGTACAGCGACGGGACGGCTGCGTCGTACTTCGCCTTGTTTTCAATGGGAATGCCCGGCGCCTCGTCCAGCCAGTGCTTGGCCGGCAGCTCCGGCGAGGACATGCCTGCCTTGTTGGACGTGCAGCCTGAACCTCCGGACACGAGCATGGCTACGGCGAGCGCTGCCGGAAGTATACGCAGAGATATATTTGATGTTTTCATCAGACCACCTGAAGAACAGTTTACGGCAGAAGGAATGCCGCAGGCTACGCGGCAGAGGTTCCCGCATCAGGCAAGGGCATTGTACTCAATGTGCATGACCACCAGGAGGCACTGCCCTTTGGCGTTGGTGACCTGCGCATCATAGCGCAGGACGCGGTCCTGATCCCAGCTGCGCTTCAGGCTGAGGACATACGGACCCTCGTCGGCCTGGCCGAAGCGCACAAAGCCAATCAGCCCTGGCAGAGCTTCGCACTGCGTGCTGGGCGCATCGACGCTTCTTGCCAGCTCAACGGCCTGCAGCACCGCCTCAAGAGCGCAGAGATGCCGCCTGCCGCTGTCTGAAAAAGCATCCATACAGTCAGAAAAGAGTTCTTTAGTATAGACAGAAACAGCGTGAAGGGCAAGGAAGGCTTCCTCGGCAAGCTCCGCCCTCAGCATGTGCCCGCCGTCCATCCTGGCAGAGGCAAGGAAGCGCCAGCCCTGCCCTATGCCGGCTGTCCTATAAAACTGCGCAAGGTCCAGCTCCTGCCCAGACTCCGCGGCAGGATCCTCCCACAGCCTTTCAGGGCTGGCGGCATGGCCTGCCAGGATGACGCAGCTTTCAGGCATCTCTTCGTACTGGAAGGAGCTGCGCCCGGTGCGGCTCATGCCGCGCAGGCTGCTCTGCACCCTGCAGAGCCTGTTCATGGCTCCGTCATTCTTCAGCCAGGGACGTATGTCTGTGACAAGGCGAATCTCGCGCACAAGCCCCTGGCGGACTTCGCCTTTGCCCTGCACCCTGATGTCGCACATGCCAAGGCAGGCAAGCCCGGGCGATGCCAATATGGCCGCCTCCCTGTGCGCCTCCAAAATGAGGGACAAGGGAAGCGTGCTCCAGCCTTCCCCCTCCTTGGGCAGATCCTTAAGCGAAGGGACAAGCTCAGGCGAGAACTGGGCTTCCCAAACAGCCGCAGCAGAATGCCTGTCAAAGAGGCCGCTGCGGGCTGGGAAGACCATGGGAGAGCTGTCGGCATTGTCCTTCAAGGGCCTGGGCAGCAAAGCCGCCTCACTGTCCTTTGTCCAGCACACGGCACCATGACGTCCTGCGCGAAGCTCACGCAAAACCAAGTCGCCCAGCTGCAAATCATTCCACTGCCTGGACTCAAGCTCCTGGCCAATCCGGACAGCAAGGACTTTGCTGCTTCCTTCAGCCAGGACTCCCTTGGCCTCTGAGCCTTCAGCCCCGCTTTCAGGCAGGCGTTCGACAAGCATCAGGAAGGGACAGCCACTGTCTTTTGCAATGGCCGCCGCTGTCTCAGACTCAGCCTCGTCATCAAGCCCCTGCCACAGCATAAAGTCAGCCTTTGCAGCCTCTTGGCAGGCATCCTGCCAGGCGCTGTCTGCAAGGACTGTGGATCCCATGCCCTCAATGACGCTGCGCGTTTCAGGCATGGGGCCGTCCAGCAGGAACTGCCTCTCCATGGAGGAAATAGTGCGCACCAGGGCTGCGCACAAGGCATCGTCCCTGCCGTGCACGGCTATAATGCCTGGAAGATCAACCGTTCTTGCCGGATCCTCGCTTAATTCTGCAGGCTTTCCTTCTTCCTGCACTGCTCCTTCACTGCAATTGCAGCGGGCAAGGAAGGGGCGCTCCATCAGGCTGCCAAGCTTCTTGACAGGGCCTGCAGCCTCCTCCTGAACGGGCTCTCCCTTAAAGACGCGCTCAAGATCCGCTATGGTTGAGACAGTCAGCAGCTCTTCAAAGGAGACTTCCACGCCCAGGGCTTTCTGGGCCTGGTCAATGAGCGAGGGGAAATAGCTTGAGCGCAGGTGCAGGTCAAAGCGCAGATCCATGGAGCCATGCAGGCTCTCTGCCGGCAGGGCGCTGGCCTCTGCCAGTATGCTCCTCAGCTCGGGAATGCCAATGTTCTCAGTCTTTGCCTCGGCTTCAAGCTCGGCCTCGGTCTCCTTCATGGCCGGATGCAGCCTGGCCTCAGGCATGGGCTGCCAGTTTTGGGCGACCTGCACCAAGCGGCTGTGCGGCAGAAGCCCCAGGGAGTAGAGCCTTGCCAGGGCCTGGCGCATGCAGTCCCTCTCCCTTCCGCGGGAGCTGGCCGGCTGGCAGAAGGCATCCGGCTTGATGGCCGACACCAGTCCGCACAAGGTGTCCTGCGGCCCCAGCTCCAGGAAGTGCCTGATGCCGCGCTTTTCATAGATGGTGTTCACGCAGGGCAGCCAGTTCACGGTGTTTTCATCCAGGTCCATGATGGCCGTGCAGATGCCCTCATGCGTCCTGGGGTATTCCTCGGCCGTCACGCAGCTGACCAGGGGCCTCTTTGAGGGCACCATGTCCAGCATGCCCAGCCTGCGGCTGTCCATATCGCGCAGGACGCGCATGCTGGGGTGGTGGAAGGCCATGGCGATGTTGAGGATGACGGCAGGAATGCGCTGCCTGCGCAGGTGCCTGCGCGCCTCCTTCAGCACTTCCCTCGGGCCGGAAACAATGAACTGCTCGGGCGTGTTGTAGTTTGAAATGTAGATGTCGGGCCACTGGCTGCGCAGCTCGTTGATCACGTCAAGGCCGGCGTAGACGCCCATCATGCCGGTCTCGCGGCGGGATCTCGCCTCCATCTCAGAGACGTGGCGCGACCTTGTCTCCAATATGTACCAGCAGGTTTCAGGGGTGTAGACGCCTGCCAGGCAGAGGGCGATGAGCTCGCCCAAGGAGTGGCCGCACAGACAGGAGGGATCAAGCCCCCTGGACAAAAAGACGCTCCACTGCGCGTATTCCAGCAGAAAGAGATAGGGCTGCGCCCACTGCGTCAGTCCTATGGTCTCCACATTGGGCTCGTCCATAAGGGAAAGGACGTCCCAGTTGGTGCAGGCGGCAAGCCTGTCCATGGCGGCCCTGGCTTCAGGGAAATAGTCGTAGAGCTCCCTGCCCATGCCGGGCCAGATGGAGCCCTGCCCGCAGCACATGACGCAGACGGGCGGCTTTTTGTCCGCATCCTTTGCCAGCCAGATGCCCCGCTCGGCAAGCCCTTTCAGCTCTTCCTCTCCAGGCAGGCTCGTCAGGGGCAGCTGGGCTTCCCAGCCGGCTTCCACTGCACCCATATGCCAGCGCCCGCCGGCTCCGGCAAACTCTGTGTACCAGACCTGATCGAGCGACACGCAGCTGCGCAGACACGGTCTCAGCGCTTCATCTGTCACTATGCCCTGCATTCAGGATCCTCCTTGCTAGAGAGACCAGCCTCTTTTGGACAAGCCTTCCCTGACTGGAAATCAAAGACAGCGTACCAGACAGGAGACGATGCGCAAAAGGCAGGGCAAAAAAGCGCTGCAGGGCGCTGTTCCGCCGGACCTTTTCCCCTGCTTCAAGCCTGCCTGAACAGCCTGCCGGACGATCAGGCATTCCTGTGCAGAACAGAGGGAGCATCATCAGTCTCCTGAAAATTTTAGATAGACTATATATCCATGCGCAAGTCAAGGGGGATGGAAAGACTGCATCAGGAAAGCAGCCGGGGCGTTTCCTATGGCTTCATGCGGATACAGCATGCCGCAGGCAGTCTATCATCTGCCAAAATCACAAACACGGCATTCCAGTATCAGGCATACTGTGCTATTCTGCCGCCCTCAATCATTGCACAATGCCAAAAAGAGCATTCCTTTATCCTGGCTCATCCAGACACAATCTCTTCATGAAGTCCATTGAGCGGCACATTCATCCTCTGTCCCTCTCTTTAAGAGAGGCTTGCCTTGACTGTTTTTCATGTGTATAGTGAAAAGCGTTTATTTAAAAATTTTCTCATATTCCCATACAGTTCCAAGGTGCCCCCGCAAGGCGGCCCCAGGGCTGTATCAGGCAGGCCGGACGGCCTCTATTCCCAAGGAATCGTGATGAATAACTCCCCCAGCACTTCTGCCCCTGCTGCAGCGCAGGAGGCAAAAGACTCTTGTTCAAAGGTCCGCTCCAAGCTGTCCTTCAGCAGACTGGTCGCTCTTGGCAAGAAGATGGGCATGGAAAGCCCCCTCTTCCTGAATGCGGATCGCGCCGCCAAGGCAACCATCCACATCAAGGGCAAGGACTACATCAACTTCTCCACCTACGACTATTTAGATATAAATACTCACCCTGAAATCACTGAGGAAGTCGTCAAGGCTGCCAAAACCTTCGGCACGTCGGCCGGCGCCAGCCGCCTGGTCGGCGGCGAGCGCAGCCCGCACAGGAAGCTGGAGCAGGCAATCGCAGACTTCCTCGGCACGGAAGACTGCATCGTCTACGTGAGCGGCCACGCCACCAACGTCTCCACGCTCGGCTTCCTTTTCGGCAAGAGCGACCTGATCCTCTACGATCAGCTGGCGCACAACTCCCTCTCCCAGGGAGCCAGGCTCGCCGGCTCAGCCCGCTTTGCCTACGCCCACAACGACTGCGACGATTTGGAGCGCCTGCTCAAGGCCAAGCGCGGCGAATACAAGCGCTGCGTCATCGTCACCGAAGGGCTCTTCAGCATGGACGGCAACATCCCCGACCTGCCCCGCATCGTGCAGCTCAAGAAGCAGTACGACTGCATGCTCATGGTGGATGAAGCCCACTCCTTCGGCACCATCGGCGAGCACGGCGGCGGCGTCCGCGAGTACTTCAACCTCCAGCCCGAAGACATCGATCTGTGGATGAGCACGCTGTCCAAGACACTGTGCGGCTGCGGCGGCTACATTGCCGGCAAGAAGGAGCTCATCGACTATCTGAAGCACGGCTCCCCGGGCTTCGTGTTCAGCGTCGGCCTCAGCCCCGTCCTGGCCGTCGCCAGCCTCAAGGCCCTGGAAATCCTCAAGAGGGAGCCCGAGCGTGTGCACAAGCTCCAGCACATCTCCCAGTACTTCCTCTCCTACGCCAAGAGCAAGGGTCTGGACACCGGCGAGTCCCAGGGCTACGCCATCGTGCCCATCATCACCGGCGAGTCCATGTTCACGGGCTTTTTGGCAACCCAGCTCTTCAGCCGCGGCATCTACGTCATGCCCATCACCTTCCCCGCTGTTAAGGAAGGCGAGGCCCGCCTGCGCTTCTTCCTCTCTGCCTGCCAGACCGAGGAAAACGTGCGGAAGACCGTCGACGCCATCATCGAGGAAATTCCCAACGCCCGTGCCATCGTGGATACCTACCGCAAGGAGCATCCCGAAAGCACCGCCTGTTAAGACCAAAACGGCAGAACGGAGGCTCATATTTTGAGCAAAAAGCACGTCTACCTGTGCTTGTCTCTTGATGTTGAGGAAGAAGGACTCTTCCGTTCAAGCTATGCTGTTGCCGCCGCTCAGGCGGACAATCTTCAATATTTAAGCCGGCTGCGCCCCTTGTGTGAACTGGGAGCGCAGCCGACGCTTTTCTGTGCCCATGCCGTTTTGAAAAACGATGCAGCCTGGCGCCATATTGAAGACTTTGCCGAGAAGCAGACGCTTGAAATAGGTGCGCACCTGCACCACTGGAACCCCCCGCCGATCACAACGGCGCCTGAGACAAGCTTTGTTACAAGCGTCCCGTCCATCAGGCTTTCAGACAGCCTTTTCTGCGGCAAGCTTGAGTCCGTCCTAAGCCTCTGCGAGCAGAGGTCGGGGGAGAGGCCGCTGTCCTTCCGCATGGGGAGATGGGACCTGCACGCCCGCCACTGGCAGCTGCTGGCCAAGGCAGGGCTCAAGACGGATGCCTCCATCCGCCCCCTCCACAAGGGCAATGCCCAAAACTTGGGGCCCGACCACTTTACGGCGCCGCAGACGACGCCCTATGTTGTGGCAACGGCTGAAGGGAGCATTTTTGAGGTGCCGCTGACTGTCACCTCGCTTGCGCCCTTCATCACCGCTTTTGTTCAGAAGCTTGGCAGCGACAAGATTGCAGCCTCCCTGCAGCACTGGGGTGCACTGGCGCTGCTCCCCGTCTACCACCCCTTGTGGGCCATGAAGGCCGTAACCAGCCTGGCCCTCTCCAGAGGGGCGGACGTGCTCTCGCTCACCTGGCACTCCTCGGAAATGATGCCCGGCGGCAACCCCCGCCTGCCCTCCGCTGAGGCCGTCGACAGCTTCCTGGCCAAGTGCCGCGCCTACCTTGTCTGGCTGATGGACGCCTATGACGTCACCTTCACCACCATGGACGGGCTCAGGCACATAAAGGAAGGCTCCTGCCCTGTCCTGAATGCCGGCGGCTGCGACTGGACCTGCCCTCAGGCTTAACGCCTTTTCCATCTCTGCCTTATCCGCGAGGGGCCAGGCTCTGCACTTGAAGGAAGATAGACATGACCCAGGCTGAACCGGCTGCCGCGGCGCAGACGACACAAGATACGATGCAGACAACTTCATCCCCGGCGGCGCTTCCCAAAGTGGCCGTCATCCTTCTGTGGTATCCGCTCTTTACCCAGCCCTTCATCTTCCGCGACGTGGAGGGGCTGAAAAACCATCTCCCCACGGAAGTCTATACCCTCTACGGCTTGAACCTCAGGCTCTGCTCCAAGGAGATGCAGGCGCAGGCGTCCTCCGCTTCAAGGCTGGGCGTCAAGGCCCTGCCCTCCATCCTGTGCTCCGCCCTGAAGTTCTTTGCCAAAAGCCCGAAGCGCTTCTGCAGCCTCTTTGCAGAGCATGTCTGCCGCAGATGGCCGAGCCTTGAAGTGCTTGGCGAAAACCTCTGGGCCTTCCTTGCCGGAGTGCATCTGGCACCCGTTCTGCAGCAAAGGCAGATAACCTGCCTCTACGCCCCCTGGCCAAGGGGCACCACCACGGCAGCCAGGGTCGTGCACGACATCACGGGCATACCCTACATCACCTGCGTGCGCGCCAACAACCTGCGCCCGGCAGACCCCGACCTTGTGGACAAGATGAAGGCCGCCTGCCTCATCCGCACCAACAACCAGGCAGACGAAAAGCGCATCCATGCTCTTACCCCCGATGCAGAAGTCGAGGTCATCTACAACTGCCTGACCCTGCATGTGGACAGCCTGGCCCCCGTGCGCATGGCTAAGCCCGTCAAGCTCCTTGCCTGCGGGCGCTTCGACGTCACCAAGGGCTTTGACATCCTTCTGCAGGCGCTGGCCATACTGCGGAAAAAAGGCGTCCCCTTCCATCTGACATTGGTTGGCGGCGGCGGCAAGATGATGGGGCTTGGCGGCATGGGCACCTCCATCCATGAGCTCTGCTCAAGCCTCAAGCTGGATGACTGCGTCTCTTTTCCAGGGCTTGTCTCCCACGACGCCTTCCCCGAAATCCTGAAAGCACACGACATCTTCTTAGCCCCCTGCGTGGTGGCCAAAGACGGGCAGTGCGACGGCATACCCAACACCCTCATCGAGGCCATGAGCTTCGGGCTTCCCGTGGTGGCAAGCTCAGTCAATGCCATCCCTGAGATTGTGCACCACCAAAAGACCGGCCTGCTTGTGCCGCAGAGGGATCCTGAGGCGCTGGCTTCTGCCATAGCAGAGCTTGTCGCCAATCCAGATGCAGCCAGGGAATACGGGAAAAACGGGGCCGCCCTGGCAGGGGAGCTCTTCTCCCCTGAAAAGAACGGCGCCCTGCTGGCCGATCTCTTCATCAAGTCCCAGGCTTGTCGTGCCGACAGTTAGGCAGAGGAATCAACTTATGTGCGGAATAGCCGGTATTGCCTCCATCAATCCTGCCCAGGACCTGCCATCATGCGTCACGCAGGCTGTCACAGCCATGACCGACAGCATGAGCTACAGGGGCCCCAACGGAAGCGGCGTCGAGCTCTGCCAGAGCGTGTGCTTAGGCCACAGAAGGCTGTCCATCATTGACCTTTCAGGCGGCGCCCAGCCCATGTGGGATGCGGCCAAAAAGCTCTGCATCACCTTCAACGGCGAAATCTACAACTTCCCCGAGCTGCGCAAAGGACTTGAGAAAGAGGGCTTTTCCTTCCAGACAAACTCCGACACGGAAGTCATCCTGGCAGCCTACAGGCGCTGGGGCACAGACTGTCTTGAGCAGCTGGACGGCATGTTTGCCTTTGTGCTCTGGGATGCAGAAAAGCACCGCCTCTTCGGCGCCAGGGACCGCTTCGGCAAAAAGCCCTTCTTCTACACCATCCAGCATAATCGCTTCCATTTTGCCTCCGAGCTCACCTGCCTCAAAAAGGTGCCGGACTTGAGCTTCACCATGGATGAGGAAGCGCTGATGCGCTACCTTGCCTACCAGTATGTGCCCTGCCCGGGCACCATGTTCCATGAGGTTAAGCAGCTGCCGCCATCATGCGGCTTTGTGCTGGAAAACGGCCAGTTTTCCACCTTCAAATACTGGGCTCTCCCCTTGTGCTCCAAGGAGCCCGTCGATGAGGTGCAGGCCTGCGAGGAGCTGAACAGGCTCATGCGCAATGCCGTCCGCTGCCGCATGATCTCCGACGTGCCCCTGGGCGTCTTCCTCTCTGGCGGCATAGACTCAAGCATCGTGACCGGCCTTATGGCCGAGTACTCAGAACAGCCCGTCAAGTCCTTTTCCATAGGCTTTGAGGAGGCAAGCTTTGATGAAAGCAGCTACGCCCACGCCGTAGCAGAGGCCTTTGCCACCAGCCACAAGGAGCGCGTGCTGAAGGCGGAGGAATGCGCCGACCTTCTGCCGCAGATTGTCAGCTCCATGGACGTGCCCATGGCCGACGCCTCCGTGGCCCCGCAGTGGCTTCTGGCCAAAATGACCAGGGAGCATGTCACAGTCGCTCTGGGCGGAGACGGATCGGATGAGCTTTGGTGCGGCTACGAGCACTTTATCGGCTTTGACCTGGCAGAAAAATACAACAGGCTGCCGGCCTTCGTGCGCCATAAAATCCTTGAGCCCATCTGCCATCATCTGCCGGCCTCCTCCGGCTACATCAACCCGCGCCTGGCAACCGAGACCTTTTTGCGCTCCGCTGCCGAGCCTGCCTGGCTGCGCATAGCATCCATGCTGACTGCCTGCTCTGCTGACCTGCAGGAAAAGCTTCTCAAAAACAAGGACTCCTCTTTCCTGGCAAAGGAGCGCCTCTACAAGCCGACCTATGACGCCTACTGGCAGTGGGACGACGCAGTCGACCTGCACAGGGCCTGCAATGCCTATGTGCACGGCTTCCTTTTGGACGACATCTTGGTCAAGGTGGACCGCTGCTCCATGCTGAACTCCCTTGAGGTCAGGGCTCCCTTCCTGGACAGAAAGACGGCGGAATTTGTGGCAAAGCTGCCGGTCTCCTGCAAGCTTAGGGGCTTCCAGCGCAAATTCCTGCTCAAGAAAGCCTTTGCCGATCTTCTGCCCGACAAGATCCTGCACCGCAACAAGCGAGGCTTCCAGATTCCGGTGGCGCAGTGGCTGAGAGGGCGCCTGCGCCCCCTCATGGAGGAACTTCTGGGTGCGGACTTCGTAAACCGCCAGGGTCTTTTCAATGCTGCCGAGCTGAGAACCCTGATGGACAGCCACCTCTCGGGCAGGCAGGATTTGCGCGTGCCCTTGTGGACGCTGATGGTCTTCCAGCTTTGGTGGCGCAACAACATGGCAAAGTAGCAAGACAGGACCCTTGACGCCGCGCCCTTTTGGGGGTGCGGTGTTTTTTATGCAGGCACTTGCGCGCCAGACCATGCGCAGGGCGATGTTTTCTTCTGCGGCAAAGTCGTCGACACCCTGTCAGCCGCATCCCAAAAGCATGAGGATATCATGGGCAGCCAAATAAAAACCATGCTTCTACTGGGCATATTGTCCGCCCTTATGATCGCCGTCGGCGTCCTGTGCGGCGGCAGGGCAGGCGGCCTCTTTGCCTTTGCCCTTTCCCTTGTGCTGAACATTGGCGCCTACTGGTTCTCTGACACCATTATCCTGAAGACGTACAAAGCCAGGGAGATTGCTCCAGCTGAAGCTCCCATGCTGCACCAGATTGTCGGGGAGCTGGCCGCAAACGCCGGCATCCCCAAACCCAGGCTCTACCTTGTGCCTGAAAAGGCGCCAAATGCCTTTGCCACCGGCAGAAATCCGGAGCACGCCGCCGTCGCCTGCACCTCAGGCATCCTGAAGACGCTCACACCCAGGGAGGTCCGCGCCGTCCTGGCCCATGAAATAGCCCACGTTGCCCACAGGGACATTCTGATTCAGGCTATTGCCTCTGTGCTTGCCAGCACTATTATTATGATGGCAGTGCGGCAGTACAAGCCTGCCAAAGGCCGGGGCCAGGATGGCCAGGAACAGAGCGGATCCCTGCTGCTGGCCATCCTGGCCCCCATTGCGGCAGCCATTCTCCAGATGGCTATTTCACGATCAAGGGAATACTATGCCGACGAAGGCGGCGCCGCCTACAGCCGCGATCCGCTGTCGCTGGCCAGCGCACTGGACAAGCTGCAGGCAAAAGCCGGCCAGATTCCCATGAAGCGCTGCAATGAGGCAACAGCCAGCCTCTTTATTGTCAGCCCCGTCTTCGGCGGGAAGATAAGCCGCCTCTTCAGCACCCATCCGTCCACGGAAGACCGCATCAGCCGCCTGCAGCAGATGGCTGAAAGCTGCCGGCAGGGCATAAGCAAAGGGTAGCTTCCGGACTTTTTCGCACGGCATCTGAAAAAACTTTTGACGTCTGCTGCACATAGTGCATCCTAAGATGAGGATATTATGACCAGCCAAATCAAAACCATGCTTCTTCTGGCAGCCCTGTCCGCCATCATCATCTGCATCGGCGGCCTTGTCGGCGGCAGAGGCGGCATCATCATCGCCTTCGTTCTCGCCCTTGGCATGAACGTCTTTTCCTACTGGTTCTCAGACTCCATTGTCCTGAAAATGTACAGTGCCAGGGAGGTCTCCCCTGCCGAGGCGCCAGTACTGCACCAGATTGTCGAGGAGCTGGCTGCAAACGCCGGCATCCCCAAGCCAAAAGTCTGCGTTGTGCCTGAACAGGCGCCCAACGCCTTTGCCACCGGCAGGGATCCCGAGCACGCCGTCGTCGCCTGCACCGAGGGCATCTTAGGGGTGCTGAACCCAAGGGAACTTCGCGGCGTCCTGGCCCATGAAATCGCCCACATCGCCCACAGGGACATCCTCATCCAGACTGTCGCCTCAGTGCTTGGCAGCACCATCGTAACGCTTGCCAACATGCTCCAGTTTACTGCCATCTTTGGCGGAAGAGACAGCGACGGCGAGCGCACCTCCCCTCTGGCTGCCCTGCTGCTGGCCATTCTGGCCCCCCTTGCAGCAACACTCATCCAGATGGCCATTTCCCGCTCACGGGAATACCTGGCTGACGAAGGCGGAGCCGAGTTCAGCAGCGACCCGCTGGCGCTTGCCAATGCCCTGAACAAGCTGCAGATGGCATCCCAGCAGATTCCCATGCAGCAGGGCAATGCCTCAACCGCCAGCCTCTTTATTGTCAGCCCTCTTTTCGGCGGCAAAATGGACAATCTCTTCAGCACCCATCCGCCCATGGAAGACCGCATCAGCCGCCTGCAGCAGATGGCTGGCAGCTTCCCGCAGCAAGCCGCCCAGAACTATCCGCAGAATGCCAGCTCCTTTGGGAATGCCCCCAGCCAGTCCGGCAGCGCCTCCCATGGCGGCAGCAACCACTTCGGCGACCTGTAGCCTTGAAGGCAGAAAGCAAGGAGACCATGCTATGCCCAAAAACATCGTGCTGCTTCCCCTCTTCTGTCTTCTGCTTGCCTCGCTCGGTGCCTGCGCAGGATCGAATGCGAAGGATGAGACGGCGGCAGCACTTGCGCCAAAGCAGCAGTGTGCAACCCTCTACACCTATGCCCCCGGCTTTCTGATGATGGACGTTGCTGCAGGCTCAGACGTCATCCTGACGCCAGGCGCAAGGGAATTTCCGGTCTTCTGCTCTGCAAAGGAAGCCAATGCCCATCTTTCAGCCATGGTGTCCAGCTCCCGCCTGCCCCGCGGCGACTGGGCTGTCTTCTCCCTCAACGGCGGGACAGAGCTTGCCATGGAAAAGAAGCCCGGCCAGATGACGCTTGCCAAGGAAGCCATCCTCAAGGAATGGATTGACCCCAAATCGATGCAGTAGCCTTTCGTTCTGCACGACGCTTTTTCCCGCCCCGGACTGCCCAACAGGCATCCGGGGCTTTCTTTTGCCCCCCAGGCCCCAAAGCGCAAAAATTTAGGACTTTCGCGGCGAAAAAATGCCGTTTTCTCACCTGAAATCAACCAGTTGGACTGCTTCAAAAAATTTTCCCTGCCTGGTCACGCTGCAAAAAGCTCCCCAAGGCAAAAACTACTTAAAAATCAGTACTTTAGCTGCCAAAACATACCCCCAGCCGGCAGCTCTCCCATGCGGCATACGACGTTCAGTACGATGAGGCGTCCGACAAAAAAGCCGGCGCCGGCCAGGGCAGGATGCCGGGACGGACAAGGGCGCGCAGCTCATATCTTGCACTTTCTGCATCCGTGCTTATTTCTCCTTCCAGCAAGGGTACTGCACGGCCTGTCCCGACCTGTTGAAGGCCCCACAAGTACAGGCTGCAACTGCTTACTAACAACACACGAAGTTATCTCTTCGGAGGAATATCAATGGCTGAAGAAAAGAAGACCTGCGAATTTCGTGCTGAGGTCCGCAAGGTTTTACAGATTCTGACCAACTCCCTGTACACCAACAAGGAGATCTTTCTGCGCGAGCTGATCAGCAATGCATCAGACGCCTTGGACAAGCTGCGCTTCAGGCAGAACAGCGGCGAGACGCCCAGGGAGCCTGAGCTTCCCATGGAAATCCGCATCAAGCTGGACAAGGACAACAAGCAGCTCACCATTGCCGATACAGGCATCGGCATGACCGAGCAGGAGCTGGGCGACAATTTGGGCATCATTGCCAAGTCCGGATCCGAGGACTTCCTGGCCCAGCTGGCAGCCCATGCCGGCGACGACGGCAAGCCAGCAGACGCCAGCCAGATCATCGGTCACTTCGGCGTCGGCTTCTATTCCGTCTTTATGATCGCAAGCAAGGTCGAGGTCTACTCCAGGCCTGCCTTTGGCGATGCTGCCGCCCATGTCTGGGAGAGCGACGGTCTTGGCACCTACTCCGTCTCGGCCACTGAAGAGGCAGAGCCCGTCCGCGGCACCAAGATCGTCATCCACCTCAAGGACGACGCCCTTGAGTACGCCGAGAAGTACCGCGTCGAAGGCGCAATCCGCAAACACTCCGGCTTCGTCCCCTTCCCCGTCTTTGTCGACGACGAAAAGGTCAACACCCAGCCTGCCCTGTGGCGCGAGCCCAAGAGCCAGATCACCGAGGAGCAGTACAAGGAGTTCTACAAGTCCTTCACCTACGACTCCAAGGATCCCCTGGACTGGCTGCACATCAGCGTGGACCTGCCTGTGCAGTTCCAGGCCCTGCTCTTCATCCCCGATGAAAAGCAGGACATCCGCATGAGGGAGGACGAGTTCTGGGGCGTGGACCTCTACAGCAACCGCGTCCTGATCCAGCACAAGAACAAGGACCTCATCCCCTTCCACCTGGGCTTCTTCAAGGGCATCGTTGACACAGCCGACCTCCCCCTGAACATCTCCCGCGAAACGCTGCAGGAGAACAGGGTCCTGCGCAAAATCAACCAGACCATAGTCAAGCAGACCTTGACGCACCTGGAAAAGATGGCTGCCGACGATCCTGAGAAATACAAGAAGTTCTGGGAGAAGCACGGCAGCTTCCTGAAGCTTGGACCGCAGTCGGACTTCATGAACCGCGACAAGATTCTGTCCCTGCTGCGCTTCAGCTCCTCTTCCTTTGACAATGACGAAGAGCTCACCAGCCTGGACGACTACATGAAGCGCGGCCTTGAAGGCCAGAAGACCATCTGGTTTGTGACCGCCCCCAACCGCGAGGCCGCCAAGGTCAATCCCTACATGGACCGCTTCCGCAAAAAGGGCATCGAGGTGCTCTTCTTCTATGAAGCCCTCGACGAGTTCATGATGGAAGGCCAGGGCCAGTACAAGGAATGGACGATCAAGTCCATTGAAAAGGCCGAGGAAGACGACCTGAAGGACTTCGCCGACAAGGAGGACAGCACGCCCAAGGCAGCCCCCCTCTCCGAGGAGGACGAAAAGACCTTCTCCGACCTTCTGGCCAAGATGAAGGAGCAGCTGAGCGGCAAGGTCACGGACGTCGTTGTCTCCAGCAGGCTGGCTGACAGCCCGGCCGTCCTTTCCTCCGGCGACGGCATGACCTCCGCCATGGACAGGCTGATGCGCCAGATGGGCAAGGACGACTCCATTCCGGTCAAGACCCTTGAAGTCAACCGCGAGCATCCGCTGTTGCGCACCATGCTGCGCATCTTCAAGGCGGACGGAAATGATGCCATCCTGACCAGCCTCATCAACGGGCTCTTCGACTCCGCCCAGCTCATGGACGGCTTTGTCCGCGATCCCCAGGAGCTGGCTTCCAGGAACAGCAAGATGCTTGAGCAGTCTGCAGCCTGGTATGCCGAGGTCCGCAAGCTCTAACAGCTAAATAACACTACACAACCGCATTCAAGCTTTCAGCATTTCCCCTGAAGCAGCCCATAAAAAAGACCTCCGCAGCTTTGCGGGGGTCTTTTCTTTCTTCTTTTGCTTTTGCTTTTGCTTTCACGCAGTCCTACGCCTCTTTGAGGCAGAGGTAGATGTATTCCTCTATCAGCTGCACAAGCCTGCCAAGCAGGCCGTTGCCCTGCATGGGGTGCCCGAAGAGGCGGTCCCTTTCATGTGCGAGGCTCTTTTTGTCCAGGGCCTGCGGCATGAAGTCGCTCAAGGAATACGACAGGCGCTGCGCCAAAAGGTAGCCCTCGGCCCCCATGAAGAAGGCGCTGCCAAGTTCCCTGAACTCTGGCTCCGCCTCGTGCCAGTACGCTTTGGCAGCAGCTGTCGGCTCAAGGGAGCAGGCAACTGAGACGCAGGCAAGCAGGTTGTTGCAGAGGCTTCCGGGAAGCCCCGGCTTCCAGCCTATAAGCCAGGAGGTCCTGGGGAAGAAGAGCCGCTGCTCCATGCCTAGGGCGATTACCTCGCGGGTGTTTTCCGCTGCCGCCCGCAGCGAGGGCGGAACATGCCTCGACATATTGCTGATCGGGGCTTCTATGTCCCAGCTTGGGACGACGCCGGTCTTGGCCTTGAGCCCCGTCAGCTTGGCGATGATGTGGATCAGCCAGCTGTTGGCGTCAGGGCTGGCAGGGGTTTCCAGGTGGGAGTAGCTCAAGACATACTCGCCCTTACCGTACTCTCCGCGGACGATGATCTCCTCGCCGCTCAAAAAATCCGCCGTCAAGTTGAGGCCGTAGCGGCTCTTCCATTCCTTGAAGACATGGATGGGCACCGTCTCAAGGGCGATGTCCCCGATGCAGAAGTCCTTGTCGGGCCCCTTGTAGCGCGCAAGAACGTCCACCTCTCCTCCGCAGTTGCTGAAGCGCCCGGGCCACCACACAGGAAGAGAGGGATTGTGCCCGTCCCAGTCGGGCGTAAGCTCATGGGCCACAGGCTCAGCCAGCGTATAGCCGGAAATCAGGTGCAGCAGCCGCTGCGGATACTCCGCCCTCTTCCAGGGGCAGAGCCCTATGCCTCTTGAATGCGACAGGGCCAGGCCCGCGCCGCCGCAAAAGCCAAGGTAGCGTCCGCCCCGCGCAAGGTACTCTCTGACAGCTTCCCTTCCATCCTCGCCAAGCGCCTCGCACTTGGGCGCAGCAGGCCCGCCCGGCACCAGCAGCATGCAGAAGCGCCCCCCGTCCTCTGTCTTGCGAAAAAGGGCACCATGGGCTATTTCTCTTCCTTTAAGGAGCCGTATGGGGAAGCCAAGGCTCCACAAACTGCGTAAAGCCATGAATCCCCATATATGGGACGAATCCCACAGCATGGCTATTGGTGGCATGGTAGTAAGCATAGGCATACTATCCCTGACTTTGATGGAGAAAGCAAGATGTCAGATACACTGCCCAAGGGCTATGAGCCCCGTGACGTTGAGGGCAAATGGCGTACACGCTGGCGTGAAGAAAAGACCTTTACGCCCGACCCCAAGGATCCAGGCGATCCCTACTGCATAGTCATCCCCCCGCCAAACGTCACCGGCGCCCTGCACATCGGGCACGCTATCAACCTGACTCTTATCGACTCCCTCTGCCGCCACTACCGCCAGAAAGGACGCAACGTCCTCTGGATCCCGGGAACAGACCATGCCGGCATCGCCACCCAGAACGTCGTGGAGCGCATGATCGCCAAGGAAGGGCTGCGCCGCCAGGACCTGGGACGTGAAAAATTCATAGAGCGCGTCTGGCAGTGGCGCGAGGAATACGGCCACAGGATCCTCAACCAGATCGATTCCTTAGGCTGCTCCGTCGACTGGACGCGCCTGCGCTTCACCCTTGACGAAGGCCTCTCCAGGGCAGTGCGCAAGGTCTTTGTCCAACTGTACAAGGAAGGGCTCATCTACCGCGGCAAGTACATCATCAACTGGTGCTCCCGCTGCCACACGGCCCTGGCCGACGACGAAGTCGAGCACACCGACGAAAAAGGCTCTCTCTGGAAAATCCGCTACCATATTGAAGGCTCAGACGAGAGCATCGTCATTGCCACGACCAGGCCGGAAACCATCCCCGGCGACACCGCAGTCTGCGTGCACCCCGACGACGAGCGCTACCAGCACCTCATCGGCAAGACGGCCATCCTGCCTGTCTTTGGCCGCCGCCTGCCCATCATCGCCGACAAGTACGTCGACATGACCTTCGGCACCGGCGCCCTCAAGGTCACGCCCTGCCACGATCATAATGACTGGGCCCTGGGCAAGAACCACGATCTGGAATTCATCCAGGTCATCGATGAAAACGGCATCATGAAGGAAGAGGCCGGCAAGTATGCCGGAATGACCAAGAAGGACTGCCGCAAGGCCATCATCGAGGACATCGACGCCGCAGGCGATCTGGTTGCCGTGGAAGACCTCGCCCACTCCGTGGGCCACTGCTACCGCTGCCACACCGTCGTCGAGCCCCATGTGTCCGAGCAGTGGTTTGTTGCCACCTCCAAGCTGGCCGCAAGGGCCAAGAGCGCCATGCCCGAGCGCACCAGGCTCATGCCCGAGACCTGGCTCAAGACCTACTACCACTGGCTGGACAACATGCGCGACTGGTGCATCAGCCGCCAGATCTGGTGGGGCCACCGCATCCCTGCCTGGCAGTGCGAAAACGGCCACACCATCGTTGCCGAGACAGACCCCGCCGTCTGCCCTGAATGCGGCTCCACGCATCTGACCCAGGACGAGGACGTGCTGGACACCTGGTTCTCCTCAGCACTCTGGCCCTTCTCCACCCTGGGCTGGCCGGACGAAACCGAAGACCTCAAGAAGTGGTACCCCACCACCGTGCTGGTCACCGGCTTTGACATCCTCTTCTTCTGGGTCGCCCGCATGATGATCATGGGCGAGCACTTCATGGACCAGGTGCCCTTCAAGGACGTCTACCTGCACGCTTTGGTCCGCGACGCCACCGGACGCAAGATGTCCAAGTCCACAGGCAACGTCATCGACCCTGTCAAGATGATTGACGCCTACGGCTGCGACGCTCTGCGCTTCACCCTGACTGCCTTTGCAGCCATGGGCCGCGACATCAAGCTCTCCGAGGAGCGCATCGAGGGCTACAGGCACTTTGTCAACAAGCTCTGGAACTCAGCCCGCTTCACGCTGATGAACCTGGACGACGATGCGCCTGCTGCAGTCGACCTGACCCAGGTCAAGGGCCTGAACAACCGCTGGATCCTCCACCGCCTTGAAGTGCTCAAGGCCGACATGGACAAGGCCTTCGACGAGTACCGCTTCAACGACGTGGCCCAGGGCGGCTACAAGTTCCTCTGGAACGAGTTCTGCGACTGGTACCTGGAGCTGGTCAAGACCGACTTGCAGGATCCGGAGCGCAAGGGCGAGTCCCAGTACGTGCTCTACACCGTCCTCAAGGAAATCCTGCTTCTGCTGCATCCTGTCATGCCCTTTGTCACGGCAGAAATCTGGCAGGGGCTGCCCGGACAGGCCGGCGACGACATCGCCCGCAGGCCCTACCCTGAGATGCGTCCCGGCTGCCTGAAGCCCGAGGATGCCGCCAGAATGGAATTCCTCCAGGGCGTCATTGTCGCCGTGCGCACCATCAAGGCCGAGCTCGGCATAGCCCCCGGCCACAAGGTGACGCTGAAGGTGCATCCCGCCTCCGAAGAACAGCGCGCCCTCCTGGAGGAAAACAGCGTCATGATTGCCAGCCTGGCCCGTCTGGAAAAGATGGACATCGGCCTCGACGTGCAGGCGCCCAAGGCGTCGGCAAGCTCTGTCGTGCAGGGCTGCCAGATCATCGTCCCCCTCAAGGGCAACGTCGATCTGCAAAGCGAAGTCGCCCGCCTTGCCAAGGAAATGGGCAAGATTGAGCAGGCGCTGCAGGTGGTTGCCAAGAAGCTTGGCAACGAGAGCTTCGTCTCCCGCGCCAAGCCGGAAATTGTCCAGCGCGAGCGCGAGCGCGAGGCCGAGCTCAAGGACAACCTGGCCAAGCTCACAGTCCTGAAGGACCGCTTTACTGAAGTGCTGAACAGCAGCGAAGACTAGGCTGGGGCAAGATCCCCAGCCGGCTTCCCGGCACTTTCCCATGCTTTGCGCTGCCGACGGCCCTGCGCTGCCGGCAGCGCTTTTCCATTTTTGCCTGGCCTGACGCTGAACTTCGCTGCCTTAAGGCATCTCGCTACGGGAGGAACTTATGTCCGTCATCATTGGTTACATTTCAGGAGAGGAGCAGGAACTGAGCCTCATCAACGGCCTTGTGCACATCAACAACGTGCCCCAGCCGATCAAAAACGTCACCCAGGAAGAAATCGACGCCTTTGCAGCCTCCCTGGAAAACGCCCCCGAGGGCGACGAGGAAGGAAAGGAAGCCTACCGCGACAGCAGGCGCATCGCCTTCCTGGTCGAGCTCTTGAGCCGCACCTTCGGCGACGAGTGCACGGAAATGCTGGAGCACATCATAGGCAACCTGCACTACCGCGTCCTGACCTACCTGGGCGAAACCGACGGTCTCGACGAGTTTGTCGAGACCAAGCTCCCCACGCACCACGATCACGATCACCATCACCATCATGACCACGAGCACGGCGATCACTGCCACTGCCACGATCACGAATAGGGCGGGTGCAAAGGCGCTTTTGTCCGGCACAAATTCCCTGCCGACCTTCCCAAACGACCTTGACAAAGCGCCTGTTGTTCAGTACAGCTCGCTTTCTTACAGAGGGGTCATCCCCTCTTCTTCTTTTGCGCCCCGTCAAAGGGGATAATCCTAATTTGGAGGAAGAATGCCTACCATCAACCAGCTCATCCGCATTGAGCGCAAGGACACGGTGAAGCATAAAAAGACTCCCGCCCTGCATGCCTGCCCTCAGCGCCGCGGCGTGTGCACCCGTGTGTACACAACCACCCCTAAGAAGCCTAACTCCGCTCTGCGTAAGGTCGCCCGTGTGCGCCTGACCAACGGTCTCGAAGTGACCGCCTACATCCCCGGTGAAGGCCACAACCTGCAGGAGCACAGCGTCGTCCTCATCCGCGGCGGCCGTGTAAAGGACCTTCCTGGTGTCCGTTACCACATCATCCGCGGCACCCTGGATACCTCCGGTGTCAGCGATCGCCGCAAGAGCCGTTCCAAGTACGGCGCCAAGCGTCCCAAGTAGCCTGCTTTCGGCTGCTTGAGGGCAGAAAACTGCCCTAAGTCTTTAAGGCTTTAAGCCTCTAAAGACGCATCAGATTACAACTTTGCATAACTCCCTCATACATGCAGGGAGAGGCATGGATTGCGTTAATAGGCGTTTGTCATGCAACGCACCAGGCTGCCGTAAGGCGCCGGGCGCTGCGGGGCTGATGACGCCAGGAAAAGCATCCAGCCCAAGGAGATTACAATGCCCCGTAAAGGTCCCGTTCCCAAGCGTGAAGTTCTGCCTGATCCCTTATATGGCAGCAAGCTTGTCACCAAATTTGTCAATCGTCTGATGTACGACGGCAAGAAGGGTGCTGCCGAAAAGATTTTCTACTCTTCCGTGCAGTCCCTGGCTGAGAAGACCGGCGAAGATGCCATGAAGGCATTTGAGAAGGCCCTGGACAACGTGAAGCCCCGCCTTGAAGTGAAATCCCGCCGTGTCGGCGGCGCCACCTATCAGGTGCCCATGGAAGTGCGTCCCGACCGCCAGCTCTCCCTGTCCATCAGATGGATCATCAACTACGCTCGTTCCCGTGGCGAGAAAGGCATGGACGCCAAGCTGTCCGCTGAGCTCCTGGATGCCTACAACGGTCGTGGCGGCGCTGTGAAGAAGCGTGAAGACACACACCGCATGGCTGAAGCCAACAAGGCTTTTGCCCACTACCGCTGGTAAAATTACGCTGAATGCATGAAACAAAGCTGTGCCCCTATAGACAGAGGGCACAGCTTTGTTGACCGCACAGCAGGCATCATATTGGAGGATATCTCGTGTCCCGTTCCGTATCAATCGACAAAGAACGCAACATCGGCATCATGGCCCACATCGATGCCGGCAAGACCACAACAACTGAGCGCATTCTGTTCTACACCGGCGTCAACCACAAGATTGGCGAGACCCATGACGGCGAGTCCACCATGGACTGGATGGAGCAGGAACAGGAACGCGGCATCACCATCACCTCTGCCGCAACCACATGTTTCTGGAAGGACTGCCGCATCAACATCATCGACACCCCCGGCCACGTGGACTTCACCATCGAGGTTGAACGCTCCCTGCGCGTGCTGGACGGTGCCGTCTGCGTTTTCGACGCCGTTGCCGGCGTTGAGCCCCAGTCCGAAACCGTGTGGCGCCAGGCTGACACCTACAATGTTCCCCGCATCTGCTTCGTCAACAAGATGGACCGCATCGGCGCCAACTTCGACCGTTGCGTGAAGATGATCCACGACCGCCTGGGCGCCACTCCCGTGCCCCTGCAGCTGCCCATCGGCGCTGAAGACAAATTTGAGGGCGTCGTCGATCTCATCCGCGGCAAGGCGCTGACCTTTGACAAGGCAACCAAGGGCACGGAAGTGGTGGAGAACCCCATTCCCGCCGACATGCAGGCTGCCTACGAAGAAGCCCGCCACCACATGCTGGAATCCGTGGCTGAAGAAGACGAGGAGCTGCTTGAAAAGTACCTGGGCGGCGAAGAGCTGACCGAGGCCGAAATCGTCTCCTGCCTGCGCAAGGCCACCATCAGACGCTCCGTTGTGCCTGTGCTCTGCGGAACGGCCTTCCGCAACAAGGGCGTGCAGCCCCTGCTGGACGCCATTGTTGACTACCTGCCCAGCCCCATTGATATCCCCCCTGTCCAGGGCCACGATCCGGACGACGAAGAGAAGACCCAGCCCTGCCACTGCACAGACGACGAGCCTCTGTGCGGCATGGTGTTCAAGCTGTTCTCCGACCCCTTCATCGGCCACCTTTCCTTCTTCCGCATCTACTCCGGCTTCCTGGAATCCGGCATGACCGTGCTCAACGCCAACAACGGCAAGCGTGAGCGCGTGGGCCGCATCCTGAAGATGCACGCCAACAAGCGTGAAGACATCAAGTGGGCCGGCGCCGGCGACATCGTCGCCCTGGTCGGCCTGAAGAACTGCTCCACCGGCGACACGCTCTGCGACGAAAGGCGCATCGTCAAGCTGGAATCCCTGCACATTCCGGATCCCGTCATCGAAGTCGCCATCGAGCCCAAGACCAAGAGCGACCGTGACGCCCTCTCCGCCGCCCTCAACAAGCTGGCCAAGGAAGATCCTTCCTTCCGCGTCAAGGGCGACGAGGAAACCGGACAGACCCTGATTGCCGGCATGGGCGAGCTCCATCTGGAAATCATCGTTGACCGCCTGGTGCGTGAATTCAACGTCAACGCCAACGTCGGCAAGCCCCAGGTCGCCTACCGCGAGACCATCAGCAAGCCTGCCAAGTCCGATATGAAGCACGTGAAGCAGTCCGGCGGCCGCGGCCAGTACGGTCACTGCGTCATCGAGATTGAACCCAATCCCGGCAAGGGCTACGAGTTCATCAACTCCATCACCGGCGGCGTTATTCCCAAGGAATACATTCCTTCCATCGACAAGGGCATCCAGGACGCCATGAAGAGCGGCGTCGTGGCCGGCTTCCCCTGCGTTGACGTCAAGGTCAACCTGGTGTTCGGTTCCTACCACGAAGTCGACTCCTCCGAGCAGGCCTTCTACGTGGCCGGCTCCATGGCCATCAAGGACGCCATGGCGAAGGCAGCCCCCGAACTTCTCGAGCCCATCATGGACGTGGAAGTCGTGACCCCCGAGGAATACCTCGGCGACGTCATGGGCGACCTCACCGGCCGCCGCGGCCGCGTGTCCGCCATGGAAGCCCGCTCCGGCGGCGCCCAGTCCATCCGCTGCCAGGTGCCTCTGGCCAGCATGTTCGGCTACGCCACGGACCTTCGTTCCAAGACCCAGGGCCGTGCCTCCTTCACCATGCAGCCTGACCACTACGAGCGCGTTCCCGCAAACATTGCTGAGGAAATCAAGAGCGCCCGCGGCTAGCAGCAGCTGGCTGACGTTCAGATAACTTTCAGGGCGGCACACTCTTCTTAGTGTGTCGCCCTTTTTTCGACGATAACACCATCTTTCTCTCCTCCTGCGTCGGGAGGATGATTAGGAGAGCGTGATGCAGAATAACGATTTGCCCAAGGGCTTCCAGGCTGGCGCAGCCCAGGCCGGCTTCAAGGCCCAGGGCAGGGATGACTTAGGCCTCATCGTCTCAGAGACAGACGCCGTTGCAGCCGGCGTATTTACCACCAACGTCTTCAGGGCCGCCCCTGTCCAGGTCTGCCAGGAGGTCTTGAGCCAGCACACCACAGCCAGGGCCATTGTCGCCAACTCCGGCCAGGCCAACGCCTGCACCGGCGAGGAGGGCATCAAGAACTGCCACCTGACCCAGCAGATGATAGCCGAGCGCCTGGGCATCGAGCCGGACTCCGTCCTGACCATGTCCACAGGCGTCATCGGCGACCAGTTCAAAATGGAGAAGTGGACGGCAGCAGTGCCCTCCCTGATCGCAAGTCTTGGCAGCCGTGATGCAGAAGGCTTTACCAGGGCCTTCATGACCACCGACTCCTTCCCCAAGTTTGCCTCCAAGGACATCAAGCTTTCCGGCGGCACAGTCCGCCTGACCACCATGGCCAAGGGCGCCGGCATGATCTGCCCCAACATGGCAACCATGCTCTGCGTCTGCCTCACCGACGCCGTTGTGGATCCCGAGAAGTGGCAGGCCCTCTTTGCCCGCTGCGCCGATGCCACCTTCAACCGCGTCAGCGTAGACGGCGACACCTCCACCAACGACACCATCCTGGCCCTTGCCAACGGCGCCTCCGCAGTCTCCATCACAGAGCCTGCCGACGCAGCCATCTTTGAGAAGGAGCTGACAGACATCCTCAGGACCACCGCCCACATGCTGGTCAAGGACGGCGAGGGCGCCACCAAGGTCATGCACATCCACGTCACCGGCGCCGACTCCGACGTCGATGCCGAAAAGGTTGCCAGGACCGTCGGACACTCCCAGCTTGTGAAGACTGCCATCTACGGCAGGGACGCCAACTGGGGCCGCATCGTGGCTGCCGTCGGACGCAGCGGCGTCAAGATGCGTGCAGAAGACGTCTCAGTCACCCTGTGCGGCGTCGAGCTCTTCCGCAACGGACAGCCTCTTGGCGGCAACTTTGACGCCCAGCTGGAAGGCCCCCTGCAGGAAGAGGACATTCCCATTGAAATTTCTGTCGGCAAGGGCCCCGGCACCTACCTGCTTGAAGCCTCAGACTTGAGCGTAGGCTACGTCAAGCTCAACTCCGACTACCGCTCTTAAGAGACGTCTCGGACTGCTCCAAAGACCAGCTGAAAGCACACTTCACAGCCCCTTCCCTTCGGAGGGGCTTTTTTGCTGTCCAAAATTTTTTCTTGCAAATAGCAACCATTATCAATAAAGTTTCTAACAGCCTTCTCACACTTTACGCACCCTCAAATCTCAACGCCTTGCCCATAAGGCAGTATAGGGAGGATATGGCATGGATGCCGCTATGGATGCCGTCCTGTTGTCAAGGCTGCAGTTTGCTGCCGCCGTCTTCTTCCACTTTATCTTCGTTCCGCTGACGCTTGGGCTGTCGCTCATCATCGCCTGGATGGAAACAAAATACGTCCGGACAAACGATGAGCTGTGGCTTAGGCAGACGAAGTTCTGGGGAAAACTCTTTCTCATCAACTTTACGCTGGGTGTTGTCACCGGCATCACCCTGGAGTTCCAGTTTGGCACCAACTGGTCGCGCTATTCTGAATACGTGGGCGACATCTTCGGCGCCCTGCTGGCCATAGAGGCGACGGTTGCCTTCTTTATGGAGTCCACCTTTCTGGCTGTCTGGCATTTTGGCTGGAAGAAGCTCTCCAAGAAGATGCACTGCACCTGCGCCTGGATCGTCTTCATTGCCAGCAATCTGTCGGCACTCTGGATCATCCTCGCCAACGGCTTCATGCAGAACCCGACAGGCTATGTCCTTGCCAACGGGCGGGCCGAGCTTGAGAGCTTCCTTGCCGTTGTGCTCAACCCCTATGCCTGGGGACTGTACGCCCACCAGCTGGCAACAGCCTGGATGCTGGCAGCCTTCTTCGTCCTGGGCGTCTCAGCCTGGCATATACGCAAAGCAAACGCCCATGCGGACTTCTTCAAGGCAAGCTTCCGCCTTGCCGCCCCTATGGCGCTTGTCCTGGCTCTGCTCATCGCCCTCACAGGCGACATAGCAGGGCAGAATGCCGTCAAATTCCAGCCTGCCAAGCTGGCAGCCATGGAGGGGCACTGGGAGACGTCCTCCAATGTCCCCTTCTACCTTCTGCAGCTGCCCGATGAGGAAAAGGAAGAAAACAGCCTTGAAGCACTGGGGATTCCCGGCGTGCTGAGCTTTTTGTGCCGCCACGACTTCAATGCCGAGGTCAAAGGCCTGAAGGACTTTCCCAAGGAGGACAGGCCGCCGGTGCTTGCCACCTTCCTCTCCTTCCGCTTCATGATCCTCCTTGGCGGCCTCTTCATCCTTGTTGCCGCCTGGGCTTTCCGGCAGAGGAACAAGGACGCCGTCTCCCCTGTCCTCACAGCCGTTCTTCCCTGGATGATACCCCTGCCCTACCTTGCCATCTTTGCCGGCTGGGCCGTCTCTGAAGTCGGCCGCCAGCCCTGGATTGTCTACAACCTCATGCGCACCGCCGAGGCGGTCTCGCCTGTGCCTGCAGGCACCATCCTCTTTTCCCTGGCAGGCTTTGTCATCGTCTACTCGCTGCTGGGCCTGCTCGACATCTTCCTGCTTGTCAAATACGCCCGCAAGGGTCCTGAAGGAGCCTAAGCCATGCTGGAAACCATCTGGTTCATTCTCTGGAGCCTGCTCTGGGCCGTCTTCTTCATGCTGGACGGCTTTGACCTGGGGCTGGGCACGCTTCTGCCCTTCTTTGCCAAAAACGAGGGAGAGCGCCGCCTGCTCTACAATGCCGCGGGCCCCTTCTGGGACGGCAACGAGGTCTGGCTGATTTCTGCCGGCGGAGTCACCTTTGCAGCCTTTCCCAAAACCTATGCAGTCCTGTTCTCTGCATTGTACGTGCCGCTGCTGCTCCTGCTCTTCATGCTCATCTTCCGCGCCATTTCCTATGAGTTCCGCAGCAAGATAGCGCACAGTCTCTGGAGAGGCTTGTGGGACGCCGTCCACTTTGCCGCCAACGCTGCGGCAGCCATCCTGCTGGGCATCATCTTTGGCAATCTCTTCATGGGCATTCCCATTGATGCAGAGGGCGTCTTCCACGGGGACGTCGTCACCTTCCTCAACCCCTATGCCCTGGCAGGCGGCGTCTTCTTCCTGATCGTCTTTGCCCTGCACGGATCCCTCTGGCTCTGCTTCAAGACGGAAGGCAGACTGCAGGAGCGCGCCTTGAGCTTTGCGCTGCTCCTCTGGCCGCTGGCAGCCGTGCTCCTTGTTGCCTTCCTCCTGCTCACCGCCTTCTCTACGGACCTCTTTGCAGCCTACGCAGCCGCTCCGGCGCTGCTGCTCATCCCGCTTGCCGCCGTTGCCGGACTTGCCGGCATAAAAGTCATGCTGCGAAAAGGCAGCATCCTTCTCGCCTGGGCAAGCAGCTGCCTCTTCATTCTCGGCGTGACCTTCTTTGGCACCATGGGCATGTTCCCCAGGATGCTCATCTCCACCCTGGATCCCAATGCAACGCTCACGGCCTTCAACTCAGCCTCAAGCCAGCTGACCTTGAGCATCATGCTGGGCGTAGCCCTGGTCATGGTGCCCGTCGTGCTCATCTACCAGTCCTGGGCGTACCGGCTCTTTTCCCACAAGCTGCATGCCAAGGATGTCCTGGCTGATCCGCACGCCTACTAACCTGGCCTGCAGGCGGTGCTGCCAGCACGCCTGCAAAAGAACTGCAAACTCACCATAAGGACCGCTGCCTTAAGACGGCGGTCCTTCTCTTTTCCCCTTTTCAAGCCTGCCCCGCCTTTTCACTGCAGGTCCTTTGCGCCGCATCCCTCTTGCCGCAGGCGCAAAAAAAAATCCCCGCTCCACGACATCCGGGAGCAGGGACTGCATTGCTTTCAGCGTCTGCCCTCATGAAGAGGGCAGCAGCTAACTACTTCTTTTCAGCGGGAGCATCGGCCTTTGCAGGCTCCTTGGCGTCCTTGGCCTCGGGCTTGGCTTCTGCCGAATCCTGGCCTTCAACGGCAGGAATCTGGGCTGCGGCTTCCGCTGCGGCAGCCTTGAAGTCAATGGTCACCTTGTTGAAGGCGTCCATAACTTCGCTGGTCACATCCAGGCTCTTGTCCTGGGCCACGACAGCCTCAGAGCGGACGATGAGCTTGTAGCCCTTCTGCTGGCGCACTTCCTGCACAGTGGAAAGAAGGCGTTCCAGCAGGGCGTTTGTCACAGCGCCCTCTTCCTGCTGGAAGCGCTGCTGCATATTGCCGTACAGCATCTGCAGCTCCTGCAGGGCCTTTTCGTCCTTGCTGTCCTTCTTGAGCTTTTCCTGGGCAGCCACGAGCTGGTCGTTGTAGCCCTTCTGAAGGTCGCCGATGTAAGCCTGGGCAGCCTTGCCAGGCTCGCTCTCGGCAATCACGCGCCCCAGGTCGACGACAACCAGGTCGTTCTGGGCGCTTTTCTGATCCTGCTGGCAGGCGCCCAGCATAAGGCAGAGGGCAAGCAGGGGAAGAAGCATTTTTGCGGTAGACATAGGAATATCCTTGCTGATCCCAGACATGCCGCATGACAGCCTGGGAAATGGATGCAATACAAATAAGAGGGCTTTCAATACGTTTTTTGCGTTTTCTCTTCAAGGTCTTTCTTGCCTGGCTGCCCTCTTCTGCACACACTTTCAGCACCAGTTCACCGCCCCTGCATCAGGGCTTCATCGTGGAAGCAGAACGCTGCCGTCTTCTTTTCCTTGCCCTGCAAAACAGGTATACCTTGCAGTCGGACAGGAAACCGTCCCTCTCTTCCTCTGCATCTTTTTTTGGAGGCTTCAACATGCCGCGGCCGACTGCCAAGCCCTACATCCATCCAGCACCGCAGCCTGACGCCCTGCCGCTTGGCAGCCGCAGCCCCTGGCTTGCCCCGCTGGCGGGCTATACGGATCTGCCCTTCCGCAGGCTGTGCCGCGAATACGGCGCCAAGTGCTGCGTAACGGAAATGGTCAGCGCCAAGGGGCTGGACTACGGCAGCCGCGAAACCTGGCGCGTCCTGGAGACAGACGAATACGACACCCCGCTGGTGGTCCAGCTCTTTGGAAGCGAGCCGCAGTTTTTGGGCAGGTCTGTCGCCAGGCTGAAAGATATGGGCTTTGTCTGGTTCGACCTCAACATGGGCTGCTCCGTCCCCAAGGTCGCCAGGCAGGGTGCCGGCTCAGCCATGCTCAAGGATCCCGACAACGCCATAGCCTGCGCCAGGGCCATGCTGAAGGAGGCAGGCGAGGGGCATGTGACCTTCAAGCTGCGCCTGGGGCTGACCGACCAGACCATCAACTGGCTTGAGGTGGCGCTCCGCCTCGAGGATGAAGGCGCGGGGCTCATCACCCTGCACCCGCGTACAGCCAAGCAGGGCTTTGGCGGGACCATACGCCGCGAGGAATTTCTCAGGGCCAAGGAGCACCTGCACATTCCGGTCATTGCCTCAGGAGACCTCTTCACAGCAGAGGACGGCATAAAATGCCTTGATGAAACAGGCGTGGACGGCATCATGTACGCCAGGGGCGCCCTGACAAACCCGGCAGTCTTCGCCGACCATCTGGCATTGGCTGAAGGAAAGCCTCTGCCAGTCCATACCAGACAGGATCTCCAGCGCATGATCCGCCGCCACATGGAGCTCATCTCCCTCTACGGCGATGAGGAAAACGCCCTCTTCCGCCTGCGCAGCATCGTGCCGCGCTACGTGCGCTCCTTCCCGGGCATACGCAGGCTGCGCCAGCGGCTCTGCCAGTGCCAGAGCTTCAGCGAGCTTGATGAAATCCTGGCGTACTTTCTGGACGGCGAACCTTCCGATGCCCTGCCCGATGCTGCAGCCGGCACTGTTTCCGACGGCAGCACCCCAGGCAGCTGAAAGCCTCCACAGCTCCCGCGCTCAAAAAGACACCAGCCACCATTCTCCACAGGAGACAGCATATGCAGGTACAACGTGCCAAAACCGCCGGCTTCTGCATGGGCGTCAGCCTCGCCCTGCACAAGCTGGACAATGCCATCCGCAAAAACCAGGACGCCAGCAAGAGGCTCTGCACCTTAGGGCCCATCATCCACAACCCGCAGGTCCTTGCAGACTATGAGGCAAAAGGCGTCACCTGCCTAAGCACTCCCAAGGGCACCACGGCAAACGACGCCGTCGTCATCAGGGCGCACGGCATCACCAAGGAAGTGGAGCAGGAGCTGCACCAGAGCGGCGCCCTCATCGTGGATGCCACCTGCCCCAAGGTCAAAAAAGCCCAGACAGCCATCGGCACGGCAACGGCTGACGGCTCCTCCCTGCTGCTCTTCGGGGAGGCGGACCACCCTGAGGTCAAGGGGCTTGTGTCCTATGCCAAAGGGGAAAAGTTCATCTTCCCGGACCTTGCCACATTAAAAGAGCTGACGCTCTCCCCTGACAAGTCCTGGGTCCTCGCCTCCCAGACCACACAGGACGCCAACGTCTTCACCGACATCTGCCGCTACCTTGAAAACCTGCTTCCCAGGCTCACCATACTGCACACCATCTGCGATGCCACCGGCGAACGCCAGAAGGAGGCCAGCTCCATCGCCACAGACGTCGACGCCATGGTCGTCGTAGGCGGACGTCAGAGCGGGAACACCAGGCGCCTGGTCATGCTGGCCGCCGAAAAAGGCATCACCGCCTACCATGTGGAAACCATAAGCGAGCTGAGCAGGGACGACTTCAAGGGCGTCAGCAAGGTGGGGCTTACCGCCGGCGCCTCCACGCCCAAGGCCCTCATAGACGAAGCCGAGCAGTGGCTCACCTCCCTCTAACCAGAGCAAACAAGTATTTTGGTACGTTGCCAAGACTGTTCCCAGTGTCTACTATATTCTATTGATCTTCCCTTGCCGCAGGATGAGGCAGAAAGGCCTCCGGCAAAAGGGACAGCTTTTCTGGTCAAGACTTCATCATGCACGTTTCCCAAGGCTTTGCCGCCTTCTGGAGATGCGCAGTACGCTACAAGGAGTTGCCCATGCCTAAAAGAATTATTGTCATAGGTGGCGTCGCCTTAGGTCCTAAGGCCGCCTGCCGCTGCAAACGCCTGGATCCGACAGCGGAAATCACTCTTTTTGATGAGAATGCGCTTATCTCCTACGGCGGATGCGGCATCCCCTACTTCGTCGGCGGCGACATCCAGAATGTGACCGACCTCTGCTCCACGCCCTACCACACGGTGCGCGACCCCGACTTCTTTGCCTTCATGAAGGGCATCAAGGTGCTCAACAACACCAGGGTGACCACCATCGACCGCAAGAACAAAACGGTGACCGCCCGCAGCATGCTGACCGGACAGGAGTCCGTCTACCCCTACGACAAGCTCGTCCTGGCCACAGGCGCAAGCCCCAGGCAGGCAAACATCCCCGGCGCAGATCTCGGCAACGTCTTCACGCTCACCAAGCTTGAGGCAGCCGACGCCATCCGCAGCCAGATGGCCGGCAGCAAGGTCTCCAATGCCGTCGTCGTCGGCGGCGGCTTCATCGGTCTTGAGGCAGCCGTTGCCATGGCCGACATGTGGGGCGTCAAGGTCAGCGTGGTGGAGATGATGGGCCAGGTGCTCCCCGGCGTGCTCTCCCAGTCCCTAAGCGCCATGGCAGCCCATGACCTGAAGGCGCACGACGTTGACGTCTACACCGGCGAAAAGGTCCTGCGCCTGGAAGGCAAGGACGGCAAGGTCACCAAGGTCATCACCGACAAGAGGGAAATCGAGGCCCAGCTCGTCATCTACTCCATCGGCTTCATCCCCAACGGCCAGCTTGCCAAGGACGCCGGCCTGGAGGTGACTCCCTTCGGGGCCGTGGTGGTCAATGAGCACATGCAGACCTCCGACCCTGACATCTACGCAGGCGGCGACTGCTGCTCCATCAAGAACATTGTCACCGGCAAGCAGGGCTACCTGCCCCTCGGCAGCATGGCCAACCGCCAGGGCCGCATCATCGGCTCCGAGCTGGCAGGCATTTCCGCCACCTTCCCCGGCTACGTCGGCACCTGGGCGGTCAAGCTCTTCGACATGTCCTTCTGCGGCACAGGCCTCACCATCGAAGGCGCCAAGAAGGCCGGCTTTGATGCAGCAAGCGTCATCGTGGAGCAGCTGGACAAGGCCCACTTCTACCCTGAAAAGAGCATGATGAGCCTGGAGCTGGTGGTCGAAAAAGGCACGCGCAGGGTGCTCGGCATGCAGGGCGCCTGCTCTGATCCGGACTCCCTCAAGGCGCGTGTTGACGCCGTTGCCGCCACGCTGCAGTTCGGCAAGCCCACAGTGGACGACATCTGCGTGCTGGAAGTCGCCTATGCGCCGCCATTTGCCGCTGCCATGGACGTCGTGAACGTCGTCGCCAACGTGGCCGACAATGTCCTCTGCGACCGCATCAAGATGATCACAGCCTGCGAGTTCATGGAGCTCTGGAAGAACAGGGACAAGAACAACGTCTTCTTCATCGACACCCGTCCGCAGAAGGCCGGGGACGCCGTGCAGGCAAAGCATCCCGACTGGCACGCCCTCTCCCTTGAGGCCATCCAGACCCGCTGGAACGAAGTGCCCAAGGACCGTCCCATCGCCCTCATCTGCAACACAGGCCTCCGCGCCTATGATGCAGCCCTGGTGCTCAAGCGCCACGGCGTGCAGGACATCTGCGAGTCCATGGGCGGCATGCAGTCCGTGCTGAAGATGGGCGAGTCCATCTAAGGCACTGCGCAGCTGCCGAACGGCTGAACTTTTTAAGGCGCCTTCCTGGCTTTATGCCGGGGAGGCGCCTTTCCTTTGGGCAGAAGCTGCCGGGGAAAGACAGATTCTGCCCAACTTTTTTTACTCCCAGGATTCCTTTGCCGGCTTTTGTCTGTACGCAACCCAAATGCGCTTAAATAGCCGCTCAGATGGGGGATCGCTCCCTCTCCAAACCCCATTGGGGCACCCTGCATCTGAACACCTTTTTCAGATTTGGGGAATAAATTACTTGTTCATTCAATCAGTTTTGTGATAGAAGGAAGAAAAATAATTTGGACACGGTGGATGCACGGCGGAAAGCACACCGGGTGCACGCTGCCTCCCCCTCCAATTTCCAATAAATTTTAGTCTGCTTTCACATGGCTACCCATGTGTACCCCGTTTCCCTCTCATCAGGAGAATATCATGGCAAAAATGAAGACCATGGATGGCAACAACGCAACCGCCTGGATTGCGTATGCCATGTCCGAAACTGCCGCCATCTATCCTATCACTCCTTCCTCCGTCATGGGCGAAGTTGTGGACGAGATGGCCGCTAAAGGCGCCAAGAACATCTTTGGCCAGAAAGTTGCAGTCAAAGAAATGCAGTCCGAGGCCGGCGCTGCCGGTGCCGTGCACGGCATGCTGTCTGCTGGCTCCCTCACCTCCACCTATACGGCATCTCAGGGCCTGCTCCTGATGATCCCCAACATGTACAAGATCGCCGGCGAACTCCTTCCCGGCGTCTTCCACGTCTCTGCACGCGCCCTGGCCAGCCACGCACTGTCCATCTTCGGCGACCATCAGGACGTCATGGCCTGCCGCCAGACAGGCTTCTCCATGCTCTGCTCCTGTTCTGTCCAGGAATGCATGGACCTGGCCCTCGTGGCCCATCTTTCCGCACTGGAATCCAGTGTGCCCATGCTGCACTTCTTCGACGGCTTCCGTACTTCCCACGAAATCCAGAAGATCAAGGTCATCGACTACGAGGACATCAAGAAGATCGTTCCCTACGAGGCTATTGCCGAGTTCCGCGATCGCGCGATGAACCCCTGCCATCCCAACATCCGCGGCACCGCCCAGAACCCCGACATCTACTTCCAGAACGTGGAAGCCTCCAACGCCTTCCATGACGCCGTGCCGGCCATCGTGGAAGAGAACATGAAGAAGGTGGCCTCCATCACCGGCCGCCAGTACCATCTGTTCGACTACGTCGGCGCTCCCGATGCCGACCGCGTCATCATCAGCATGGGCTCCTCCTGTGAAGTCATCGACGAGACCCTGCAGCACATGCTCGCCAACGGCGAGAAAGTCGGCCTGGTCCGCGTCCATCTGTACCGTCCCTTCTCTGCCGAGCACTTCCTCAAGGCTCTGCCCGCCA
>CAZWGJ010000010.1:0-35304 GCA_964633375.1 uncultured Desulfovibrio sp.
AAATTTTATAGTATATTTCAACAACGCAAATCTGTCAAATCGTCATCCGTCGGCCTTGAATCCTTTGCAGAAGAATTGAAACAATCACGTGGATGTGCTAGTTAAAGAATAAGGACTGCCCGCGCCGTTTTCATGCGTGGACACGTCCCGGCAAACGATAATGGATACGCTTTCCTGGCGGTGCGGAACATCTCGTGACCGTCGATTTTTTCCGGAGGTTTGACATGCCCCTTATTGGCCCCAAGAAAATGTTTGAAGCTGCCTATGCAGGACAGTTCGCCATTGGTGCGTTTAACGTCAACAACATGGAAATCATTCAGGGCATCATGCGTGCTGCTTCTGAAGAGCAGTCTCCTGTTATTCTGCAGGTCTCTGCCGGTGCCCGTAAATACGCCGGCCAGGTATACATTATGAAGCTGGTGGAAGCCGCTCTGATTGAGGATCCCAGCATTCCTGTCTGCGTGCATCTCGATCACGGCCCGTCCTTTGAAATGTGCAAGGACTGCATCGACGGCGGCTTCACCTCCGTTATGATCGACGGCTCCGCCCTTCCCTATGAAGAAAACATCGCCATTACCAAGAAGGTGGTTGAGTACGCCCATCCCCGCGGCGTCTGGGTTGAAGCTGAACTCGGCAAGCTGGCCGGCATAGAAGAGCATGTGCAGAACGCTGAGCATGCCTTCACTGACCCCGATCAGGCTGTTGATTTCGTTGAGAAAACCGGCTGCGACTCCCTGGCTGTTGCCATCGGCACCAGCCATGGCGCCTACAAGTTCAAGGGCGAGCCCCATCTGGACTTCCCCAGGCTGGAAACCATCTGCCAGAAGCTGCCCAACTATCCCCTGGTCCTGCATGGCGCATCCTCTGTGCCCCAGGAATTTGTTGAGCTGTGCAACAAGTACGGCGGCAACGTCGGCGGCGCCCGCGGCGTGCCGGAAGACATGCTCCGCAAGGCAGCCAGCATGGGCGTCTGCAAGATCAACGTCGACACGGACATCCGCCTCGGCCTGACCGCCTCCATCCGTCAGCACATGGTCGAGCATCCTGAGCACTTTGACCCGCGCCAGTATCTGACCCCTGCCAGAGAGGCAGTCTCCAAGATGGTGGCTCGCAAGATCCGTGACGTCATGGGCTCTTCCGGCAAGATTTCTCTCTTCAAGTAAAATAAAAAGGAGAGCGCAGCTGCCGCAAGCGGCGGAGCTGGATGCTCTCCTTTGCAGAGTGGGTAAAACACAAGGAGCGGGCTTGTCCCGCTCCTTTTTTAATGCGCTGAGTGCAGGATGCGGACCTATCCCTGCGGAGCCAGGGCTGTCAGGTCGTATTCCTGGCTTTCCACGATGTCTGCGTGAATCATGGCGCCGGGATGGACGCCCTCTCCGCTGATATAGCACATGCCGTCTACGTCGGGCGCCTGGAACCAGACGCGTCCGTTGTGCAGGCCGGGCCATTCCGGATTGACGCTGTCCACCAGGACGTCCTGGGCAGTCCCCACCTGGGTTTCCAGAAAGTCCCTGCTGATGTCCTGCTGTATCTCCATCAGGATGCTGCGCCGCTCTTCCTTGACTTCTGCCGGCACCTGATCGGGCAGGGAGGCGGCAACGGTGCCTTCCTCAGGCCAGAAGGTGAAAACGCCCAGCTGCGTAAAGCCCGTTTTTTCCACGAAGTCGCAGAGGTGCTGGAAGTGGGCGTCCGTTTCGCCGGGATAGCCGACGATGAAGGTGGTGCGCAGGGCGGCATTTGGGATGGCCTCGCGTATCCTGCAGCAGACCTCCTCCGGCTCGACGGCAAACGGCCTGCCCATGTTCTTCAGGATGTCGGGGTGGGAGTGCTGCAGGGGGATGTCAAAGTACGGCAGAAGGGAGGGGACCTCGCGGACAGCCTTCAGCAGCTCAGGGGTGATGCCCTTGGGGTAGAGATAGAGCATGCGCAGCCAGCTGATGCCGTCAATTTCGCCAAGAGAGCGCAGAAGGTCAGGGAAGACGGCATCGCCCATGCCAAGGTCGTGGCCGTAGTCCGTGAGATCCTGGGCGATGAGGACTAATTCTTTGACGCCAAGCCCTGAAAGATAGCGTGCTTCCTGCAGGAGCTTTTCCTTTGGCGTTGAGCAGAGCGGTCCGCGTATGGAGGGAATGGTGCAGAAGGCGCAGTGGTGCCTGCAGCCCTCAGAGACCTTGAGATAGGCGTAGGACGGCGGCGTGGAGAGCTTGCGCACATCAGGCTGGTAGGGCCTCTTCAAGGCAGCCAGGATCTGCTCTCCCCAGGCAAGGCGGCTTTCCGGCGCAAGCCAGAGATCGACCTCGGGCAGGTCTTTTTGCAGCGCGTCCTGGCCGTAGCGGCCTACCATGCATCCTGCGACAGCCAGCAGGGGCTTCTTCTTTTTCTTCTTTTGGATGATCTCTGCCAGGTCCAGGATGGTCCGCACAGATTCCCTGACTGCCGGCTCAATGAAACCGCAGGTGTTGACGAAAATGAGGTCAGCCTGGCCCGGGTTCTGGACGGGATGGACGTCCAGGCCGATCTGACCGACCAGATTCTCCGTATCAACTGTGTTTTTGGGGCAGCCCAGGCTTTTGACCCAGATTCTGACTGGAGCCTGGTGCATGCTGGCACGGTCTTTGAGCGGCTTGAGAAGAGTGCGTGAAGCAGTCATGGATACATCCTTTGAATGAGTGTTCCTGTGCGGCATTCCTTAAGAATGACAATAGTTTGAGAAGCTTTCTTATCCTTTTCGCAGAGGATAGGCAAAGCCGGCGGCAGATGCGGAGCCAGCTTGAGACCTATGTCTGCCTGAGGGGAATTTTACAAAAAATACAGCAGATATAAGGATGTTAGGTCTTGCCAGGCAAAATATCTCCAATAAGTTGTTGACAAGAAAAGCAATCCTCTTTATACGTACCTCTTGCATGGACAGTTAGCTCAGCTGGTAGAGCATCGCTTTCACACGGCGGGGGTCGCAAGTTCAAGTCTTGCACTGTCCACCATGCGGAACGGTAGTTAAGACGGTTATAACGCCGGCCTGTCACGCCGGAGGCCGAGGGTTCGAGTCCCTTCCGTTCCGCCACTTTATTGAATGCAATGGACTTTGTTCGACCGTAAAAGGCAACAAAGTCCTTTTTTTTTAGCAGTTAGATTCCATAGACATCCATAGTTGCGTTGGCGAACAGAAAGTGCATCAGGCAGGGCGTCTAAAGTGGACCTGCGATGCTGTGCACATCTTTTTCTTGAGAATCGCAGAGAATGTAACTATTTTTTCAATTTGAAGGCTTATAGCAACTGTTTTTACAAAATTGTAACGATTTTTTTGAGGTGCAACGATTTTGAATGCTGCACATAGCAGACCGGCAGGCTATGCGTTTCTGACAGAGCAGTTCAGCCTGGAAGCTTTGCCGAACTGGAGCACGTCCTCAGTCAGCCATACAGCTGCGATGAAATCGACGATTCAGGACGGGCAGGCAAAAACAGCCTTCCCGCCAGCTTACTGGCCCGGAGGCGGGACAGGAGACCATCTTGAGTTCGCCCTTAAATACGAGGGAACAAACCTTGGCATCCTGTCGGCACTTTTCGATGTTATTCCGGCCGATGAAATAGCCGCCTGGGTCAGTTCAAAGCCAACCGGCAAGTATGCCCGCAGAATCTGGTACCTCTATGAGTTCCTGACAGGGCAGAAGCTCCCGCTGCCTGATCTGAAAATGGGGAATTATATCGAGCTGCTCGACAGAGACCGTTACTTCACAGCAGCGCCAGGCCGCCGCATGCAGCGTCAGAGAATTATCGACAATCTGCTTGGAGGGCGCAATTTTTGTCCTGTCATCCGGCGCACAAAGAAGCTGGCCGCAGTCGAAAAAAACGACCTGCAAAAGCGATGCGAGGAGCTTATGGCATCCTGTCCGCCTGCTCTTCGCAGACTGGCACTGCACTGCCTGCGCAGCAAGGAGAGCAAAACATCATTCGAGCTCGAACACATCAGGCCAGGCACCAGGCGAACAGAAAAATTCGCAGCCTTGCTTGAGGCGGCCGGCCGCAGGGACTTTTGCAAAAAGCCTCTCCTGCTCGAAGCACAAAACAGCATCGTCGATCCCCGCTTTCGGGACACGGACTACCGGACCAGCCAGAACTACGTCGGCCAGACGATTTCCTGCCAAAAAGCGGTCATTCACTATGTATCTCCGAAGCCAGGCGACCTTCCTGCCCTAATGGACGGGCTGCTCGCTTCCCACCAGATGATGAAGGACTGCGGAGTACCGGCCATCATCCATGCCGCAGCTGTCTCCTACGGCTTCGTTTTCATGCATCCCTTCGAGGACGGCAACGGCCGTATTCACCGATTTCTCATCCACAACATTCTATCCCAGCGGGGAGCGGTCCCTGAAGGAATCGTGTTCCCTGTCTCAGCTGCCATGCTGAAAAATCCGGCGCTGTACGATCGTTCCCTGGAAGCGTTCTCAAAACCGCTGTTGACGCTGGCTGAATATGTCCTGGACGCTGCAGGGCAGATGACTGTGCTGAACAACACGGGGTTTCTGTACAGGTACATTGATATGACCGCCCAGGCAGAAGCCCTGTATGACTTCATCAGCCTTGCTGTTGAGCATGAACTGGCGGAGGAGCTCGATTTTCTTGCGAAGTACGACAGGACAAAACGGGCTGTCCAGGACATTGCGGACATCCCCGACCGCCTGATTGACCTCTTTATCAAGTTCTGCTTGCAGAACAATGGCTGCCTTTCGGCGAGAAAGCGGGAAGCCTATTTCAGCTTTCTGACTGATGACGAGCTGTCTTCCATGGAAAACGCAGTTCGTGAAGGATATGCGGAAAAGCAGGTGCTAGGCGACAACTAATTCTCCCCCCTGAACGGATGCGGCAAAGTAGTTCCACGCGCCCTGTTCGCTGCAGCTGAAGAAGCTGGACAGAACCGGCTTCTCCGGTGGCTGTCTTGATATTCCTTAAAAAAGTGCGGTATACTTCACATAGAAGTTCGGACCAATCTGTCCTGAGTATGAGGTGAAGCGAATGGTTAAACGAGATTTCTATATGAACCGTCTGATCCGCAGCATGTGGAACGGAGAGGTCAAAGTCATTACAGGCATACGCAGATGCGGCAAGTCCGTGCTGCTTTTTGAGCTGTTCTATGAATATCTGCTCTCACAGGGAGCTGCCGAAGACCATATACTTAGAATTGAGCTTGATCAGCGCCGGTTTTATACGCTCAGGAATCCCATTGCATTGTGCGAATATGTAGAAAGCATTGTCCGTGACAGAAAAGAAGACAAATTCTATCTGTTTGTCGATGAAGTGCAGCTTACAATGAAAGTGGCGGACAAGGAAAACGGCGGCATTGAAGTCACCATCTATGATATGCTCAACGAACTTAAGGCATATAAGAATCTTGATGTTTACGTCACCGGCAGCAATTCCAAGGGCCTCTCAAAGGACATTGCTACCGAGTTTCGCGGACGTGCCACGCAAATTCATGTATACCCGCTGTCATTTGAAGAGTTTTATTCTGCAGTTGGCGGGGATGAGAACAAGGCACTGGATGCCTATATGCTCTATGGCGGCATGCCGAGACTGCTGGCCATGGATGACGACAAGGACAAGAAGGACTATCTGTCCAATCTTTACAGCGAACTGTATGTCAAGGATATCGTGGAGAGAAACGGCATAGAGCGAGAGGATATTCTGAACGACATTCTGGACTTTCTTGCTTCGCAGATCAGTTCGCTCACCAATCCGAACAATATTGCAAACGCCATATCCTCAATGAAGAACGAGAAGGTCAATGCTGCGATGGTTTCAAATTATGTGCAGTATAGTATCGACTCTTTCCTCGTTTCAATGGCCAGGCGGTATGATATAAAGGGGAAAACATATTTTAAGTACCCAAACAAGTACTACTATACGGATGCAGGACTCAGGAATGCACGGCTGAATTACCGTCAGTACGACCCCGGTCATATCATGGAGAATGTGGTTTACAACGATCTTCTGCGGCGCGGGTACTCCGTTGATGTGGGGGTGGTCTGTGACCGCAAGAACGGTCGCAAGGTTCAAAAGGAGATCGATTTTGTCGTAAACGATGCGGATAAGAAATTCTATATTCAGTCCGCTTTCCGCATGGATACCGATAAAAAAGAGTCCTCTGAATTGTCATCACTGATGCTTGCCAGCGATTTCTTCAAGAAGATTGTCGTCCGCATGGATGTCCCGCACAATTTTTATGATGACAACGGCATCTATCACTGCAGCCTGGTTGACCTGTTGCTTGGACGGGCAGAATTGTTTTGAGCCAGCTGCAAGAACTACGTAAAGAGGCCTCTTTCGTGGCACTCTTTTTCATGTCAGTCATTCTCGTCCCATAGTGAAGGGTGTTTTGCTCTGGCCGCAGGAAGTCACGAAGAGCCAGTTTCTTCAATTCAACAGACTGAAACGTCGGGCTTGGCGTTGTCTGTGGGAGACGGGACTGATGCCAGGCGACAGCTAATTTTTCCCCTGAACGGATGCGGCTTCAGCGCCACGCCCTGAACGGCTGCCATTTTTGTTGCAGTGCAAAAGGCTGGGCCTGCAAAGGCAGGACAATGAAGAAACGAAAAACGCTCCCATTGTTAAAGACGGGAGCGTTTTTTATCAACGTCGTATTAATCGTGTCTTCTATCGTGCGCCCTTGGGGAAGAGCACCACGCCGACAGTTTTCATGATGATGGTGATGTCCAGCAGGATGGAAATGTTCTTGATGTAGTAGAGGTCGTATTCAAGCTTGTGCAGGGAGTCCTCGATGGAGGCGCCATAGGGGTAGCAGACCTGCGCCCAGCCGGTCAGACCCGGCTTCACTGTGTGGCGGATGCTGTAGTAGGGGATTTCCTTCTTCAGCTCCTGCACAAAGGTCATGCGCTCGGGACGGGGGCCAATGAAGCTCATGTCGCCCTTTAAGATGTTCCAGATCTGGGGCAGCTCGTCGATGCGGACCTTGCGGATGAAACGGCCTACGCGGGTGACGCGGGTGTCGTTTTTCATAGCCCAGACAGCGCCGTTCTTTTCGGCGTCTGTCCGCATGGAGCGGAACTTGTAGACGGTGAATTCCTTCTCGAAAAGACCGACCCTGTCCTGCTTGTAGATGACAGGCCCCGGGGACTCGAGGCGGATGGCGATGGCTGTCAGGAGCATGATAGGCGCTGCCGGGATGAGCAGCATCAGTGAGCAGAGCACGTCAAGGGCTCTTTTCAGCCTGCGCAGGGAGCCTCTGGTGTTGAGGTTGAAGCCTTCGTTCTGCAGCAGCCACTCCTCGGTGATCTGGGAGATGGGCAGGCTTTTGACGACATGCTCGTAGAAGCTGCGGATGTCCACCACCATGGTGCCGTGCAGCTTGGCTTCCAGCATGGCGTGCGCAATGTCGTCGTCTATGGGGGCGTCGGGCAGCAGCAGGATCATTGTTGCGCCGTGGGCCTTGGCGGCATCCAGCACGTCAAAGGGGGCGCCAAGGCAGGGACCGGCGTCGGGGTCCATGTCGGGCTCGCCGACATAGCCGATAATGCTGGCCTGGGGCAGGCCCTCGTTGAGGAGCTGACGCACCTTGCCTGCCCTGTCAACGCCGACCAGGAGGATGCGCAGAGGATGCGTCACTTTGTCTTTGTTGAGGTAGTAGATGTAGCGCCACAAAAGGCAGAGTATAAAGGAGACGGCAAAGAAGAGGCAGAGCGTTCCCCTGTCAAAGCGCCAGTGCTGGAAGGCATAGGAGGCAACAGCAGAGCTGATGATGCCAAGCAGGCAGGCGACGGAGAGGCGTCCTACCGTCTCCTTGAAGTCTTCATTGCCGACATTGTATCCGTCAAGGATGTAGAAGAAGAGCAGATAGAAGAAGATCGTGAAGAGACAGGCGCCTGTGTAGTCATCAAAGATGTTCAGCTCAGGAATGATGGTCGTCAGTTCACAAACAAAAAGGGCAATAATGATGCAGATAAAGTCAATAGTCTGCAGGAGCCCACGGCGATAATTGCTTATCATTTTGAAGTTCCAGTAGAGGAAGGAGATGTGGGTATGCCCATGTCTTTGAGTATGCCTGCGGCAACGACATGGGTGTCGTAGTACTTTTCGGCTAATTCTCTGCCGGCATTACCCATGCTGCCCAGCAAAGACGGATTTACGATGAATTTGACCATGGAGAAGGCCAGGGCCTGCGGATCCCTGACCGGAACGACCATGCCGTTTTGATCGTTGATGACAGTCTGGTGGCATCCCGGCACATCCGTCACCAGGCAGGCCCTGCCCAGGCTCATGGCCTCCATGACGCTGGTCGGCAGCCCCTCGCGCCAGGAAGGAAGGACAAGGACGTGGCAGGCGCTGACAAAGGGGATGACGTTGTTTGTCTCGCCAAGGTAGGAGACGATGCCTTCCTTCTTCCAGGAGGCGATTTCCTCCTCGGGAATGCTGCCAGGACCTGTTTCCCTGGGGCCGAGAATCTGAAACTGCGTATTGGGGTACTTCTGCTTAACAATTTTGGCGGCTTCGCAGTATTCGCGGATGCCCTTGGCTTCCAGGAGCCTGCCGACAAGGAGGAAGGTCAGGCCGTCCTTGGGGTCGGGAAGCGGCGCCTTGGCAAAGCGCTCTGTGTCCACGCCTGTCCCGTTGGCAAAAAGGACCCTGGCATTCTTTGCCAGTATGCCCTGCTCCCTGAAGAGGGCGGCATCGTCCTTGTTCTGGAAGAAGACGCCTTCTATGCCGTGAAGGGCTGTGCGGTACAGGAAGACGCTCAGCTGATGCAGGACCTTCTTGAGGAAGGTGTTTGCCTCAAAGGCGTATCCAAGCCCTGTGATGGTGGCGTATATATGGGGGACCTTTGCCAGGCGTGCAGCCAGGCAGCCGTAGATGACCGGCTTGATGGTCGAGGCGAAGAGATAGTCGATGTGTTCCCTGTGGAAGAAGTGGTTCAGATCGTTGAAGGTCGACAAGTCCTGAAGCGGATTTACGCCCTTGCGGTTCAGGCTGTAGTGCTGGATTTCAACGTCCAGCTCCCTGATGTTGTTTTCGTTTTCTTCATCGCCCGGCGGGATGAGGCAGACGACGCTGTGTCCCAGAGCGCGCATTTTCAGCATAAGAACGCGCCAGAAGAGAAAGGTGGCGCGGGCCTGGTTGCCGAGTACACAAATTCGCATATGACAGATTCCTTGGTGTTTCTGCGCAGAGCCTGCACTCTCCTGGCAGGCCCGTGCAGCAGGCAGTGCAGCAGAGTGTGCAGAGCCGCTGCGGCTGTTTCCTAAGGGATGTGCAGTCCTGTACGCAGGGTAAATGCTTTCTGGCCTCTCCCTATCATTCCTTATCCTTGTTGGGAAGAGGTTCTTCAGCTGCTGATCATTGTATCTTGTTGGAATAACGCTATTTTCATCAATTAGACATGCAGACGGCCCGCTTTTGCGGACTTTAGGGCCGGCTTAGGCTGCAGTCCTGGCGGCAGCGCCCCGGCTGCGCAGGCAGGGCGCCCTTGCCTGGAGATTGAAAGCAGCCGGCCTATATGATAGTCAAACCCCCTGTACAGCTGTGTTTGCAAAGGCATGGCTGCTTACCCTAACTAGCTGAATAAATTGACTATGGAGGCGTTCCTTTCCTTTGGCGCAGGTTTGTGTGCTGCGCGGAAAGGGCGAGGTATAGTAATGAGCAAATACGACGAATTGCGCTCTGCTATGAAGCAGGCTCCGTCCACGTGGCTTGTGACCGGCTGTGCCGGCTTTATTGGCTCCAATCTTATTGAGCATCTGCTGAAGCTGGGTCAGAAGGTTGTCGGCCTGGACAATTTTCTGACCGGCTACCAGAAGAACCTGGACATGGTTGAGGCCTTGGTGGGACCTGAAGCCTGGGCCAATTTCAAGTTCATCAAGGGCGACATCCGCGACCTGGACACCTGCCGTGAGGCCTGCAAGGGCGTTGACCATGTCCTGCATGAAGCAGCCCTGGGCTCTGTGCCCCGCTCTATTGACGATCCCATCCTGACCAACAGCTGCAACATCACCGGCTACCTGAACATGCTGGTCGCCGCCAGGGACGCGGGCGTCAAGAGCTTTGTCTATGCCGCTTCCTCCTCAACCTACGGTGATTCCCAGGAGCTGCCCAAGGTCGAGGACCATATAGGCCATCCGCTCTCCCCCTATGCGGTCACCAAGTACGTGGACGAGCTCTATGCCGACGTCTTTGCCCGCTGCTACAGCTTTACCCCCGTGGGTCTGCGCTACTTCAACGTCTTCGGTCAGCGCCAGGATCCCTTTGGCGCCTATGCAGCCGTCATCCCCCAGTGGTTTGCCAGCCTCCTGCGCGGCGAGACCGTCTACGTCAACGGCGACGGCGAGACCAGCAGGGACTTCTGCTACATAGACAACGTCGTCCAGGCAAACCTTCTGGCCAGCTTTGCCAAGGAAGAAGCCAGGAACACCGTCTACAACGTGGCTTTCGGGCAGCGCACCACCCTGAATGAGCTCTTTAAGCTCATCAAGACCGAGGTGGTCCGCCATAAGCCTGAGGCAGCCTCTGTCGAGTCTGTTCACCGCGACTTCCGTGCCGGCGACGTCCGCCACAGCCTTGCCAACATAGACAAGGCCAAAACGCTGCTGGGCTATGATCCCAAGTTCAGCGTCTTCGACGGCCTGCATCTTGCCGGCGACTGGTACGCCGCCAACCTTTAACAGCTTTTGGCTGCAGCAGGCGTCGTACTGTGCGTCGCCTGCAAAAGCGGGAAAATCGGAAGGTGGGGAGACGCTCTTTGGGACAAGGATCCATGAGCATCTCTCCACCTTATTCAACCCTGATGGAATCTGGGCGCAATGCTGACTGTCAGAGCCTGTAAATACGCAGTGATGGTACTGGTGGGCTGTCTTCTCCTTGGGGCCGGCAGCGTCTACTGGTTTGCGCCTGCGCTGCTGGAACGGGTCGTTTTGTCTACGCAGAAGAACGCCCTTGTCGTGGCAGGACAGCCGCTGTCCTTTACAGATGTGTCCGTCTTGTCGGTTTTCCCGCCGGCAGTCCAGTTTTCCGGGGTTCGTTTAGGCAGCGAGCAAAGCGTCTGCACTGTGGCAGCCAGGCAGGGCAGGGCCCAGCTCAGCATCCTGTCGCTTTTGACCGGCATTCCTTTTTTCAGCGAAGTCAGCCTGGATACGCCCGTTTTGACGTACAGGGGCGCCCCTGCCCCTGAAGCGCTGGTTGTGCAGCAGGCTGCGGACGGCTCTGTACGCAGGCCTGTCAGGCAGCCGGCAGGCCCTGGCGTTCCCCTTGGCATCGAACGTCTTGTTGTCAGGGACGGGACCGTAGTCGTCGCCACCAGCGAGGGCAGCAGAGTGAAGCTGTCCGACCTGAACCTGTCTGCCTACAACCTCACAGAAGATGGGAAGAGCAAGGTAGAATGCGATTTTACCGCCTCGCTGCAAAGCACTTTGGGCGAACGCAGGGAGGCTACCCTGGCGATCAGCGGCGGCATGGCTTTTTCTGCCGCCGGCCTGAAGACGACCGCTCTGCAGGTGACGGTTACGCCCTTGAGCGGGCCGTTTGCTGATGTCCTCTCTCCCGTAAGCTTGAGCATCGACGCAGGATATGAGTGGCAGAGCACCAGGTTTGTCTTGGACAAGTGCCTGATGAGCATGCAGAATGTCCGCGGCTCCTTGTCAGGGCAGGGAACCGTTTCTCCCAGGCTTTCGTTTGCAGGGGAGATGGAGCTTGGCGCAAGCCAGCGGAAGGAGAAAGCTGCCGCTGCCTTTCTGCCGGCCGGCATGGTGAAAGGCAGGATACTGCTTGAGGACGGCAGAATTTCCCTGCCGGAAGCCGAAGGAAGGATCGGCAGCATCCCTGTCAGCGGCAGCCTTTTCTATGAGCTGGAGCCGGGGCTGCTTAAGGGGAGGGGCCGGTGTGCGTCGGCCGACCTCAATGCTCTGCTGGCGTCCTTTCCTTCGCAGGGGACATCGTCGGGTGCTGCGGCAAGGAAAAGCAGGAGCATGCAGCCAAAGGACGGAGACGCCTCCTCCGCTGTCCAGATGGATTTGGTGCTGGAAGCGGACAGCGTGCGCTACAACGACATCGTTCTCGAGAAGGCTGTTGTTGGTGCGGCAGGGACCAGGGACAAGCTGCGCTTTGCCCCGCTACATGCCAAAATCGGGGAGACGGGGCGCATAGATGCAATGGCTGAGGTGAGCCTGCCGGAGTTCAGCTGGACGTATTCAGCCGTCCTGGACAATGTCCCGCTGGCTTCGCTGCTGCGCCTTGCCGACAGCAGGGCTGCCATGGACGGCAGAGCAGACGCCAGGATCAAGGGCTCCCTGCAGGGCGGCACAGCAAAGGAGCGCCTGCAGACAATGAGTGCTGAAGGGACTGTAAACATCCACAGCCTGCGTTCGGTTGAGATAGAGCGCATCATTGATGCCGCCTTCAGCGGATCCTCCTTCAGCAGGGAAGCTTTGTGTGCGCAGCCTGCAGCGGCAGCTGAAGACCTGGGCAGGGCCATTGTGACCGTGAACATCGAGCAGGGAGAGGGCGTCTGGGAAGCCGGAGTCACGGGCAGCAGCGTGCTGGGGACAGGCAGGGGGCAGTTTGATGCCGCTGCGGACACTATAGCCGGCAGCCTTGAACTGCATCAGGGCAAGAAGACAGTCCGGCTCTCTGTCTCAGGCAGGGTAAAGGAGCCTGTGTTTGCAGGCAGCAGGGAATAGGGCCGGGCAGCCGGCTGGCAGGCAAGCCGCTGATTTCTTTGTGATTTTTTACAGCTTTTTAATGGATATCCGTTTGGGTAACGCTTGCTGCGGCTGATTTGCCACGAAGCAATTTTGAGAGAGGTTTAGTATGAGCACAATTACCTGGTATGGTCATTCCGCCTTTAAGATGGAGACTGCTGCGGTGTCCATCCTTGTGGATCCCTTCTTCACGGATCCTGCCATGAAGGAACTCGCTGTCCGCAGCGGCGTTGATCTGGTGCTGGTGACGCATGATCACGGCGATCATGTCGGCTCCTGTGTTGAGATCTGCAAGCAGACCGGTGCTGAGCTGGGCTGCATCGTCGGGACGGCTGAGAAGCTGGTCAGCGCAGGCGTGCCTGCCAAGCAGGTCGTCGGCGGCGTAGGCTTCAACATGGGCGGCACGATTGAGTGCTGTGCTGCCAAGGTCACCATGATACCGGCTTTTCATTCCAGTGATTCCGGCATGCCTGCAGGCTACATCATCACCATGCCGGACGGGCTGACCGTCTATCATGCCGGCGACACCTGCCTTTTCAGCGCCATGTCCCTGTGGAGCAAGCTGTATCCCATTGACGTGGCGCTGCTGCCCGTCGGCGGCTTCTACACCATGGATGCCAAGCAGGCTGCCATGGCCTGCGGCCTGCTCAAATGCTCCACCGTCATCCCCATGCACTGGGGTACCTTCCCTGCCCTGGCCCAGAGCACGGAGGAATTTGAGCAGCTGGTTGCCGCCCGTGTGCCTTCCTGCCATTGCGTCACCATGAAGCCCGGCGAGAGCCTGGACTTCCGCCATTAAGCCGGGCTGGCTGCTGGGTCAGCCTTGCGGCATAAGAGCCTGAAAAGCCGTATTCTTGACGGCAGGGGCGTCTTTACGTAGAAAGACACAAAACGTGTCCGTGGCTCAGCTGGATAGAGCGTTGGCCTCCGGAGCCGAAGATCGGGAGTTCGAATCTCCCCGGGCACACCAGAAAATACTACGGGATGCAGTCGTTTGGACCGCATCCCGTTTTACTATCTATGGTTCCTGCCATCGGGCAGTGCATCGTTTGTCCAGGTGGCAGAGTTGTTGTCGGTCTCATAGACGGTGACGGAGAGGACCTGGACTGTGTCCAGGCCGGCATCCTGCAGCGCCTTGGGGAAGATTGCTGTTCCCAGGTGGGCGGCCATGTTTTCTGCCGTCGGGTTGAAGGACGCAGGTGCGACGGATCCGTCTGTCAGCAGCTTGATGAGCGGCGCGCAGAGAGGGTCCTTGTCATAGAGCAGCGTCCTGTGATCCCAGGCTGCATCGACAGCCTGGAAAAGGACCTTCTTGACCGTCCTGAAGTCAGCGACCATGCCCAGATCGTCCAGAGCGTCGGCGCAGAGGTCGATGACAAGGCGGTAGTTGTGCCCGTGCAGGCGCTCGCAGGTTCCGCCGTATTCAAAGATGCGGTGGGCTACGGCGATGGTGTGGCGGCAGGTGATGTGCATCATAAGAGTAACCATGGCCTCATGCCCCAAAGAAGGGGCGAAGCCAAACCTCCTTGCAGTGAGAGTTTGGGGTGCCGTGACGGCACACAAGGCTATGTATACTGATGCTGCCCTGCGTGCAAACGAAGGCTGATGCCCGGCCAGGGCAGGCTTTGGGAGGGGAGGGAAAAATGGGTGAACCAATGCGGAGGCTTGTCCGCAGGGAAGTTGAGCATCCAGCTGCCCATCCGGTCTTTCGCACCCATTTTCCGGGCTTTCCCAGGGTGCCTGGCAGCTTCCTTGTCCAGAACTTCCTGGACATGCTCAAAGGCGTGGTCCCTGAGGGTCAGAAACTGGTTTTGCAGCGCTTCCGCTTCCGGCACTTTCTTGCTCCCGGCACGTACTGCTATGAGCTTGAGGAACGTGCTGACGGCGGCTTTTCCTGCCGCATCTGGGATGGGGAGACGCTGGCCTGCGAGGGGATTGTACGATGTCCCAGACCATAAGTGCTTCCAGCAGCCAGCTGTATGAGCCCGTCCTCATACGCGGCATGAGCAGCGAGATAGGGCTGGCCCTGGCAGCCGGCATAAAAAAGCAGGGCGGACGTGCCTTTGGGCTGTGCAGAAGCCAGGAGAGCCTCCTTGCCGTCCGCCGGGCAGGCTTTGACGGAGCAGTCGTTGAGAAGCCCGAAGACCTGCCGTCCTTTATCGGCAGGGACGCCGACCGGCCGCTTGGCTTTGTGGACCTTGCCCATTCACGGACGGAAAGCCTGCTGGCCTCCCTGCCTCCCGACAAGATTGATGCCTGGGCCATGGAGGATATAGCCCTGAGAGCCCGCTGGCTGCGAAGCGCGGTGCGGATGATGCTGCCGGGGCGCAAAGGGCGCTGTCTTTTCCTTTCCTCCACCGCAGCTGCGGCTCCTGCCAAAGGCCAGGCCTATTACGCAGCTGCCAAGGCGGCAGGGGAGAGCCTGTATGCCAGCACGGGGCTGGAAATGGGAGCATACGGCATAACAGCCTGCTCCCTTCGCTGCGGCTGGCTGGATGCAGGCAGGGGAAAAGAGCATATCGCAGACGCCAAAGCCAGGTATGAGCAGAGCATCCCGACAGGACGGCTTGTGTCTCTGGATGAAGCCGCAGAGACGCTGCTGTTTTTGCTCTCAGAAAAGGCGGCCTCTTTCAACGCTGCAACACTCACCCTTGACGGCGGCTTCACCATGGCCAAGCAGATGGTCTAGCAGATCGTTGGCATGTACTGGCATAGAGGAGAAAGTATGAACGATTTCAACGCATTGGATTGTGTTTTGGCTGTTGTGGCGGAAATTTTTGAGCGCGACGCAGCCTCTTTGAGTGCTAAGACGCACCTCATGCAGGACCTGCCCTGTGAGTCTATAGACCTGCTGGAGATTGCAGCCAGGCTTTCCCGTGAAGCCGGCAGGGAGGTGGACGACGACGCCCTCTTTCTGCGCAGCGCAAGGGTGATGGTTCAGGAGCATCCCGGGCAGACCGTTGAGCAAGTACTGGCAGTCTCCTTCCCCTGGATTGGGGAGGATCGCAGAGCAGAAATTGCTGAGGAAATAAAGGACCCTGCCCCCTTTGTGACTTTGGGCGACATGGCTTCCTACCTTGCCTTTCTTATGACCAAGTAACATGGCTGCACGGGTGGTGATAACCGGACTTGGGCTCTGCACAAGTCTTGGGCAGGAGAGAGAGGAAGCAGCCAGGCGCCTGGCTTTGGGCAGGCCGGCCTTTGCCATGAGTCCGCATCTGCCTTTCGTCGTCTGTCCTGTCGATTTGGAAGACGATGCGGAGGACGATGCCGGGGCAAGGCTGAAAAAATGGCGGCACCGGCGCTATCTCTCGCGGGCAGGCTTTTTGGCTGTCCTTGCCGGATTAAGGGCCGCCCTTGATGCCGGAGAGGGAGCCATAGGGCTTGAGACCGGCATTATCGGCACAGCCGCACCGACACTGGACTTTGAGCGGGAGCAGGGGCTACCGCCGGCAGATGCCCTGAAACTTGACGCCCTCTGGCTTCTGCGCTGGCTGCCCAACACCAGCCTTTCCGCCCTCTCCATCCTGCTTGGCATCCACGGGGCAGGTCTGACGCTTGGCTGCGCCTGCGCCTCAGGCCTCATGAGCTTAGGCGAGGCGTGGCTTAAGGTCCGCCATGGCATCATGCCCTCCTGCCTGGCTGCTGCCGGAGACTCGCGGCTGTCTTTGGGGGGACTGCTTGGCTACAGCAAGGCGCATACCTTGAGCACCTGCCAGAATCCTGAGCTTGCCTCCCGCCCCTTTGATGCGGAGAGATGCGGCTTTGTGCCGGGGGAAGGCGGAGCAGCCTTCTTTTTGGAAGAGCGGGAGCACGCTCTGGCAAGAGGGGCAAAGATCTTTGGCGAAGTGCTGGGCTATGGCGCAAGCCTTGACGGCACAAGCCTGACGGCACCCGATCCAGACGGAACTTTTGCAGAACAGGCTGTGCGCAGGGCGCTGGCTGAGGCAGGGATGTCCCCTGTCGACATCGACTGGGTGAGCGCGCACGGAACAGGCACCAAAGCTAATGATGCTGCTGAAGCCGCCGTTTTGCAGCGCGTCTTCTCAAAGGAGCCGCAGCCCAGGGTGACGGCGCTCAAATCGTGGATCGGCCATTGCTCGGCAGCTGCCGGAGCCGTTGAGGCAGCGCTTTGCCTCTGTACAGCTGCCAGGGGCTTTATTCCGGCCATACGCGGGCTGGAAAAGCCCATAGCAGAGCTCAACTTCGTGAGGGAGCGTCCGGCAAAGGTGCCTGAACATTCTGTGGGGCTGTTGGAAAGCTTTGGCTTTGGCGGGCAGAATGCAGCCCTTGTCCTGCGTGTGGGAGATGCCTTGTGAACGACGCAGAAGAGACGATGAAAAGTCCTATGCTGGGCCTGCCTGATGAGAAGACAGTGCCTGACCCCTTCCGGCTGCTGGACAAGGCCGTACACTGGGATGAGAAGCAGCTGATGACAGTCAGCATCACGACGCATGGCGAGTGGTGGGAAGTCATTGAGGCTGCAGCGCAAAGCTGCTGCCTGCATCAGCGCTGGAAGGATGACTTCTCCGACCACGTCTTTCTGCTTTCAGTTGACCGCCTTGAGGTATGTTGTCCTGCTCTATCAGGAAAGCTGGCCATTACGGCGGTGTTGTCCGGTCAGTCCAGCAGGACGGCCAGCTATGAGGCGTCGGTGCTGCAGGATGATGGAGACGGTCAGGGGGCTTCCTGTGAGCTGTCCTTGACAGTAGGCCGCAAGGCATATGATGAGACGCTGAAGCAAGAGGTGCTTGCGCCGCACTACAAGAGGTATTGGCAATGGCTGACAGAAGGACGGTAGCCTCCTACATCAGGGCACAGCTTGCAGAGAGAAAGAGCCGCACGCTGCTGAGGGGGGAGCGATTCCCTGTGCAGAGGCTGGACGGACCCTATGTGGAGCGGGAGGGGAAAAGGTATCTTTCCTTCCTCTCCAATGACTACTTAGGGCTCTCGCAGGACAAAGTGTGGCAGAAGATGGCGGCGGAGTCTTTTGCATCGTTTAGGCCGTCGTCCTCAGGATCGCGTCTTGCAGGCGGCTGGGATGCGGAAACGCTTTTGGCAGAAGAAGCCTTTGCCAGGTACTTTGGCTATGATGAGTGCCTCTTTTTCCCCAGCGGCTATCAGGGAAACCTTGCCCTCATGACCGGCCTTATCGGCAGGGGGCAGCCTGTCTTTGTGGACAGGCGCATCCATGCCAGCTGTGCGCATGCCCTGGCGGCAAGCGGGGCGGAGCTGCATCCCTATGCCCATAACGATTTGGCGCACCTGGAAAGGCGTCTGCAGAAGCTGTCGTCTTCCTGGCAGCCTGTTGTCGTCACAGAGTCCCTTTTCAGCATGGACGGGACCGTATCCGACGCAGCAGCCTTTGCTGCGTTGAAGAAGCGTTATGACTTCTTCCTCATTGTCGATGAGGCTCATGCTGCAGGCTGTCTTGGGCAGGGAGGCAGGGGGCTTTTTACTGCCGGCAGGACGGCAGATGTTGTTTTGGGTACGCTTGGCAAAGGCTGCGGGTTCTTTGGCGCCTTTGCCCTTCTGCCGGCAGGTTTTACGCAGGCTCTGGAAAATATGGCCTCTGCAGTGATGCATTCAACGGCGCTGCCGCCTGCCCATGCACAAGCCTGCTTAAGGCTGACAGAGCTTCTGCCGACGCTTGATGACAGGCGTGGAAAGCTGGCAGAGCACGCCGGGTATTTCAGGCAGGAGCTGGAAAGGTTAGGCATAGCCTCCCAAGGACAGGCGCATATCGTTTCTGTCCCCTTAGGTCAGGAGAAAAAGGCGCAGGAGGCGGCACTTGCCCTGCAGAGGGAAGGCATACTGGTTTTGGCGGCAAGGCATCCTACCGTGCCCTACGGACAGAGCCTGCTGCGCTTCAGCGTAACAGCGCTGCATGAAAAAAAAGTGCTTCGCTCAGTGGCAGAGACCCTGGGAAAGCTTTTGTGAGAAGAGCCTGACGCAGTCTCAGCACGTCAAGTACGCGAGAAAAAAAACAACGGGCACCCGTTGCAAGAACGAGTGCCCGCAGAACAAAAATCTGGCTGTCAGAAAGGCGACTATTCTTCGCCTTCTGCCTGGGTCTGCTTGCCAGTGCCCTTGAGACCATACATGGTGGTGGAACCGGAAGACCAGTACTCAACTATTTCTTCCTTGACCAGTTCGTTCAGAACCTTCTTGACTTCACGGGGCTTCTTGTCGGGGAAGAGAGCCACGAAATCGTTGAAATAGTGCTTGGACTTTGTAGCAGCCTTGCTCTTCAGGTAATCGATGATAATTTCTTTATCGTCGGCCATGGCTATGCTCCTAGGCTGTGGCGGCGGTCGCCCGCCGCCACGAAAAAAGGATGGAAATATTAGAACTTGAACTGGGTGCTCTGACGCCAGGTGTAGTAGGCGGGATCACGGAAGTCATCGATCAGATGATGCGTGAACTTCAAGCCGGTCAGCTTGAAGAAGTCCTGCCAGCCCACGCGCTCGATCCAGTCGCCGAGGCGCTCGTACTTGCGGGCGTTGGCGGCGTAGGTGTCGACGATCTTGCGCACTGTGGCGGTCAGGGAAGGCCAGCGAGGAGTCTCATTGGGGATGTAGGCAACCACGACCTTGGAGAATTTAGGTGTGGTCATACGGTTGGAAACCTTGCCGCCGACCATGATGGCGATACCGTCGCCCTTGGCATCAGCGATGGGCAGAGCGGGGCACATGGTGTAGCAGTTGCCGCAGTACATGCAGCGGTCAACCTTAATGGCAATGGAGTTAACCTTGCTGCCCTCGAAGTCAACCTTGGTGGGACGCACGGCTGCCATGGGGCAGGCGGCGACGGCCAGGGGGATTTCGCAGAGCTTGTCAGCCCACTGATGGTCAATCATAGGAGGCTTGCGGTGAATGCCCACGAGGCCAATGTCGGAGCAGTGCACGGCGCCGCACATGTTGATGCAGCAGGCCAGGGAGATGCGCAGAGGAGCGGGAAGACGCATGTGCTTGAACTCTTCAAAGAGTTCGTCCATGACGACCTTCACAGGACCAGTGGAGTCGGTAGCAGGGGTGTGGCAGTGCAGCCAGCCCTGAGTATGCACGGCGTTGCTGATGCCAGCACCGGTGCCGCCCACGGGAAACTTGTAGGAGCCGGCAGCGAACTTGCGGGAGTTCAGGTCGTCGCGGAGGGCCTTGGCGGTCTCCAGGGACTCGGTCATGAACTCGACGTTGTTGCGGGTTGTCCAGCGGACAAAGCCGTCGCAGTACTTGTCAGCGATGTCGCAGATTTCGCGGATGGCGGTGATGGACATGGTACGGGTGCCGGCGCAGCGCACGGTGTACACTTTGTCGCCGGACTCGGCCACATGCATCAGCATGCCGGGCTCGAGGATTTCATGATACACCCATTTGCCAAAGTTCTTGGCAATGACGGGCGGAAACATTTCATTGTACTTCTTGGGGCCGATATCGGAGATACGGCCTTCCATGGGTTTTTCAGGATTGTATCCAGAAGAAATAAAAGCCATTGCTTTTTCCCCCTAAAACTAGCGCTGGTGACGTGAACGGTAATCGGCGAGGTCGCGGGTGAAGCCGCCGGGCACTTCGTCTTCCTTGAAGAAGATGTAGGGGTTGGCGCGAGGTTCTTTCACATGGTAAGCAGCAGCCTCGATGCCGGTAGCTTCAAGGAGCTTCTGGAAGCCAGCACGCTTCATAAGCTCGCCAAGACGCTCACGGTTCTTGCCTTCTTCCATCCACCAGTCCCAAATGTTTTCGATGATTTCTTTCAGTTCCTCGTAGGGGTTTTCAACCTTCACGAAGGGAACCAGGAGAGAACCCATCTGGGCGCCGTCAACGACGGGGGCCTTAGCACCGCAGAGGATGCTGGCGCCGCGGTCGTCACCGATGTGCAGGGCGCGGGGCATGGTGTCGATGCAGTGCATGCAGCGTGTGCAGTTGGCGGTGTCGATGGACAGCTTCTGTCCGTCCCACTTCATGCAGTGGCCGGGGCAGCGGTCGATGACTTCGGCCTGGATGTCGAACTTGCCCCAGTCGCGGCTGGAGTGAGCGCCGGCATTGGGGGTGAACTCACCGCCAACATAGGCTTTCACGGCATCCTGGTCGATCTTGATGTCGTCACGCCAGGTGCCGACAACGGCGAAGTCGGAACGGGCCATGGCGCACACGCAGCCGTTGGGGCAGCCGTCGAACTTGAACTTGAACTTGTAGGGGAAGGCAGGACGATGCAGTTCGTCCTGGTAGTCCTGGGTCAGCTGATAGCAGGCGTCCTGTGTGTTGTAGCAGGCAAATTCACAGCGGGACATACCCATACACGCAGCAGGTGTACGCAGGTTGGAGCCGGAACCACCCAGGTCGTTGTTCATTTCGTGGGTCAGCTGATAGAAGACTTCTTCCAGCTGCTCGGTCCTGGTGCCGATGAGAACGATATCACCGGTGGAACCGTGCATGTTGGTGAGGCCGGAACCACGGAGGTCCCAAATGTCGCACAGCTGGCGCAGGAAAGCGGTGGTGTAGAATTTACCGGAAGGCTGGGCAACACGGATGGTATGGAAGTGCGCAATGCCGGGGAACATCTCGGGCTGGTCGCAGTAACGGCCGATAACGCCGCCGCCGTAACCGAAGACGCCCACGATGCCGCCATGCTTCCAGTGTGTCTCCATGTGCTTGTAGCTCAGTTCAAGGAGACCGAGCAGGTCTTCACAGCAGTCCTGAGGGATCTGGTAGTCAAGACCTTTGGGGTTGGCAGCACGATGAGCGGCTTCCTGCTTGATGTCAGACACAACGCTCGGCCAGGGGCCTTTTTCCAATTGGTCCAACAAGGGGGTTTCGAATTTCATTACCTTACCTCCACGTGGTTTGGGCAAATGATTGGGATTCAGAATCCTAGTTCGGGACTTTTGAGCGGCAGCCGGTTGAGAAAGCCGGTGCACTCAGGCGGACTCGGATGAGCCCGCAAAGGGAGTCCCAAACTTATTAAGCCTTGTAAAACAACACTAGCCAAATTACTAGTGCTTAGCAACTGTGATCCAAAATTCACAAGGTATTTTGTCAGATTTCAAGCCGGTTTGCTACGTTTTTGCGACGTGATTGTGAAAAAAATACTTTTGCTTCCGCCGCTCAAATTCGTCTTAGACGGGAGATTCTATCCTATGGACCGGAGCAAGACAACACTGCAGTGAAAAGCGGGTGCAGCGGGAACATTTTTTTTCGGCTGCCTTCAAGGCCGCAGGGACAAGCCGGCTTCTTCGTTCTTGCCAAAGGAAGGTCGGCTTCAGTACCATAACGGCGTTTTGGACAGGCTGCACCAGTCTGTCTGCCCTGTCAGTATGCTTCATCATATAGAGGAAAAGAAATGGAAGACAGCCTTGGCCTGTATTACCTGCCCCAGCCCAGCATTCCTGCCATGCGCATCTACGTGCGCAGAGGCGAGGGCGGCATCGAGTTCCGCATGTGGGATGCCGAGCACCCCGAGGTCTGGGAAAAGCATCAGTGGCTTACAAGCGACATCATTGCCCTTGCTGCGCAGATGTTCCAGTCAGAGCATGCCGACGGCGCAAGCCCCGCAAGCTACTACGACGTGCGCGTCGCAGAGGCGCTGCTTGAAGAGCGCGAGAAGGCAGACGCCAAGGCAAAGGCCAAGGCTGAAGCCAAGGCCAGAAGACAGCAGCAGGGCATGTAGTGAACAATTACCGGCTGGCCAGCAAGCATGAGTCCTTTCTGCGGGACCTCATGCGCGACTACTGTGCTGTGTATTTAACCATCACAGAGCAGGTACGCCGCTACCGCAGGGACGGCAACGTGTCTTTTCCCGTGCTGCACACCCTGCTGGGCGAGCCGCTGAGCAAGGGCGTCTTCTGGCGCCTGAAGGACGTCTCGCACTTCCTCTTCCGTGAAGCCAGGGAGAACGATGAGCAGTGCCCCAGGTATGCCCCCACAGGCCAGCTTGTTGACTGGTGCATAGGCTATGCCTTCCACGAGTGCTGCAAGCTGCGCGAGGACGCCTTTCAGGGGCAGCATTATGCCATGCGCCTGGTCCAGTATCTCAGGGAAGAGGACGTAGCTGGCAAACTTTCACTGCCCTTGAAGAACCTGGCTGAAGAGACGTCTGAGTCGTCGCTGCGCGAGCTCAACCGCATTGTCCGCGTCCTGCGCGAGGGCATGCACCTTATGGTGCAGCTTCTGTCTGAAGCCTCTGACAACTGTCCTCTGGCAAGATGGCTGGTGACGGAAAAGGAAAGCGTGCAGCAGGCTTTTCACGCCTTGTATCCGGCACTGCTCAAGGCATTGTACGGATCATCGCCTGAAAGGATGTATACGCTGGCTGCGATAGACTTTATGGACTGCGGCAGGAAGGACGAGGCAAAATACTGGCTCAGGACCGCCTGGGAAGAAGGCAGCCTGGATGAGGACGGGGAGCGCATGCTGCAGGCTCTGGAATGCCAGGGAGACTGGCAGCCTCCCCAGCCTGCGTAAAGCCTTTCGCCTCATCGGCAGCCTTTGTGCAGCAGCAAGGATAGGGGATGCGTACTCTCGGTATTCAGACGGAAAGACATCGTTCCAACGGATCTTTTTGCCGCTTCTTTTTTGCTGCCCTGCTTGTGCTGGGGCTGGGCCTGCTGCTTGTCCTTGGCGGCTGCGCAAAGAAGCCGAAGCCCCATATGGGGCCGCCGTCCACCAGGCCCTATACGGTCCGCGGCGTGACCTATTACCCCCTGGCCTCTGCCAAGGGGTATGACGAGACCGGCATTGCCTCCTGGTACGGCTCCGAGTTCCACGGCCGCATGACCTCCTCAGGCGAGTACTACGATCAGAACGACTTGACTTGTGCGCATACGATTTTACCCTTTTACTCCGTTCTGCGGGTGACAAATCTGAGCAACGGCAAAAGCGTTGACGTGCGCGTCAATGACCGCGGTCCTTTTTCAAAGAACCGCCTCATTGACCTGTCAAAGGCGGCTGCCAAAAAAATTGGCCTTATCGGGCCTGGTTCGGCAAAGGTGCGCGTGTGCGCACTGGAGCAGGACAAGCCTGAAGGAAAGGCTGAGGACAAGGCGCCTGCAGCGGGTGCTTCCGTCCCTGAGGGGGAGGGTTCTCTCCCTGCCCCTGTTCCAGCGGCTGCTCCCGCAGCGGAGCCTGCTGCTGAACCAGCATCGTCTCCCGCATCGTATCCTGCTGCGGAAAACGATCCGGCACCAGCCCCAGCGCCGGCGCCGGCTGACGGGCAGGCCTACTATGTCCAGGTCGGTGTCTTTAAAAATCTCAGCAATGTACGCAGGATAGAAGCAAAGGCGCAGCAGGACGGCTATGCCGTGCGCATTCTGCCTATGGAAAAAGGACGGCTGATGCGCGTGCTCTTTGGACCATGGCACGGCCTGGATGCTGCCAATGCGGCCCTGTGGAAGATTGATGACGACTATCCGCAGGCTTTCCTGCTTGATGAAAATTCTGTGGACGGCGGGCAGTAAACCGCTTTTTTGGTCAAAGCTGCTGCGGGCACAGTCCGCACAACGGCTCTTTAAGGAGAAATAGAATGAACATGCGTCTATCCCGTTCTGTAGTCGGCGAACGTGAAGCCGATGCCGTGCGCCGGGTCATAGTTGAAGACGGCTATCTGGGAATGGGCAGCGAGGTGCATCGTTTTGAAGAGGATCTGGCCCGCTACCTTGGCGTGGAGCCCACGCAGCTTGCGACCTGCAATACAGGAACGGCTGCCCTGACCATGGCGGTTGACGCCGTGGCTCCCGGCAGGTTCGGCGATGTGAAGCGCGGCTCAGTCCTTGTGCCTTCCCTGACCTTTGTGGCTTCCTTCCAGGCGGTCACAGCCGCAGGCTGCGAGGCCATCCCCTGCGAGGTTCTGCTTGAGACTGGCACGATCGACCTTGAAGACGCCGCCAAGCGCCTGCGTCCCGACACCTTTGCCATCATGCCTGTGCACTATGCCAGCAGCCCCTATCATCTGGACGAAGTCTATGCCTTTGCCAAGGAGCACGGCCTGCGCGTGATTGAAGACGCAGCCCACGCCTTCGGCTGCCTCCACAAGGGAAAGAAGATCGGCAGCTTTGGCGACGTCGTCTGCTTCAGCTTTGACGGCATCAAGAACATCACCTCCGGCGAAGGCGGTCTGGTTGTCGCCCATAATGCCGGGGAAGCAACGGTGATGCAGGATGCCCGCCTTCTGTCTGTCGCCTCGGACACGAAGGCGCGCTTTGCCGGCGGCAGGACCTGGGATCCCGATGTAACAAGGCAGGGCTGGCGCTTTCATATGAGCAACATCATGGCCGCCATAGGCCGTGTGCAGCTGACCCGCCTGGAGCCGGAATTCATTCCGGCCCGCAAGAGGCTTTCCGCCCTGTACAGGGAGCTTCTTGCCGATGAGTCGAGAGTGGCGTTTTTGAAGACCAGCCCTGACGACGACATTGTTCCCCATATTCAGCCCCTGCGCGTCTTAAACGGCCGCATGCACGAAGTGCGCCAGTACCTGCTTGACCACGACATTCCCGTCGGCGTGCACTACAAGCCCAACCATCTGCTCTCCTACTTTAAGAGCCAGGCGCCGCTGCCTGCCACAGAGCAGCTGTACTCCGAGCTGATGACCCTGCCTCTGCATCCTGCCTTGAGCGAGGATGATGTGAAGCTTGTCTGCACTACCATCCGCGAGGCTCTGGACAAGGCTTAAGCACTAACTATTGCAAAAGGAAAAGGCGTCGTACCTTTAAGGGCACGGCGTCTTTTTCTAACCTAAAGCACAAGCAGGAGAGAGGGAAAGCAAGATGGAGAAGACGATGGACAAAGCACCCAGAGTGTCTGTCATTATGAACTGCATGAACAGTTCAAAGCATCTCAAGGAAGCCATCGACAGCGTCATGAAGCAGACGTATGACGACTATGAGATCATTTTCTGGGACAACTGCTCAACAGATGCCAGCCCCGACATAGCCAAGAGCTACGGCGATAAGCTGCGCTACTTCCGCGGCGAGAGCGTCGTTCCGCTTGGCGCCGGCCGCAATCTGGCCATAGCAAAGGCCAGGGGCGAGTTCATTGCCTTTCTGGACTGCGACGACTTGTGGGAGCCGGAGAAGCTGGCGCGCCAGGTGGCGCTCTTTGACGCCAACCCAAGAGTCGGGCTGGTCACCACGGACACCGTTGTCTTTGACGGCGAGAGGGTGCTGCGCCATGTCTTCCAGGGCGCGGCCCCCGGAAGGGGCATGGTCTTTGCCGACTTGATGCTGCGGCAGTGGATCTCCATGTCCTCTGCTGTGCTCAGGAGGGAGGCGCTTGAGGATCTGACCGAAAGCACTGCCTGGGACGGCGGCTGGTTTGATGAAAGCCTCAATGTCTGCGAGGAGGCCGACGTCTTCTACCGCATCGCCCACGACTGGGAGCTGGACTATGTGGACGCCCCGCTGACCTGGTGGCGCGTCCATGACAGCAATACAACGTTCAGAAAGCTGGATCAGTTTGCGGTTGAGACAAGGGTCATCCTTGCCAAGCATAAGGAGCTGTATCCTGGCTACGCAGAGGACTATCCGGAACTTGTCGAGGCGCTCACAAGAAGGGCTGACTTCCAGGAAGCCCTGGCTTTGTGGCAGCACGGCAAGGGCGCGGAAGCCAGAAAGGTTCTTGCCTCGTATGGTTCTTCTGACCGCAAGATGACTGCCCTGCGCTTCGTAAGCTATCTGCCCAAGGGCTTCTTTGCCCCGTTGGCACGCATCTACTTTGCCCTGCCAGGCCTCTTTACCAAGAAGAAGCAGTAAGGCAGGCATAAAAAGCATGAAAAAAGGACCGGCACCTGAGCTGCCGGTCCTTTTTTCATGCACTAATCTTTGCCAACTGTGAGCGCTGCCAGGAAGGCTTCCTGGGGCAGCTCCACGTTGCCCATGCGCTTCATGCGCTTCTTGCCTTCCTTCTGCTTTTCAAGGAGCTTGCGCTTGCGCGTGATGTCGCCGCCGTAGCATTTGGCAGTGACGTCCTTGCGGAAGGCTGTGACTGTCTCCCTGGCGATGATTTTCTGGCCTATGGCCGCCTGGATGGCAACGGCAAAAAGCTGGCGGGGAATGGTGCGCTTCAGCTTTAAGGCCAGGCTGCGCCCGTAAGGATAGGCGTTGGACCTGTGGACAATGACTGCCAGGGCGTCCACCTGCTCGCCGTTGAGCAGGATGTCGAGCTTGACCAGGTCGGACTCCTTGTAGCCTGCAGGATGGTAGTCCATGGAGGCATAGCCCTTGGTGACGGACTTCATGCGGTCAAAGAAGTCGTAGACGATTTCGGCAAAGGGCATCTCGTAGCTGACGATGACGCGGTTGGCTGCTGCGTACTGCAGGTTCTTCTGCACGCCGCGCTTCTCCTCGCAGAGCTTCATGATGTTGCCGACGTATTCATTGGGAACATGGATGTCCAGATTGACGAAGGGCTCGTAGAGGGTCTTGATTTTGGTGGGATCCGGCAGATGGGCCGGGTTGTGGATTTCCAGCGTCTGTCCGTCGCAGGTGTCGCACTTGTAGATGACGGAGGGCGCAGTTGCTATGAGGTTGACCTCAAACTCGCGCTCAAGGCGCTCCTGGATGATTTCCATGTGCAGCAGGCCAAGGAAGCCGCAGCGGAAGCCAAAGCCCAGTGCCTGGGAAGTCTCAGGCTCAAACTGGAAGGCTGCGTCGTTGAGCTGCAGCTTTTCCAGCGCCATCTTCAGGGCTTCGTATTTGTCGGACTCGGAAGGATAGAAGCCGCAGAAGACCATGGGCTGCACATCCTTGAAGCCGGGAACAGGCTCGGCAGCAGGCGCATCCGCCAGGGTTATGGTGTCGCCGACCTTGGCGTCCCCCAGCTCCTTGATGGAGCCGCAGAGGAATCCCACCTCGCCTGCGTGCAGGGAGGGGATGTCCTGGGCTTCGGGCGAGAAGACGCCCAGGCGCAGGACTTCGTATTCCTTGCCGGTGTTCATGAGGCGGATGCGGTCGTTGAGGCGTATGGTGCCGTCAATGATGCGGAAAAGCACCACCACGCCCTGGTAGCTGTCGTACCAGGAGTCGAAGATGAGGGCCTGGAGCGGTGCGTTTACATCCCCTTTGGGATGCGGCAGGCGCTCGACTATGGCTTCCAGAATTTCCGGCACGCCCATGCCGGTCTTGGCTGAGCACTCCATGGCGTCCGTGCAGTCGAGGCCGATGATGTCCTCAATCTCTTCCTTGACCTCGTCCGCATGGGCTGAGGGGAGGTCTATCTTGTTTAAGACGGGGATAAGCTCCACGTCCTGGTCCATGGCAAGATAGACGTTGCCCAAAGTCTGCGCCTCAACGCCCTGGGTGGCGTCAACGACCAGCAGGGCGCCCTCGCAGGCTGCCAGGGAGCGGGAGACTTCGTAGTTGAAGTCGACGTGGCCGGGCGTATCAAGCAGGTTGAACTCGTATTCCTGGCCGTCCTTGGCCTTGTAGGGGATGCGCACGGTCTGCGCCTTGATGGTGATGCCCCTTTCCCGCTCTATGTCCATACGGTCAAGATACTGCTCTCTTGCCTCACGGGCGCTGACGACATTGGTGATGCCGAGTATGCGGTCGGCCAGCGTCGATTTGCCATGGTCAATATGGGCTATAATGCAAAAATTACGTATGTGTTTAAGGTCTGTCATAGAACGTGTCTCTGGGGCGTATCCTGTGTCGCAGAATGGCGGACAGGGCGGAATGTGCTTATGTCCAAAAAAGCTATTCTATCTTGACGCGGGGCTTTCTTCAACTCTGCCGGACACTGCAGATCCGGCGGGGAGGAGCCCTGCAGAAAGGACAGAAAAAGGGAGGCTGAAACTTTCGTTCCAGCCTCCCTGTTATGTGCTTATGCCTGACCTAAAGGGTTACTTTTTAGCCAGGGAAAGGCGGAGTACTGCACGCTGCAGGGCAGCTTCTGCCCTGACAATGTTAGTAGTCTCCTTTTTTTCTGCTAGGCGCTGTTCAGCGCGTTTCTTTGCCGCTTCAGCTCGGGCGACGTCAATGTCTGTGTCCAGCTCTGCTGATTCAGCAAGAACGGTCAGCACATTGTTGTTCACGTCTGCGAAGCCATTATTGATGAACACGGAGTGTTCTTCGTTGGATTCAGTCCTGTAGCGTAAAGCGCCGATTTTCAGGCCAGACAGAAGTGAGATGTGGTTCTGGAGAACACCGAACTCACCGGCAACGCCAGGGCACATGACCACGACGGCCTTTGTGCTGACGACGGTTTTGTCAGGCGTAACAACTTCAAGCGTAAGTTCGCTCATTCCGTACTCCTTCTGTGCCGTTGTTCGGTCTACTCACTAGCACGACGCTTTTCAGCTTTGGCGACAGCCTCGCTGATGTTGCCGAGCATGTAGAAATCGCTTTCAGCAAGGTCGTCGTACTCGCCATCCAGGATGCCCTTGAAGCCCTTGATGGTGTCTTCGACCTTGACGTAGGCGCCAGGAGTGCCTGTGAACACTTCTGCCACGTGGAACGGCTGAGACAGGAAGCGCTGGATGCGACGTGCACGGGCAACGGTGAGCTTGTCCTCGTCGGACAGTTCGTCCATACCCAGAATGGCGATGATATCCTGCAGTTCCTTGTACTTCTGCAGCACCATCTGCACGCGGCGGGCCACTTCGTAGTGCTCCTGGCCGACCACATCGGGGGACAGAATGCGGGAAGTGGAGTCCAGCGGATCCACGGCGGGGTAAATACCAAGTTCTGCAATCTGACGGGACAGAACGAGGGTACCGTCAAGGTGGGAGAACGTGGTTGCGGGAGCGGGGTCGGTCAAGTCGTCGGCGGGCACGTAAACGGCCTGGACGGAGGTGATGGAACCCTTGTTGGTGGAGGTGATGCGTTCCTGAAGGGCGCCGAGGTCGGTGCCGAGGGTGGGCTGATAACCCACAGCAGACGGCATGCGGCCGAGAAGGGCGGACACTTCAGAACCAGCCTGTGTGAAGCGGAAGATGTTATCGATGAAGAGGAGCACGTCCTGGTTCTCTTCATCACGGAAGTATTCCGCGCAGGCCAGAGCAGTCAGAGCCACACGGGCACGGGCTCCTGGCGGCTCGTTCATCTGGCCGTAAACAAGCGTGGAACGCTCCAAAACGCCAGCTTCTTTGAGCTCGTGGTACATGTCGTTACCTTCACGGGTACGCTCACCAACACCGGCGAACACGGAGTTGCCGCCGTGTGCCTTAGCGATGTTGTTGATCATTTCCATAAGGATAACGGTCTTACCAACGCCTGCGCCACCGAAGAGGCCCATTTTGCCGCCCTTCGGGAAGGGAACCAGAAGGTCAACGACCTTGATGCCGGTTTCCAGAAGTTCGACCTTGGTGTTCTGCTCTGTGAATTCAGGAGCAGGCCTGTGGATGGGATAGTACTTCTCGGCGTTGATGGGGCCGAGTTCGTCCACAGGACGGCCAAGAACGTTCATGATGCGGCTGACGGATGCCTTGCCCACGGGAACCATGATCGGGTTGCCTGTGTCAACAGCCTCCATGCCGCGAACCAGACCTTCCGTAGCATCCATGGCGATGGTGCGGACGATGTTGTCACCCAAGTGCTGGGCAACTTCACAGACGAGGTCCGGGGCGTTCTCGTTGTTGGTGTTTTTGATCTCCAGCGCTGTGAAGATATCCGGCAGCTTTCCGCTGGCGAATTCTACGTCAACGACAGCGCCGATGACCTGAACAATTTTGCCAATGTTTTTTTCTTCCATGTTGGCTCCTTACCCATTCTGCGCTTCCGCTCCACCGACAATGTCGATGAGCTCACTGGTGATGGAAGCCTGCCGTGTCTTGTTGTACAGCAACGTCAGTGAATTGATCAAATCCTTGCAGTTACGTGTGGCATTGTCCATGGCAGCCATGCGTGCAGCATTTTCACTGGCAGAGGTGTCCAACATTCCTCTATAAGTCTGAACCTTGAGGTAGCGTGGAAGGATGACTCCAAGCAGCTGTTCCTCATCGGGTTCATACAGATACTCGCACGAAGGTCCTTTAGGAGCCTCCGCAACGGTTTCTTCTTCTTCGGGCGTCTCGAAGGGCAGCAGCTGCACAACGCGTGGCGGCTGCTGAGCCATTGAGACAAACTCTCCATAGGCCAAGAAGACTTCATCCATTTCGCCGCTCTCATAGCCTGAGATGACGGCTTCGCCAACTGTGCTGGCGAGGGAGAAATCAAGTGTGCCCATGCAGTCAACATATCCAGCCAGAAGTTCCACATTGGGCATGCGACGCAGCGCATCACGTCCTTTGCGGCCCACGCAGATCAATTTGATCTGGCGTCCTTCAGCCTGCTTTGCACGGACGAGCTTCATAGCCTTGTCAATGATGGCGGCGTTGAAGCCTCCGCACAGGCCTCTGTCGGAAGTGACCACGATGATGCAGGTTACTTTGGGCTCCTCATGCACCTCCAGGAGGGCATTGCTGGCGCCTTCAACCTTCTTGGCCAGTTCCGTCAGAACGGATCTGTATCTGGATGCGTAGGGACGGAAACGCTCGATGCGAGCCTGGGCACCGCGCAGTTTGGCAGAAGCCACCATGTTCATGGCTTTTGTAATCTGCTGGGTCTTTCCGACGCCCACGATTTTCATTTTTACATCTTTAAGAGATGGCATGGCACCTCCGTATTAGGCCGTATACCCTTTCTTGAAGGTCTCGATGGCGGAGTTCAGCATACCCTTCACTTCGTCGTCCAGAACCTTCTTGGTGCGGATGGCTTCAAGGATTTCCTTCTTGGTATCGCGCAGGAAAGCAAGATACTTGGTCTCGAAATCTCTGACGTTCTCCACCGCAATGTCATCCAGGTAGCCGTTGGTGGCTGCGTAGATGGAGGCAACCTGCTCTTCGGCGGGGCTGGGCTGATACTGAGGCTGCTTCAACAGTTCAACGAGGCGGGCGCCGCGTTCCAGTTTAGCCTTGGTAGCCTTGTCGAGGTCGGAACCGAACTGGGCGAATGCAGCCAGTTCGCGGTACTGAGCGAGGTCAAGACGCATTGTACCGGCAACCTGCTTCATAGCCTTGATCTGAGCGGCACCACCCACGCGGCTGACGGACAGACCGACGTTAATAGCGGGACGCACACCGGCGTTGAAGAGGTTGGGTTCCAGGTACACCTGACCATCGGTAATGGAAATAACGTTGGTCGGGATGTATGCGGACACGTCGCCTGCCTGAGTTTCGATGATAGGCAGAGCGGTCATGGAACCGCCGCCCAGCTCGTCGCTCATCTTGGCAGCACGTTCCAGCAGACGGCTGTGCAGGTAGAAGACGTCGCCGGGGAATGCTTCACGTCCGGGAGGACGGCGGAGCAGGAGGGACATCTGCCTGTAGGCGACAGCCTGCTTGGAAAGGTCATCGTAAATGATGAGGGCGTGCTTGCCGTTGTCGCGGTAGTATTCAGCCATGGTGCAGCCGGTGTAAGCTGCAATGTACTGCAGAGGCGCGGGCTCGGAAGCGGTAGCAGAAATGATGGTGGTGTATTCCATCGCACCGTACTTGCGCAGGGTGTCTGCAACCAGAGCAACGTTTGCCTTCTTCTGGCCAATGGCGACGTAGAAGCAGTGAATGTCGGTGTTCTTCTGAGCCAGGATGGCGTCGATGCAGACAGCGGTCTTGCCGGTCTGACGGTCGCCGATGATGAGCTCACGCTGACCACGGCCGATGGGGGTCATGGCGTCGATGGCTTTCAGGCCGGTAGGCATGGGCTCGCAAACGGATTTACGGGCGATGATGCCGGGAGCCTTGATTTCCACTTCGCGGACGTCGTCGGTATTGATCGGTCCAAGACCGTCAATGGGCTGGCCGAGGGGGTTGAGCACGCGGCCCATAACGGCGTCGCCCACCGGCACGGAGAAAATCTTGCCGGTACGCTTGACGGTGTCGCCTTCCTTGATGCCCACGTCGGAGCCAAGCAGGGCCACACCAACATTGTCTTCTTCCAGGTTCAAAACCATGCCCATAACGCCGCCGGGGAACTCAAGAAGTTCCATGGCCATGGCATTCTGGACGCCATAGACACGGGCGATACCGTCACCGACATAGAGGACTGTGCCGGTTTCGCTCATCTCTACGCGCTGGTCGTAGTTTTGAATTTCATCTTCGATGATTTTGCTGATTTCGTCTGCTTTAATCTGCATGTGTTAATTACCCCTCTTGAGCGAACCCCTCAGGATCTCCAACTGTGCGCGCAGGCTCGAATCCAGGATTCGATCGCCCACTTTGAGAACGACGCCGCCAAGAATGGTGGGGTCAACCTCAAAGGCAAGCTCAAGCGACGCACCAGCCTTTGCTTCCAGTTCTGCCTTCACAGATTTCTGCTTGGCAGCTGTCAGAGAGATTGCGGTAGTAAGCGTGCCGCGAATTTTTCCGGTAGCCTGGTCGAGGAGCTTTGTGTACGCCTGCACTATGCTGCGATAGTACGGGAGACGCTCTTTTTCGGCCAGCAGGAAGCAAAAGTTGCGGGTGACTGTATCAGAACCAAGCTTGGTGAGAAGGTCGCTGAGAACCTTCTTCTTCTCGTCCACAGTAAAAATGGGACTTTTGAAGACATTGTTCAGGGCGGCATCCTGATCCAGCATTGCATCAAGATCTTTCAATGTCTTGCCGCGTTGGGCAGCGACATTTCCGCCTTCCAGCATACCCAGTTTGAAAACAGCGCTGGCGTAACGACGGGCAATTTTTGTGTCTGTCATTGCAGCACCACCTTCTTCAGGGACTTGTCAATAAGTTTCTCGTGCTTGTTCTTGTTGAGAGAGCTCACGAGATTCTCGCGGGTTGCGTCGATCAATTCGTCGGCAATAGTCGCACGCAGCTGCTGAATGATGTTTCTGGCTTCGCTTTCAGCGGAAACCTTGGCCATCTCAACAATCTGCTTAGCCTGGGCGTGAGCCTGCTGAATGATGTCCTTTTTCAGGGCTTCAGCCTGCTCTTTGCTTTCGGCCAGGATTGCATCCCGCTCGGAATCGAGGTTGGCAATATGCGCCTCAATTTCAGCCAGACGTGCCTGAGCTTCTTCACGTTTTGCCGTCAGGTTATCAATGCCATCCTGGATGCCCTGCCTGCGTCCCCTGAAGAAATTGACGCAGAGTTTACCCAGGAAGTGCCATAGAATGGCCAAAAAGATAACAAGGTTGACACAACGCCACGCCAGGTCTCCCCAGCGCAGCTCGTGGCCGCCTTCCGATGCCATAGCAGGGGCGGCATACATGACAACTGCGACAAAAGCCGCCGCCGTCAGGCCTGCCATGGCTTTACACATAAGTTTATTCCTCAATGCATCCCACCTCCTGTTATCTAACCAGACTCGTCCCAGCCGGGGACTAGCCGTTCAGAACGCGAGCGGCGAGCTGCTGGGAATAGGCTCCGACCTTGGAGCGGAGCTCCTGAAGTGAGGTTTCGGCTTCCGCGTGCAAACGTTTGCGCTCTTCACCCAGGATGCCTTGAGCCTCTTTCTGTGCTTCATCAAGAAGCGCCTGCTGTTCCTTAACGCCTGCAGTGCGGCCGCTGTCGCGGTTGGCTGCGGCGTCTTGCCGTGCTTTGGTCAGCTGTGATTCATAATCGTCCAAGCTGCTCGTAGCCTTTTCTTCGCTGGCCAGTGCGTCACTTTCAAGAGAAGCCATCATAGCTTTTCTGTCACGCATGACTTTGCGAAGGGGCTTAATGAGCAACAAATTTAGGACGAAGATGGTAACTAGGAAATTCACAAGCTGAAAAAGCATTGTAATATTGAGATCCAGCACGTTCCATCCTCCCCGTAAATGAGTGGCAGACATTACGTTAAGCAAGGGTTATACACGCCGTAACTTCTTGTGTCAATGCGTTTTTAGAACTTAGGCGGGTCGTTGAGGCCAGGGGTCTTTCTATCCTGTTTCCAGTATATTAGTATCCCAACCAGTGTTTCCCGCCGCATCGCACTGCACATCGCCGTCCTGCGTGCACGGCCCTTGAAATCAATCGTAAAAATACGATTTTGTTAGCTTTTTTTTATGAGATCGCTGTGAATCAGCAAATTGAGAATATTTTCACACACCTCTGAGGGGGCTTTTGCCCCGTCCAGGACGTGGCAGCTTGCGGCAAGGTAGAGAGGCTCCCTTTCCTGCACGACGCCTGCCACCTCCTCGCAGAGCCCCCTGCCGGTCAGGGAGGGCCGCTGCGCAGCAGCAGGACTGGCGCTCAGACGCCTCACCATTTCCTCCACGGGAACCTTGAGGTAGAGGCAGATGCCTTTTGACTGCAGGATCATCCTGTTTTCTTCAAGCAGGACTATGCCTCCGCCGGTGGCGATGACGCTCATGTCATCGTGCTCCGTATCGGCTGTGGTCTGAACAAGTGCCTCGTGCTCTTTGGCGCGGAAGGCGTCCCAGCCGTTTTGGGCGACGTACTCGGCTATGCTTGTGCCAAGCATTGCGCCAAGCACGGCATCGGTATCGGCAAAGGAGGCGTTGAGCTCCTTTGCCAGGAGCTTCCCCAGCGTCGTTTTCCCTGAAGCACGCGGCCCGGTGAGAAAGATGCGCATCGTCGTATCCTTTTTATAGAACGGTGACGCCGTTTTCCTCGACAAGGACTGTGACCTCAAGGCGGATGCCGTACTCTCCTGGATAGTAGAGGCCGGGCTCCACGGTGACGGTCATGCCAGGCTCAAGGATGCCCT
>CAZWGJ010000011.1:0-18349 GCA_964633375.1 uncultured Desulfovibrio sp.
CAAACGATGTGCAGGACGATGCTGCATGCAACGCCTAAAACGGATCCTTTCTGACTGGCAGAAGGCACTCGTCAGCGAAGACGGCAAGACGCACGACAACAAACACGACAAAAAAGCGGCAGGGGGAAGGTCTGGGAAACGCCCCAGCCTGTGCTCCGATGCAAGAGACGATGCAGAAGACGATATCCCAAACGGCGCACAGGACGATGCAGCAGACTGCGTATCATTATAAAGTGGACGGCAGACGGCAGCACAAAGGGCGGATCAGGCGGCAAAGAAAACGGCATGAAAGCCGGCAGGGCGCAGGGCTCCAAAAGCACACCTGCCTCTGCTCCGATGCAGGACCCGATGCAGGAGACGGCAGACAGAGCGGCAGCAAAAACGCAGGGCGGACAGTATCCTCTTTCCCTCTCCTTGTGCACGCCCTCCAAAGCCCTGTGCAGGGCATGCCGTGCCGCCCCTTGTGCATTGACAAAGCCCCCTATTATAACTACTTCATTTTTTGATTTCCCACCTTTTTAAGACCATGCATTTTGTCCGGATCACTGCCCCTCCCAAGCGCAAGGGGCAAAAGACCGCGGAGTACTATATACGATGACACCTTCCTCCAATACAGCCCCTCCCGCCAAAAAAAGCTCCGGCTCTGCAAACGACGCCAAGGAAGCCAAAAGCAGACAGGGCAGAAAAAGCAGGACCTCTGAAAAAGAGACAAGAAGATCTCAGCATCAGGGCAGCCGGGAGGAGGCAAAAAAGACGATAAAGGCTGCAGAGCCTGAAGACGACATTCCCCTGGAAGAAGACGAGGACTCCTCCATCCTGGACGCCGAGATCGTACAGGACGTGGCAGCTGCCGAAGACGGCGGCTCCCCCGTCCTTGACGTTGATGTGCTTCCGCCCGAAGAGGAAGCGCCGGAGGAAGACTCCTCCATGGCGGTGGTGGACCTTGAGCCGGAAGACGACGGTACAGGCATCCACTATCTTACAGGGCGCCAGTCCGACGGATCCGATCTGCCGGTCCTGGCAGACAACCGCCTGCCCACAGTCAAGGACAACCTCCAGGTCTACGTCCAGCAGGTCAGCCGCTATCCTCTGCTGAAGCCTGAGGAAGAGCACGAGCTTGCCGTGCGCTTCCGCGACTACGGCGACACGGCGGCCGGCGAGAAAATCGTCCAGGCGCACCTGAGGCTGGTGGTCAAGATAGCCATGGAGTTCCAGCGCCGCTGGATGCAGAATGTCCTGGACCTGGTCCAGGAAGGCAACGTCGGCCTGATCCACGCCCTGCACAAATTTGATCCTGACAAGGGCATCAAGTTCTCCTACTACTCCTCCTTCTGGATCAAGGCCTACATCCTCAAGTTCATCATGGACAACTTCCGCATGGTGAAGATAGGCACCACGCAGGTCCAGAGGAAGCTCTTCTTCAACCTGAACCGCGAGCGGCAGAAGCTCATTGCCCAGGGCTACAGCCCCGACGCCGACATGCTGTCCGACCGCCTGGGCGTCAGCAAAAACGACGTCCTGGACATGGAGCAGCGCCTTTCAAACAGCGACGTCTCCCTCAACGTCCCCGTGAGCGACGACCAGGACTCCGCCACCCGCATGGACTTCCTGCCCGCCCTTGGCGCCGGCGTGGAGGAGAGCATTGCCAGCGAGGAAGTCTCCAGCATAGTCAGGGACAAGCTGCAGTCCCTGCTCCCCTCCTTAAACGAGAAGGAACTCTACATTCTCGAGCACAGGCTGTTTACCGATTCACCCATGACGCTGCGTGAAATCGGCGAACGCTATCATATAACAAGGGAACGCATACGCCAGCTGGAAATACGCCTTCTTGAGAAAATCAAGAAGCACATCTCCGGCGACGTCCAGGACTTCTCCGAGACCTGGATCAATTCATAGGATCCGCACCTAAAGGCGCTTCCCTTTTCTTCAAGGAGCCTACGCCCAAAGGGCATGGCAGTCGGCCTTTCTTTCCGACGGAGCTTTGTTGTGAAACATACATTCTCTATATTTCTGCTGGCTGCTGCCCTTTGCGGCTTCCAGTTGTCCCTGCTCACTGCCTGCGGCGGCTGCTCCGCCCGCAAGGCTGACAAAAAGGAGCAAGCGGCAGAGCAGACGACAGTGCAGGCGACTGTGTCGGAGTCCCAGCAGGAGGCTGACGCCCATGCTGTCGTCATCCGTCCCAAGGAAAGCACGCTGAGCAGGGAGGCCGAAATCACGGCATCCTACCTCACCTTGTACGAGGCACTGTCCTACAACAGGGACGAGGAATCAGCGCTTGCCGCAGCAGAAGTCCTGGCAAAGGACACAGGCGAGGGGCGCATGCCAGTCGACGACTGGATTGCCTGCTCCATGTGCTTCCTTGAAGCCAAGTCCGTCAACGCCGTCCCCTTCCTCAAACTGGCATGCACAGCCTGGCCTGACGATCCCCAGCTTGCCATGCTCTACTCAGAGGCTTTGGCTGACAACACCTTCATCAAGGAAGGCATAGCCTACCTCAACGACTTTTTGGCAAGGAACCCCGACAAGCCCAGGATCATCCAGCAGCTGGGAGAGCTCCTGCAGAAGGACAACCGCCCGGCAGAGGCTGTCACCATCCTGTCCGCCATCAAGGAAAAGGACAGGACGCAGAGCTCAGATCTCTGCCTTGCCCAGGCGCTCATGGACAGCGGGAACGACAAGGACGCACTGCCGGTCCTCAAGAACATCCTTAAAAAAGATCCGGACATGGACGAGGCGTTGGCCGTGGAAGCCTTCCTCTTCGAAAAGACAGGCGACTATGCCGCTGCCTGCAGGGCGTATGAAAAGCTGCAGAAAAAGTTCACCGACAATCCGGAAATCTACGTCAGGCTCATCGTCAACTACCTCAAGCTGAACAATCCGACCATGGCGCTGAAATGGCATCAGGAAGGCCCCAAGGAAGACGTGCACTTCCATATGACGGCAGCATCCTGCTTTCTGCAGGCCAAGCACTACCTGCAGGCCGAACGCATCTTGAAAAGCGTCCTTGCCATGAAGGATGCGCCGGACGAGGCCTACCTCTACCTTGCCGGCATCGCCGCCATGCAGCGCAAGGATTTCAACGAAGCGCTGGGGCTGCTTGGCAAGGTGTCTGACAAAAGCGACGCCGCTGGGCAGAAGTACCTGCTGCAGGCAGAGTACCTCTGCAATCTGGGAAAATACACTGAGGCGCTGGCCTCAGTGCACAAAATCACCCCTGCCCCTGAAACCGCCCTTCTGGAGTCCCGCATCCTGATGCTCTCCCAGAAGACGGACGATGCAGCAGCCTGCCTCAAGGTTGCCATCCAGAAATGGCAGGACAATGCCAGTCTGCGCTTCGCACTGGCCAATCTGCTGGCAGGAGCCGGCAGCATGAAGGAAGCTGTTGACTGCATGGAAAGCGTCATCAAGCTGGAGCCTGCAAACTACCAGGCGCTCAACTTTGTGGGCTTCTCCCTTGCCAGCGAAAACAGGGACATCCCCAGGGCTCTTGAGCTGCTGAAAAAAGCCAACGAGCTTGCCCCCGGCCAGTTCTACATTCTGGACTCCCTCGCCTGGGCCCACTTCAGAGCCGGCAACCTGGACGAGGCCTTGAAGCTCATCCGCGAGGCTGCCCGACTGGATACAGAGCGCGATCCGGAAGTCTGCGAGCACTACGGCGACATCACCCTGGCAAAGGGACTGAAGGACGAGGCCCGCAGGGCGTACCGCAGGGCCATTGACTCCTACAAGAAGAATCCCGACAGGGACAAGGACAAATCCAAGCAGGAAGCCCTGCGCAAAAAGCTGGAGGCTCTGTAATGGGCAGTACATCCCGCACACTGCAGGCTTTGTGCCTGCTCATTCTCATGCTGTCCTTTGCAGCCTGCGCACCCCGCCAGACGCCGGTTGATCCGGCCATGGCAGGGAAGGTGTGGCAGGCGATGCTTGCCAAAAGCAGCACCCAGAAGGCCCCCTACCTTGACAACATGAGCCTGCGCTTTGGCACCGAGGGCAACACCAGGCGCGTCCTGGCCATACTCTGGGGCAACGGCGGCGACGATTTGAGGCTCGACGTCCAGGCCGGCGTCGGCGCATCCGTCGCCATGGTGCGCCAGCAGGGAAGCCACTTCCTCCTCTACGCACCCACGGAGCAGAAGGCCTTTTTCCATGAAGGCGCAACCTCCCCCCTGCTGAAGCTCGGCCTGCCGCTGCCCTTTGACCTCTTCAAGCTGGAAGCTCTGCTGCACAACCGCTGGACCGAAGTCTTCGGCAGCACCTGGAGCGGCGGCGCCTCCCACAAGCTGGGCATTGCCTACACCCTGGAGGAAGGCATCCATGGCACATTGGTGCTGGATGCAGCCGGCATGCCTGCCAAATGGTCGAATGAAAACTGGAGCATAGGCTTTGCCTTCAACGACGACGATACGCTCAAGCGTCTTGATCTTGCCAATAAAAAAGGGGACAAAGGCATACTGCTCCTGCGCGGACAGGAGCATCCTGCGCCCTTCAGCGACGACAAAATGCTTCTGGAACTGCCCAAGGACACGCCCCTGCTTCCCTTGGACAAGCTGCGCAAGTAATTGCACTGCACACTGCAATATCTCATGCGCCGCCTTTTCCGGCGTCTTTTCCGCTTTCAGCTTTCCTGTCAGACACGCTCAACACTTATCCGGACACAGTACCAAGGAGACGATATGTCCAATTCTTCCTTTGCCCCGCAAACCATCCATATTGGCTGTGACCATGCCGCTGTCGAACTGAAGAACAAGGTGGCAGAACTTCTGGAAGAACGCGGCCATACCGTTGTCGACCACGGCGTCAACAGCCCCGACAGCGTCGACTATCCCGACATCGCCCACGACGTCTGCTCCAGCATGCAGCCCCAGGATGCTGGCATACTGCTCTGCGGATCCGGCATCGGCATGTCCATGGCCGCCAACAGGCATCCCAACGTGCGCGCAGCCCTCTGCACCACGGAGCTGCACGCCAGGCTGGCACGCCGCCACAACAACGCCAACGTGCTCTGCCTTGGCGCCCGCATCACCGGTCCTGAAATGGCGCGCGCCATCCTGCGCGTCTTCCTGGAAACAGACTTTGAAGGCGGACGCCACCAGCGCCGCATAGACAAAATCAATCTCTAAGGCAGACTGCCACTGCAGCCCTCCCCTGCCGTCTTTTTCCAACTGTTTTCCCCAGCCTGTCCCCACAGGCTGTCTTCTTCTCTTCCCCTGCTTCAAGGCTGGTTTTTTCCATGCAGATTTACAATACGGCATCCCGCTCCAAGGAACCTCTTGTCCCTGTCCGCCCGGGCAAAATCCATCTCTACGTCTGCGGCGTCACGGTCTACGACCTCTGCCACATAGGGCATGCCCGCTCAGCCCTGGTCTTTGACGTCCTGGTCCGCCATCTGCGCAGGCAGGGGCTGGACGTGACCTTTGTGCGCAACTTCACCGACGTCGACGACAAGATCATCAACAGGGCCAACAAGGAAGGCAGAGACTGGAAGGAAGTGGCCTCGACCTACATCGACGCCTTCCACGAAGACATGGACGCACTGGGGATTTTGCGGGCCGACGTGGAGCCCAAGGCGACAGAGACCATGCAGGAGATCCAGGACCTGGTGGCAAGCCTTGTCGAGCAGGGGCATGCCTATGCCGCCAAGAGCGGGGACGTCTACTTCCGCGTCCGCTCCATGAAGGACTACGGCAAGCTCTCCCGCAGAAGCCTGGACGATATGCAGGCAGGCGCCCGCGTCGCCGTCGGCGAGGAAAAGGAAGACCCCATGGACTTTGCCTTGTGGAAGAGCGCAAAGCCCGGCGAGCCCTACTGGGAAAGCCCCTGGGGAAAGGGGCGCCCCGGCTGGCACATTGAGTGCTCAGCCATGTCCAAACCCTATCTGCCCCTGGACATCCACGGCGGCGGCATGGACCTCATCTTCCCCCACCACGAAAACGAAATCGCCCAGACCGAGTCCGCCTGCAACTGCAGGCTGGCAAACCTCTGGATGCACAACGCCTTTGTGCAGATCAATTCCGAAAAGATGTCCAAGAGCCTTGGCAACTTCAAGACCATACGCGACATCATCAAGACCTGGCAGCCGGAGACTTTGCGCTTCTTCCTTTTGAGCAAGCACTACAGATCCCCAGTCGACTTCACAACCGAGGGCATGAACGACGCCGAGCGCGCCCTGGCCCGCGTCTATGAGGCAAGAAAGCAGGCAGCTGAGGCCCTGACACGCGCCAAGTGGAAGAAGGTCCCCCTGCCTGAGGACGTGAAGGCCGAGTGGGAGAAGACAGGGACTGCCTTTGTGGACGCCCTGGAAGACGACCTCAACACCGCACAGGCGCTGGGCCATGTCTTCACCATGGTGCGCCTGGTAAACCGCCTGCTGGAGGACAAGTCCCTCAAGGCCGCCGAAGCCACAAAGGAGCTGCTTGAAGGCTTTGCCGCCCGCATGCAGGACGTGACAGAGAGGACAGGGCTCTTTGGCGACGATCCTGCCCGCTTCCTCAACGCCTTAAGGACGTCGCGCTGCGTGCGCTACAACATCGACACCACAAAAGTGGAAGAGCTGCTTGAAGCAAGGGCCAAGGCCCGTCAGGAAAAGGACTTTGCCGGCTCCGACGCCCTGCGCGATGAGCTGAAAGCCCTGCACGTCGAGGTCCGCGACACGCCCCAGGGGCAGGTCTGGGATCTGGACACCTCAACGGAGCCTGCGCAATAGGCTGCTTCCTTCTTGGCAAGGACACAGGAAAAGTATGACCTCAAGGTCCGCAAAAAAACCTGGCAGAAGGACGGGGATGCTGCACAGGGCAGCGGGGATGCTGGCAAGCCGGCTCCTTGTCCTTGTGCTGGCAGCCTCCCTTGTGCTCCCCCTTCCCGCCCACGCCTTCTACTTTGGCGGCGTGACGCTCAGGGACGAGAAGGAGATGGGGCACAAGTTTGATGTCGCCATACGCTCCAGCATCTCCATGGTGGAGGATCCGGAAATCTCCTCCTACGTGAAAAACCTGGTTGCCCGCATCGTCAGGGCCATCCCGCCCCAGCCCTACAACTTCAAGACCGGCATCATACTGCACAACTCCATGAACGCCTTTGCAGTGCCTGCCGGATACGTCTACGTTCTGACCGGCCTTTTGATGAACTTCCCAAGCGAGGACGCCGTGGCAGGAGTGCTCTGCCATGAGCTGGCGCACGTAACCCAGAGGCATACGGCGCAGCGCCTGGAAAGATCGCAGATCATAAGCTTGGGCTCCCTGCTGCTGGCCGTGGCAGGCGTGGCAGTGGGCGGAGGCGGGGCTGCCGCCATGGGCGCCATCGGCGCCGGGCAGTCCGCCATGCTCAACTACAGCCGCGCCGATGAGACGGAGGCCGACCAGGTAGGCATGCAGTACCTCATCAAGGCCGGCTACTCGCCGGCAGGCATGGTGGACGGCTTCAAGATTCTGCGCAACAAGAGCACCATGATGGGAGTCAACGTGCCCGTCTACCTCTCAACGCACCCCGACCTTGGCGACCGCATCACAGGCATCATAGCCCGCATGCACAACATGCCGGCAAGCGTGGTCAACCGCAGGGCGGACCCAAAAGCCTTCACCCGCATGCAGGTTCTTTTGTGGGGGCGCTTCGGCACCCCGCAGACTGCCCTGCTGCGCTTCCGCGGCTCGGACGGCCTCTCCCTCATGGGCAGGGGCATGGTCTACTCACGCTTAAACAACGTCACCGAGGCGACAAAGTGCTTCAGCGAGGCCGTCGCCAAGTCCCCAAATGACAGCCTGGTCCTAAGGGAGGCAGGCATCTTCAACTACCGCAAGGGGTCGGCCCAGACGGCGCGCACGCTTCTCACCAAGGCGCTGCAGCTCGACAGAAGCGACTACATGGCAAGCTTCTTCCTGGCCAGGCTGCAGGACGACGAGGGGCAGCACGCCCAGGCGCAGGCAAGCTTCAGGGACGTTCTGCGCGCCGTGCCTGAGGACGCCGAAGTGCATGAGGCCATGGCAAGAAGCTACGGCGCCGCCCGCAACCAGGGCATGGCCTACATCCACATGACCTATTCCGCCCTCTACCAGCACAAGAAGGAGCAGGCCAAGAAGTACTTTGACAAGGCAAAGGCCATTGCCGGCACGTCGCCTGAATTCAGGAAGCTGGAAAAAGTCTACAAGGAACGCAAGGAAATCTGGGAGAAACTCTGATGTCTACTATCGAACTGCACGGCACCACCATCCTGGCCGTAAAGAAGAACGGCCATGTCACCATGGCCGGCGACGGACAGGTGACGCTGGGCCAGACCATGGTCATGAAGCACACGGCCAAAAAGATACGCAGCGTGGGCGACGGCAAAATCCTGGCAGGCTTTGCAGGGGCGACTGCCGATGCCTTCACGCTCTTTGAGCTCTTTGAAAGCAAGCTCAAGGAGTTCCACGGCAATCTGGTCAGGGCGGCTGTGGAGCTGACCAAGCAGTGGCGCAGGGACAAGTACCTGCAGAAGCTTGAGGCCATGCTCCTTCTGGCCGACAACGAGCACATCCTGCTGCTCTCAGGCAACGGCGACGTCATCGAGCCCGACGACGACGTGGCGGCCATAGGCTCAGGCGGCGCCTACGCCCTTTCTGCTGCGCGCGCCCTGCTGCGCCATACAGACCTTGACTCGGAAACCATCGTCCGCAACGCCATGACCATCGCCTCCGAAATCTGCGTCTACACCAACGGCAACTTCACCATCGAGACGCTGTAAAAGCCCATGCACTCTAGCTCCTCCGCCCCCATGCCGCCTGTGATGCAAAAGGACTGGACTCTTCTTGCGCTTCATCCCGGCTGCAAGATCAACTTAAACCTCCGCATCACTGGCACCCGTCCTGACGGCTACCATCTTTTGGACTCTGTCTTCCTTGCCCTGGACAAGCCCTGCGACACCATGCACCTTGCCCCCGCCAAAAGCGGCGGACTCACAGTGTCCTGCACAGAAGACGGCATCGACTGCCAAAAGAACAGCCTGACCAAGGCCTGGACGCTCTTTGCCGAAAAGACAGGCTTTGCGCCCAGTCTGCACTGCGAGCTTGTCAAGGGCATCCCCTGGGGCGCAGGCCTTGGCGGCGGCACTTCCGATGCCGCAGCCCTGCTCTCCTTCCTGCAGGCGCAAGCAAGGGCAGAGGGCATCAGTGTTGCACAAAAAGATCTCATGGACATAGGCACAAAAGTCGGCGCCGACGTGCCCTTCTTCCTCTCGAAAGCAAAATGCTGCCGCGTGCAGGGCATAGGCGAAATCCTGGAGGAGCTGGCTCCCGGCGCCATAAAGCTTCCTGGCGAATACCTGGTCCTTGCCATGCCCCGCACAAGGGTCTCAACGCCATGGGCATACAAAGCCTATGACGCCCTTCTGAGGGATGCGAAAAGGTGCGATGAAGGCGCTGAAAAAGCCCAAAATGCGCCCCCTGAACGGAGCAGCCGGCAATTCCGCCCTTGTCCGGACAAGACGTTGACAGATCAAAAAAGAGCTGATAAGGAAAACGTTCCTCAACACCGGACAGTTGAGCTTTTTCTCAACGACCTTGAGGGGCCTGTTTTCAGGGAATACCCTGAACTTGGGCAAATCAAGGATACATTGCTTCAACTGGGCGCTTGCGTCGCCTCTATGAGTGGCAGCGGCTCATGCATTTTCGGCATCTTTGCTGAGTACAGCAAAGCACATGCCGTTGCTGATGTCCTGGATTGTCCGGTACAAATTTGCCATCTCACTGGGATGTAGCCAAGCGGTAAGGCAACGGACTTTGACTCCGTTATGCGAAGGTTCGAGCCCTTCCATCCCAGCCAGTTTCTTTCGCTTACTAAGGACAGACCTTGGCCATGAATGATTTGAAAATCGTCACTGGTTCTGCGAACCCTGATTTAGCTCTTTCCATCTGTAATCATCTGGGATGCCAGCTGATTCCTACACTGGCAACTTCCTTTGCCGACGGCGAGTTACGTGTGGAAATCGGCGCTAATGTCCGCGGTGATGACGTCTTTGTTGTACAGCCCACCTGCCCGCCGGACGTCAACCGCAACCTGGTCCAGCTCTGTCTTATGTGTGACGCACTGCGTCGTGCCTCGGCAGGCACCATTACAGCTGTCATCCCCTATTTCGGCTATGCACGCCAGGACCGCAAGGTGAGCCCCAGGGCGCCCATCAGCGCCAAGGTGGTTTCCAACTTCATCACCTCCTCCGGCGCCGAGCGCATTGTGACCATCGACCTGCATGCCGGCCAGATCCAGGGCTTTGTCGACGCTCCCGTTGACAACCTCTTCGCCTCCAGCGTGCTTGTCGAGGCTCTGAAGGGACACATCGAGGGCGACCCCGTCATCGTGTCCCCCGACGCCGGCGGCGTCGAGCGCGCCAGGTACTACGCCAAGCGCCTCAGCGCCCCCCTGGCCATCGTCGACAAGCGCCGCGACAAGCCCAACCAGGCTCACGCCATGCACGTCATCGGCGACGTCAAGGGCAAGACGGCCATCATCGTGGACGACATGATTGACACAGCCGGCACGCTGTGCGAGGCAGCCGGCGTCCTCATCGAGAACGGCGCTGTCAGAATCATAGCCTGTGCTTCGCATCCGGTGCTCTCCGGACCAGCCATCGACCGCATCAACGCCTCCGAGGCCTTGAGCGAAATCCTGGTGACCGACACCATTCCTCTTGGCGATAAGCTGCAAAACTGCCCCAAACTGCGTGTTGTCGGCGTCGGTTCCCTGCTCGGCAAGGCAATCTCCAACATCCACACCGGATCTTCCGTCAGCGTCCTCTTCAACTAGCTGCCTTCCAAGGCAGTGCGGACGCGGGGATCCAAAGAGATCGCCGCATAAAGCCGTCTGCCGTCCGGCTCACGCGGACGGCATGGCCCCAAAAGCACTAATAAAGCAATCAATATACGAATTCCGCGTTTTTTGCGCGTAAGGAGACTCTTCCAATGACCATCGAAAAAACACTCTGCGCCCAGAAGCGCGAAGGCACCGGCAAAGGTCCTTCCCATCGCCTGCGCGCCCAGGACCTCGTCCCTGGTGTGTTCTATAACAGCAAGGGCGACAACATCCCTGTCGCCGTGCCCGCCCTTCCTCTTGAGCAGCTGTATTTCGAGATCGGCAGCACCACCGTGTTCAACCTGGAAATCGACGACAACGGCAAGAAGGAAACCTATCCTGTGTTCTTCTGGGCTGCTCAGAAGCATCCCTACAAGAAGCGCTTCATCCACATCGACTACTTCGGCGTCGATATGGACAAGGAAGTGAAGGTCGACGTGCCCGTCGAGTTCACCGGCACCGCCAAGGGCGTCAAGCTGGGCGGCTTCCTGGAAACCTACCGCGAGACCATCACCGTTGCCGCCAAGCCTGCCGACATGCCCCACAAGATCGTCATCGACGTCACCGACATGGGCATCAACCAGCACCTCTCCGTGGACAAGGTTGTCCTTCCCGAAGGTGCCCGCGCCGTCTTCAAGGAACCCTACGCCGTCGTAGCCGTGCTTTCTTCCAGCAAGGAAGTTGCCGAATTCGACGCCCTGGAAGCTGCTGCCGAAGCTCAGGCAGAAGCCGCCCACGAGGCTGCCCAGGCTGCCACCGGCGCTGCCGCTGCCAATGCCTAGCATCCCTCCAGGCGCTCTGGCGCCTTAGGGTACGATACATCAACAAAAAAACGGTGTCTTCTGCAGGGAGATGCCGTTTTTTTTGTTCAGTGCAAATCGTTTGGGACGGCTAGCGAAAGAGGGCAGCAAAAAGCTGACAGGAGAAAGATCAATGGACTACAGAGGCGTTCTGACGGGGCTTGGCAACCCAGGCCCCAAATACCACGGCACACGCCACAACACAGGCTTTTTGTTCATAGACAAGGTGCTGGAGCTGGCAAGGAGGAAGGGCGAGGTCTCAGAGCAGAACGGCAAGCGCTTCAACTGCGAGCTGTGGCGCGTAAGCCTGGATGAGCTGGACGGGACATGGCTCTGCGTCAAGCCGCAGACCTTTATGAACCTGTCCGGCGAGAGCGTGCAGCCCCTGCTTGCCTGGCACAAGATGGATGCAGGGGACCTGGTTGTCGTGCACGACGAGCTGGATCTTCCCCCAGGCAGCCTGCGCTTCAAGCGCGGCGGCGGCAATGCCGGCCACAACGGACTGAAGTCCATCACCCAGCAGCTTGGCACGCCGGACTTCTACCGCCTTCGCCTTGGCATCGGGCGTCCGCCTGTGCGCGGGGACGTCACGGGCTGGGTTCTTGGCGGCATGCAGGAAAAGGACAGGGAGCTCTGGCACCAGTCCATGGACGCAGGCCTGGAGGCCCTCTCCGTCTTTGCCAAAAAAGGCCTTGAGGCGTGCGTCACATACGCCAACCAGAAGAGCAGGGAGATCCTGGCTGCGGCAGAAAAGCAGGGCTGACAGAAGCGGCAGCCTGCCAGGCTACCTTTCCCCCCCTTAAAAAATTTCCCCTGGAAGCAGACTGCATTCAGGGCAGAAGAAGGCACTTTCTATACGGTATTTCAATTACTTATAGGAGGGGCCTTCTCTTTTTTTGTTGTATGGACTTTTTTCAGACAATGCTATATTTTAGGAAAACGGAATAGTATGCTCCTTAGCATATGCAGGGAGCCCCCATCTGTACCGTCTTTTCACACCCTTTGCAAAACAAGGAGTTTTCCTCTTTTTATGCAGTCAGTCGGTCGCAGGACAGCCCGTCCAGCCGCAGGACGCCGGTGAGTGCCACGCATTTGTGCATGCCGCTTTAAGGGATGCAGCGCACGCCGGTCTGTGTGCATTTTGGCTTGTCCTGCATGGCAGTGTTTTTGCCGTAAGGAGTCTTCATGTACAAAGTAGATGATCTTGTTGTCTACCCATCGCAGGGCGTTGGCAAAATACATCGCATCGAGACGAAGACTATCGGCGGATCACAATGCGACATCTATATCGTCGTCATCGAGAGCAGCAACATCACGCTTATGGTGCCGGTCAAAAATGCCGATGCTGTGGGGCTGCGCAAGCTGGTCGACAAGAAGACGGCCAACGCCATCCTCAGCATACTGAAGGACAACACCCAGGCTTCAGTTGCTGTGGGCCAGAACTGGAACAGGCGCTACCGCAAGTACACGGACAAGATGAAAAGCCCCGACCTGAACGTGGTCGCCGACGTGCTGCGCGAACTGCTTGTGCTTGGCAGGGACAAGGAGCTCTCCTACGGGGAGCGCAGGCTGCAGGAGCAGGCCATGGGCCTGGTTACGGGCGAGCTCTCCAGAGTGCTGGACGTTGCGCCGGACGAGCTGCGCGACAGCCTGCTGGAAGCCTACAACCCTCCGGCTGCAGCCAAAGAGGAAGAGAAGAAGGCCGAATAGCAGCAAGGCAGCAGAAAAACAGTGCGGCAAAGCCAGAAGTCAGAGACGTCAGTTCCCTGGACTGCGGCTTGTCTGCCCGATGACACACCCGAACGACAGGGCGGCGCAAAAGTCCTCTGATGCATTCACCCTGCGCCTGTCCTGCAAAAAAAGTTCCGACAAAAGACACACTGCTGAAAGCCAGGGCAGCGCCCTGCTATTCTGCCGTGTCTGCCCCTGCATCCACCGGCACAAACTTGAATGCGTCCACATCAAAGAGGCCGCGGGTGTTGACCTTGAGATGCGGGATGACGCAGAGCGCCATGAAGGAGAGCGTCGTCAGCGGAGCCACGCCCTCGCAGGCTGCATAGGACGCTGCCAGGTCGTTGATAACCTTCAGCTCCCTTGCCACATCCTCTGCGCTTTCCTCGGACATAAGCCCTGCCACCGGCAGCTTGAGCGCGGCAGCCACGGCGCCGTCCCGCACCATGGCTATGCCGCCGCCCATCTCTATGACCTTGTTCACGGCCATGAGCATGCCGGCGTCGGACCGGCCTGCCACCACGATGTTGTGGGAGTCGTGGGAGATGCTGGTCGCCACGGCGCCGCCTTTCAGGTAGCCTGAGTTGAAGTAGCCTTTCAGGATGCCGAGTCCTATCTTCTTCAAGCCCTTGTGGCGCTCTATCACGGCAAGCTTGCAGAGGTTGGCATTCTCCCTGGTTGCAAAGTTGCCGTCCTTGTCAACGGCGACGTCCATCACTTTGCAGTCCGTCACCAGGGAATAGGGCTCAACGCAGACGACGCGCGCCCTGCCGGAGGGGACTGGCAGGACCAGGTCCTTTGTCCTTATCTCCTGCACGTGCATGCTGTTCCTGATTTCCTCCGGGACGGGCACTGCCTGTCTCATGGGGGCAAGAGTACCGTCGGACACGGCAAGCCTGCCGCCGCTCCACACGCGCAGGGGCTTGAAGCGCTTCAGGTCCTCCATCAGCACAAGGTCGGCCTTATAGCCGGGGGCAACGGCGCCCATGTTTTTGAAGCCGTAGCACTGGGCAGGGTTGATGGTTGCCATGGCCACTGCAGTGGGGGCGGGAATGCCGGCCCTGACAGCCCTCCTCAGGATGACATTGATGTGCCCGAACTTCAGGATGTCCTCGGCATGCAGATCGTCCGTGCAGAAGCAGAAGCGTCCGGCATTTTCAGGAGTAACAGTGCGGATCATCTCCTTCAGGCCAAGCGCTGCCGACCCTTCGCGGATGAACACGTACATGCCGGCCCTGATGCGCTCCCTGATGGCATCCTTCTCCGTCGTCTCATGGTCCGTGGTGATGCCTGCGGCTGCATAGGCCTGCAGGGAAAGGCCGCCAAGGCCAGGGCAGTGGCCGTCCGCCGTCTTGCCCAGGGCGGTCGTCCGCGCAACCTTTCTCAAGAGATCCTCGTCACAGGCCAAGAGGCCCGGGTAGTTCATGACCTCGCCCAGGGAGCAGATCCTCTCATGCTGCATAAAGGGCGCCAGGGCCTCTGCATCCAGCACAGCCCCTGAGTCCTCAAAGGGCGTGCACGGCACGCAGGAAGGCGCTGCCAGCATGATGCGGACGGGAAGCCCCTCGCTTGCCTCCAGCATGTACTCGATGCCGCGGCTTCCGGAGACGTTGGCGATTTCATGCGGGTCGGCAACAACGCAGGTGGTGCCGCAGGGCAGGACTGCCCTGGCAAAGTTTTCAGGGGTGAGGAGCGTCGACTCAATGTGGACATGCGCATCCGTCAGGCCGGGCGTCAGGAAATGGCGCCGGCAGTCAACCGTCTCCTTTGCATTGGGGACGGGGCACTCATCTGCGGGAACCACTGCCAGAATCATGCCGGAATCTATCAGCACCGTTCTGTCAGGCAGGACCTCGCGCCCGAAGACGTCCACGACGTCGGCATGCATCAGCGCCAGCTCGCAGGTCTCGCGGCCAAGGGTCTTGTCAATTATTGTCTTTAGGGGAAGATGCCCCACACTTTTCTTCATATCCTACTCACCAATGCGGCCATGGGGAGCTTCCCTGAAGGCTGCCCTCGCCTGGCCCTGTCAAAAAAAAAGCACAGGTGCCTCCTGGAAGGCTATGTCCTGAAGCACCGCAGCCTCATCTCCCAGGCCCTTGCCGCCTGCAGCGGAAGACCGGGGGATGGCAGACAAACGCTGCCAAAACCCGCCTGAAGGAAAAGCCTGTCCGCTTCAAAACCACAAAACAGACGCACAAAAATCCATAAGCGCCCCGTTTCTACCAATATCAAAACACAATCTCAAGCTTGTTTTCCCGCCTCTTTAACCTTATGCTACAGCCAGGGAATCAAGTATTTTGTCCTTCATCCGCTTCACGGTGAAAAGGAGAATGACCAATGCGCAGCATGACTGGATTCGGGCGCTGCATCATGGAAAACAAGCTGCTGACCCAGCAATGGGAAATACGCAGCGTCAACAGCAAGCGTCTGGACCTCAAATGGACCCTGCCGCTGACGGTTTCCAGCCTGGAAAACCACTTTGAAAAGATAGTGCGGAGCCACGCATCCAGAGGGCGCGTGGATGTCTCTCTTTCCCTTCAGTTCCTGGGGGCGGACCTGGACATGCACTTTGACTATGCCCGTGCCAGGGGCATGCTGCAGGCATTGCAGAAGCTTGCCGAGTCCCGCAGCGAGACCTACACTCCGAACTACGACAGCCTCCTGTCCATCCCTGCCCTCTGGACTGCCGCCTCGGATGACGTTGACGAGGAAACGATCGCAACGCTTGATGAAGGACTGACGCTGGCCCTTGAGGACTGGAACGAGTCCCGGGAAACTGAGGGTGAAGCCCTTGCCCACGACCTTCTGACCCGCATCCTCAGACTGGAGCAGTGGACGGACATCCTGCGCGACAGGGCGCCGGCCATCAAAAGCGAGCGCGGGGAAGCCCTGCGCGAGCGCATCAGTGTCGAGCTGTCCTCGCTCTCCCTGGGCGACCTGGCTGAGACGCGCTTTCTTCAGGAAAGCGTCATCCTGCTGGACAAGCTGGATGTCACCGAAGAGCTCACCAGGCTGTCCACCCATCTGGAACGCCTGCGCGAACTGCTGCAGAGCGAGTCCGATGCCGGCAGGCGCCTTGACTTCACTCTCCAGGAATGCTTCCGCGAGATTACCACCTGCGGCAACAAAATCCCCGACGTCCAGCTTTCAAGACTGGTCGTCGACTACAAAAACGAGCTGGAGAAGTGCCGCGAACAGGTCCAGAACCTGGAATAAGCCCCGTTTTGGGGACAGCTTTCTGCGGGAGGAACAACGACTCAAGCCGATGTTCCTTCCGTTTTTTTGTCTTGCAAACTGACCCGCTTTAGACAGCATCCCTTCACCTGGCTTTTGCACCCTGCCTGCACAGCCTTTCACTGCACTTGCAGCTGCCGCTGCAGCCCCTTTTGCCAGGCCGCTGATCGCCCCGAGAGCAGCCCCTGCGCAGCTGACTGATCAGCGTTTTTTTCCTTGTAAAGAAGCACTGCAGTTAGTATACTGACCTATTGGCAAATATTTTCGTATAGTTATCGGAAAAATTGTGTGTTCCGTCATCGGAACGCACCGGGTCACAGTATTATGCGTCTTGGAACAGCTCTCGTACTCAGCGCCCCGTCAGGGGCAGGGAAAACGACTTTAGTCAAAAAACTTCTCGAGGAATTTCCCAACTTCGGCTTCTCAATCTCCTGCACCACCAGGCCGCCGCGTCCCAATGAAGTGGACGGCAGGGACTACCACTTTCTGACAAAGGAACAATTTGAAGAACAGCGCGCCCAGGGGCACTTTGCCGAATGGGCAAATGTGCACGGCAACTGCTACGGCACGCCGCTGGCGCCTCTCGACACGCTCTTTTCACAGGGCAGAGACGTTCTGCTCGATGTGGACGTCCAGGGTGCAGCCCAGCTCAAGAACACCCTTCCCCAGGCAAGCTTTGTCTTCATCCTTCCGCCCTCCATGCAGGAGCTTGAGCGCAGGCTGCGCTCGCGCGGCACAGACAGCGAGGAAGCCATAATCAAGCGCCTGCACAACGCCCATGAAGAGCTTGCCTGCGCGCGCTGGTTTGACGCCCTCATCCTCAACGACGACCTTGATGCCGCCTACGACCAGCTGCGCAGCCTCTACCTGGCAGCCACCTGCAGAACAGCTCTCAACAGACGCCTTTTAGACAACCTGCTGCTTGAAGAAACGGCAGCCGCACAGACAGAAAAAGCATCGCAGCTCTAACAAGGAGGCTATCCATGGCTCAGCTTATCGTCGCGATGGATTTCCCCTCTGCAGAGGAGCTCCTCAACTGCGCACAAAAAATCAGCGGCACCGTCTCTTGGTGCAAGGTCGGCCTTGAAGCCTTCGTGCTCGAGGGGCCCACCCTTGTCAGCCGTCTTGAAGACATGGGATTCAGCGTCTTTCTGGATCTCAAGTACTACGACATCCCCAACACCGTGGCAGCCGCCGTCCGCACGGCAGCACGCACCGGCGCCAAGCTTCTGACCATCCACACCCAGGGCGGCGAGGCCATGTGCCGCAAGGCGGTGGAGGCTGCAAAGGAAGCAGGCTCCTCCCGTCCGCTGATCTTCGGCGTCACCTGCCTCACCAGCTTTGCCGACGGCCAGATGCCCGGCATCAGTGCCCCTGTCAGCGACTTTGCCCGCCAGCTGGCTGCCAAGGCTGACTTCTGGGGGCTTGACGGCGTGGTCTGCTCCGGCCAGGAAGCAGGCTTCGTCAAGCAGAACACCTCCCTTATGGCCCTCTGCCCGGGCATCCGCCCCGCAGGATCCGACGTCAACGATCAGGCGCGCGTCGTCACCCCCGCCATGGCAGTGAAGGCCGGTGCAGACTTTCTTGTGGTAGGCCGCCCCATCACCAGGGCTGCCGATCCCGCAGGGGCGGCTGCGGCCATCCTGGAAGAGATGGGCTGCTGATGTCCTTATGGTACATGCGGCAGGGCAAAGACCCAGCCCCCTCGGCAGAAATGGGCGAAAAGCTGGCCATTTCCCCTTTTTTGCAGGACGTTTTGTGGCGCCGCA
>CAZWGJ010000011.1:18449-32015 GCA_964633375.1 uncultured Desulfovibrio sp.
CGCCTGCATGAGCACGGCTGCGAGATCATCCTGACCGTCGACTCCGGCATCTCCGACATCAAGGCCATCACCAGGGCCAGGGAGCTGGGCATGGACGTGGTGGTCTCAGACCACCATCTGCCGCCGGACACCCTTCCGCCGGCCTCGGTCTTCTTCAATCCGCGCATGTGCGATCCGGACAAAGTCCCCTGCCCCTACCTGGCAGGCGTGGGCGTGGCCTTCTTCCTCATGGCCGCCGTCAACCGCCGCCTCTCCAAGACCACCGGCAGGCTCTACAAGATGGACAACGTCCTGGACCTGGTGGCGCTGGGCACCCTGGCTGACGTGATGCGCCTGACAGGGCAGAACCGCATCCTGGTGCGGGCGGGCCTTGCCAAGCTGACCAATTCCAGACGCCCCGGGCTTGCCGCCCTCAAGGAAATCTCCGGCATCCAGAACTCCGCCATGGTCACTGCCGCCAACGTGAGCTTCAAGCTTGCCCCGCGCATCAATGCTGCCGGCCGCATGCACCATGCAAGGATCGCCGTACAGCTTCTGCGCAGCCGCTCCTATGACGAAGGCAGGGTGCTGGCCCAGAAGCTGGACGACTTGAACAGCACCCGCCGCGACGCCGAGCGCATAATTTTGGGCGAAGCCCGCGCCCAGGCAGCCCAGCACCTGGCGCAGAACCCCGACTGCGGGCTTGTCCTCTACGGCAAGCAGTGGCATCCCGGCATCATCGGCATTGTCGCCACCCGCATCATCGAGGAATTCCACGTCCCCTGCATCATTGTCTGCGACGACAAGGACACGCTGAAGGGCTCGGGGCGCTCCGTCCCGGGCTTTGACCTCTATGAGTGCCTTGGCGAGTCCACCAAGCACCTCATCACCTACGGCGGCCACAGGCAGGCAGCCGGCGTGCGCATCATGCCCGGCTACCTGGAGCTCTTCCGCAAGGACTTCCAGGAAGCCTCCCGCAGGCGCCTGCAGAGCCCGGGCGAGCAGATCTTCTGGGTCGACGGCATACTTGGCCTCAAGGATGCAGCCAATCCCGTCCATCTGCGCGAGCTGACCATGATGGCGCCCTTCGGCCCCGGCAACACCGAGCCGCTCTTCCTGTCCAACCCGCTTGAAGTTGTGCGCAGGGGGCTCTTCCGCTTCCAGAACAGCAACGTCGAGCTGCAGCTTAGGGACACGGTGGACGGACAGGTGCTCACTGCCAAGGGCTGGCACATGGCGGACAAGCTCACCCCTGAAGTAGTGGGCAAGACCATACGCATCCTCTTTACGCTGCGCTCAGAGTACCGCCAGGGTCTGCCGGGACCTGAAATCACCATCAAGGACTGGAAGCAGTACAAGGAAGGCGAGGAATGCCTCTCTGTTCCTCCGCAGGAAAAGCAGGCGGAGGACGCCCACGACGGCGAGGCCCCTGACAGCGACGACGACGTGCCCGCACTGGCCTGATGCTTTTTTGCAGAAAGTTGAAGGCAGATGCCCGGACAGGGAACGCTCGGCTTCCCTGCCAAGGCATCTGCCTTTTCTTGTTTTCCTGAAGCGCTCTTATGCGCTGCTTAAAATGTGCGCAGCCTAGTCCAGGTCCTTGAAGACGGCGCCTTCGCAGGGCATGCCCATGGCCGCTGCCTTGCTGCACCACTCCTTCCCCTGCTCCGCGTCCTTGGCAACGCCGGAGCCGTAGGCATAGCAGGCGCCCACAAAGCGCATGGCCTCTGCATGGCCCTGTCCTGCAGCCTTCAATGCCCAGGCAAAGGCCAGCTCGTCGTTTTTCTCCACCAGCTTTCCTTCGTTGAGCAGCATGGCAAGGGCAAACTGCCCGTCGGCATAGCCGCCCTCGGCAGCCTTCTGAATCCAGTTGAAGGCGGCAACGCCGTCCTTGGGAACGCCGGCGCCAAGCTTGTAGGCATAGCCCAAAAGCACCATTGCCTCGGCATTGCCGCTGGCGGCAGCCTTGTTGTACCATTCGCAGGCAGTCACCGGATCCGGCAGCACGCCGAGCCCGTTTTCATACATGCGCCCGACAAAGACCTGCGCCCTGTCGTTGCCGGCATCGGCCAGCGGCTGCAGGGCGGCCATTGCCTGCTTGTAGTGCCCTATGTTGTAGTCCGTCCTTGCCTGCTCCAAAACAGCGGCGTCGCGCGAGGATTTTTCAGCCGCCTGGACAGGGGACAGGCCCCCTGCAAGGCACAGCCCGGCGGCAAGAAGTGTACAGGCTAAAGAGACAATAGGCTTTTTCATAGTAAGACTCCCCGGTCTTCACAATTTCCGCTTCCACCTTATGATAGCGGTAGAGAGCGCCCTGATTCCAGCCGTCTTCTGCGCAGCAGCGCAAGATCCGGCTTTCCGGCCCTCTCCCAAACTTTTATACAGCCGCCAGTCTGTTTGCAAGCAGCGCCTGCCTGCAGATGCATGCGGCACATCCCGCACGCCCCAAAGGACCCCAAGAGGTTTTTATGAGTGAATACAACGACCCCAAAAACGTTGTTGATGCCGAGATCGTAACCGACGTCACAGACGCATCCGGCTCTTCCGGCAGCTATGAACACCATCATCAGCAAACGTTCTACAGGGTGCACAGCGACGGCACGCACACCGAATACACCATGTTCAGTGCGATGAACCCCAAAGACGACCACTACCCCCAGAGGCAGCTGTCCTTTGCCGTCACCTTCATCCTGCTTTTGTTCTGCCTCTTCCAGTGGGGCTTTCTGGCTGCCCTGGGCTTTTTCTTCTTCTACATTGTCGGCAGCTGCATCGGCATCTACTTCACCTTCAAGAACATCATGGAAGGGAAGATGCCCAATGTCTGGCTGTACCGCGCAGCAATCTGGGGCATCAGCCTCCTGCTGGTCTCCTGGCTCGTCTGATGAAGGAGGCCGCCTGGCAGGTCTACCTGCTCCTCTGCGCAGACAAAACGCTCTACTGCGGGTCAACCACTGATGTTGAGCGCAGGGTGCGCCAGCACAACGGCGAGCTTGCAGGAGGCGCCCGCTACACCAAAAGCCGCAGGCCTGTCGCACTTCTTGCCTGCTGCACCTGCCCTTCACATTCCTCTGCACTGCGCATTGAAGCGCGCATCAAAAAGCTGCCAAAGGCAGACAAGCTGCCTGCCCTGCAAAAGGCAGCAGCAAGCACACTTCCATGATTGAACTATCCACCGCCCTCTCCTTTTTTGCCACAGCCCTTCTTTTGGGCTATGCGCCGGGACCAGACATCATCTTCGTCCTGACCCAGTCCGCCCTGCACGGCGCAAGGGCAGGCCTTGCCACCATGTGCGGCCTTGTCATCGGGCTCTGCTTCCACACCGCCCTGGTCTCCTTGGGCGTGGCAGCCCTCATCCAGGCCTCCCCCATAGCCTTCACACTCATCAAGACGGCAGGCGCCTGCTACCTTCTCTGGCTTGCCAGGCTGGCCTGGAAGGCTTCCGCCATGCAGGCATCCGAGGCAAAGCCCGCCTTCACAAGCTACAAAAAGCTCTTTGGGCGCGGCATCATCATGAACATCAGCAACCCCAAGGTGACCATGTTCTTCCTGGCGCTGCTGCCCCAGTTCTGCAAGCCCGATCTTGGCAGCGTCGGCTGGCAGTGCTTCCAGCTGGGGCTGATCTTCATGCTGGCCACAGCCATCGCCTTCAGCACCGTCTCCCTGCTGGCAGGGCGCATCTTTGCCCGCTTCAACCAGACGGCCAGAGGGCAGATGATCCTCAACAAGGCCTGCGCCCTCATCTTCGTCACCATGGCCGTGCTGCTGCTTGTCTCCTCCCTGTAGCTTCCCGCCGCATCCTCTGCAGCTTTGCCTCCCCCTTTTCCCACACACCTTTCAGCTTAAGGAGAAAGAAACCCCATGCCGGTAAAAAGCCGTTTTCACATTCCGCTCAAGGACATCAAGCCCGAAGGGAAAAGCTTCCTTGTCGACGACGCCAGCATCTTTGAAGCGCCCATCAGGGACTTCCACATAGACTGCCGCCTGGCATCCGCCCCTGAAATGGAGATCACAGTCCTCCCCATGGACGAGGGCTGGCTTCTGCGCGGACACCTCAAAGCCGACATCATCGTGCCCTGCAGCCGCTGCGCCTGCGACACAACCGTCCATATCGACGAGGACATCGAGGACTACGCCCAGCGCCCCGACGAGGAAGAAACCGCCGACCCCACAACCTTCCAGGAGGACGACGACCACCTGCTCTTTGAGCACGGCGCCCTCATGCTGGATCTTGCCGGCATAGCCTGGGAGCAGTTTGCGCTTGCCCTGCCTGCCACTCCCCTCTGCCGGCCCGACTGCAAGGGCCTCTGCCCTTCCTGCGGCGCAGACTTAAACAGCGGCCCCTGCTCCTGCCCTGCCGACGAGGGCGATCCCAGGCTGGCTGTCCTGCGCTCCCTAAAGGTGGAAAAACAATAGACACCGCACAAAGTTTTTGTTATTGCTTCCTTCTTTGAAAATACCCCCGATCACTCGGGGTATATGGTATTTTACCCTTTTTTTTGCATCCATACCTCATTTGCCCGCCCGGCAAAGGCAGGGCAGCATGAGTCATTTTTTCAGGAGTTTCTCCAATGGCTGTTCAGCAGAATAAAAAATCCCGTTCCCGTAAGGGCATGCGCCGTTCCCACGACCGCGTGGCCACCCCTGCAGTTATCCTCTGCCAGTGCGGTCAGCCCACCCTTCCCCACAGCATCTGCCCTTCCTGCAAGACCTACAACGGCCACGTCATGCCCGCTGAGTACCAGACCCTCAAGGACGTGCTCGGCGTAAAGGCAGCAGACTAATTTCTGTGCACACCGTGCCGGCTTCCGGCCGGCACGGCTGATTTTGGACAAACTGCAACAGGACATTCCCCTGAAAGAAAGCCCGCTTTCCTTTGGGGAAGAGCCTTCGGTTGGAGCACGCATACATGAGCGAGCGGCCTATCATAGCAGTTGATGCCATGGGCGGCGACTTTGGTCCCTCTGTTTTGGTACCAGGCGCCCTTGAGGCATCCAGGACTAATGACCTGAAAGTTCTTCTGGTCGGCGACACGCCCCGCATTGAGGCTGTGCTGGCCAAGACGGACACAGACGGCGCTGATTTTGACATAGTCCATGCTGAAGAGGTGGTGCTCATGAATGAGCGCCCCGCCGATGTCCTGCGCCGCAAGAAAAAGTCCTCCATCCAGATAGGCTGCCGCCTGGTCAAGGAAAAGGTCGCAGACGCAGTGGTCAGCGCCGGGCATTCCGGTGCCGCCGTGGCCTGCGGCATGTTCATCATCGGGCGGCTGAAAGGCGTTGAGCGCCCTGCCCTCTGCACCATGCTGCCGACGGAAAAATCCCCGGTGGTGCTGCTGGACGCAGGCGCCAACGTGGACTGCCGCCCCTACCACCTCTTCCAGTTCGGCCTCATGGGCGACGCCTTTGCCCGCGACATCCTTGACTATGAGTCGCCAAGGGTCAGCATCCTCTCCATCGGCGAGGAGGAAGGCAAGGGCAACTCGCAGGTCAAGGAAGCCTTTGACCTGCTCAAAAGCGCCAAGCACCTCAACTTCATGGGCAATGCCGAAGGCCGCGACATCTTCACCGGGGATCTGGACGTCATTGTCTGCGACGGCTTTGTGGGCAACATCGTGGTCAAGATGAGCGAGGGCATGGCCAAGTCGCTCACCCACATGCTCAAGAGGAGCTTCAAGTCCTCCGTCCTGTCCATGCTGGGGGCGGTGCTTGCCAAGGGAGCCTTCAAGAATTTCCGCAAGACCATCGACTATGCAGAATACGGCGGCGCTCCCCTGCTTGGCCTCAAGAACCTGGCCATTGTCTGCCACGGACGCTCCAATTCGCTGGCCATGACCAACGCCGTGCGCATGGCAGGCACCTTTGTCCGCAAAAAAACGGTCGCAAGGCTGGCTGAAACCATACTCGCCAACGAGGAGCTGACCCGCTTCTCACGCTCCCACTAAGCAGGACCTGAACTAGACAGGCCCAATCAGGCAGGATCTCCGGAACATGACAGATCTGTATCTCCATTCCCTGGCATTCCATACACCGGAAAAGGTTGTCAGCAACGACGACCTGAGCAAGACCGTTGACACCAACGATGAATGGATCCGCACGCGCACCGGCATACGGAAGCGCCATGTAGCCCAGGCAGGGGAAAACACCTCCGATCTCGCCACCAAGGCAGCCCTGCAGGCCCTGAAGAATGCCGGCACCGACGCCTCGGAGCTGACCCATGTCATCGTCGCCACCGGAACCCAGGACAATTTGAGCCCCAGCGTCGCCTGCATCGTTGCCTCCAACATAGGCGCCGGGCACGTCATGGCCTTTGACTTTTCAGCTGCCTGCTCCGGCTTCATCTACGGGCTCACAATCTGCCGCAGCTTCCTCTGCGCCGATCCCAAGGCCAAAATTCTTCTTGTCTGCGCAGAAGTCCTGACCCGCCGCCTCGACTGGCAGGACAGGACGACCTGCGTCCTGTTCGGCGACGGCGCAGGCGCCCTTGTTGTTTCAGCCGACAGCGAAAACGCCCTGGCAAGGCTGGAGGACATCCAGTGCATGAGCGACGGCGACGCCAGGGACCTGATCATCGTCGGCGGCGGCACAGCCTGCTCCTACCAGAAGGGCGATCCGGTTGACTCCTGCTTCTTCCTGCGCATGAACGGCCGCGAGACCTACAAATACGCCGTGCGCAGCATGAGCTCCATCTGCCACGACATTCTGGAAAAGAACAGCTACAGCATCGACGATGTCGACCTGCTCGTCGCCCACCAGGCCAACATCCGGATCATCCAGGCTGTGGGCGAGAGGCTGAAGATTTCCGAAGATCGAGTATTCACCAATCTCGCAGAATACGGTAATACATCTTCTGCATCCATTCCCATTGCGCTCAGCGAAGCGTATGCCCAGGACCGCATCCAGCCCGGCAGCCTGGTTCTGACGACTGCCTTCGGCTCGGGCCTGACCTGGGGCGGAGCCCTTCTGCGCTTCTAGCGCAGCCAGGCAGTCTGCAATCCCGTATTTTCCCTACAGCACAGCGGAGTCCATTTTGAACACTCTTTCCCCTACCACTCCCACAGCAGTAGTGACCGGCGGCTCCCGCGGCATCGGCCGTGCCATTGCCGAAACGCTGGCAGCAGACGGCTACCAGGTCCTGCTCACCTATGTCAGCAGACCCGCCGAGGCCGAGGCTGTCGTTGCCGGCCTGCGTGCAAAAGGGGCACAGGCGGCCTGCGCCTGCCTGAATGTGAGCGACTCTGAGGCAGTCTGCGCCTTCTTCAAGGACAACGTGAAGGACAAGCTCAACCTTGCCTGCCTGGTGAACAACGCCGGCATCACCAAGGACGGCTTCCTCATCCGCATGAAGGACGCCGACTTCGACGCCGTCCTCAACGTCAACCTGCGCGGAACCTTTGTGGCGACGCGCGAGGCCGCCAAGATCATGGCCAAGAAGCGCACCGGCTGCATCATCAACATTTCCTCTGTCGTAGGACAGATGGGCAATGCCGGACAGGCCAACTACGCAGCCTCCAAGGCCGGCATCATCGGTCTGACCAAATCAAACGCCAAGGAGCTGGCCCAGCGCGGCATACGCGTCAACGCCGTTGCTCCGGGCTTTATCGAAACTGAGATGACAGCGGTGCTCTCTGAAGAGCAGCGTGCGCAGTACACGCAGGCCATACCGCTGAACCGCCTTGGCAAGGCAGAGGACGTGGCTCAGGCCGTGTCCTTCCTGGCCTCCCCCAAGGCCGGCTACATCACAGGGCAGATTCTGGCTGTCAACGGTGGCATGTACTGCTAAGGTACTGGCACTGTGCAACAAATTATAACTACTACCCCGTTTGGAGGATATCATGTCTGAGATTTCTGAAAAGGTTGCCAAGATCATTGTCGATCAGCTGGGCGTTTCCGCCGACGAAGTGAAGCCCGAAGCTTCCTTCATTGAAGACCTGGGTGCCGACTCCCTGGACTTGACCGAGCTGATCATGGCCATGGAAGAGGAATTCGACATCGAAATCGCCGATGACGACGCTCAGAAGATGCAGAAAGTGCAGGACGCCATCAGCTACATCGAAGACAAGCTCGCCTAGTTTTGGCAGAATTTTTCTGAGGGACGGAAAGCCGCTTTCTGTCCCTCAGTCTGCATCCATTCTCAAGGAGGCATTATGGCCCGCCCTCGCGTAGTTATCACCGGCCTTGCCGCTCTGACTCCTCTTGGCCATGACATGGCGACCACATGGGAACGCCTTGTTGCAGGTGAGTCCGGGCTTGGCCCCATCACTCTTTTTGATGCTTCAGAGTATGATTCCAAGGTTGCCGGTGAAGTCAAGGATTTCGATCCCACCAAGTATGTGTCGCCCAAAGAGGCGCGCCACATGGACCGCTTCACTCAGTTTGCCGCAGCCACTGGCACCATGCTCATGGAAGACTCCGGCTACAAGGTCACTCCTGAGAATGAACGCTCCATTGCCACCATCATCGGCGTCGGCATCGGCGGCCTGAAGACCATAGAGGACTTCAAGGAAAAGCTCCTGAAGTCCGGTCCAAAGAAAATTTCGCCCTTCCTGATCCCCATGATCATTTCCAACATGGGACCTGGGCAGATTGCCCTCAAGTACGGCATCAAGGGCACCAACATGGTCACCACCACGGCCTGCGCCTCTGCAACGCACGCCCTTGGCACGGCCTACACCGAGATTGTCATGGGACGCATCAGGGCCTGCGTCACAGGCGGCGTGGAGTCTACGGTCTGCCCCCTGGGCGTGTCCGGCTTCACGGCCATGAAGGCTTTGTCCACCCGCTACAACGACACACCGGCCAAGGCCTCCCGCCCCTTTGATGCGGACAGGGACGGCTTTGTCATCGGCGAGGGCTGCGGCCTGCTGATGCTGGAGCGTCTTGAAGACGCCCAGGCCAGAGGCGCCAAAATCTACGCCGAGGTCGTCGGCTACGGCTCCTCCTGCGACGCCTACCACATCACGGCGCCCGATCCTTCCGGGGCCGGCATGGAATGGGCCATGCGCAACGCCCTGGCTGACGCCTCCCTGGCGCCAGAGGCCGTCACCCACATCAACCCCCACGCCACCTCCACCAAGCTTGGCGACATCATTGAGACCAGGGCTTTGAAGTCCGTCTTCAAAGACCATGCAAAGAACCTGCACATCTCCGCCACCAAGTCCATGACCGGACACCTGCTCGGTGCTGCCGGCGGCGTCGAGGCCTGCTTCACAGCCTTGGCGCTGCACACGGACACCCTGCCGCCCACAGCCAACTTGGAGCATCCGGATCCGGAGTGCGACCTGGACTACACGCCCAACAAGGCTGCCCACATCGCCTGCGAATACGCCCTCTGCAACTCCTTCGGCTTTGGCGGCACCAACGCCAGCATCGTCATGAAGAAGTGGAGCTAAGGGCCAAGGCTTATGCCCTGCCCCATGCCCTTTTTCGCCCCCAGCAAATTTTCGTACAATCTGACCCTGTTGCCGGCAGAGTAACAGAGTCAGATTTTTTCATCCCCTATCAGGAGAACAATCATGGACGAAATTCTCTTTCAGGATCCGCAGGTGGCCCGCGCCATCTGCCAGGAAAGTGACCGCCAGGTTAGCAAACTTGAGCTCATTGCCTCTGAGAACTTTGTTTCAGCTGCCGTGCGCCAGGCGCAGGGTTCCTGCCTCACCCACAAGTATGCCGAAGGCTATCCCAAGCACCGCTACTACGGCGGCTGCGAGTACGTGGATGAAGTCGAGACCCTGGCCATCGAAAGGGCCAAGGAGCTCTTTGGCTGCGAATACGCCAACGTCCAGCCCCACTCCGGCTCCCAGGCCAACATGGCTTCCTACTTCTCCCTCATCAAGCCCGGCGACACCATCCTTGGCATGAACCTCTCCCACGGCGGCCACCTGACCCACGGATCCCCGGTCAACTTCTCCGGACGCCTCTTCCATGTCGAGGCCTACGGCGTCGGCAGGGACGGCTTCATCGACTACGATGAAATGGCCGACATCGCACGCCGTGTTCATCCCGCCGTCATCGTGGGCGGCGCCTCCGCCTACCCCAGGACCATCGACTTTGCCCGCATGCGCGCCATTGCCGATGAAGTGGGCGCCAAGCTCATGATCGACATGGCCCACATCGCCGGCCTTGTGGCAACTGGCCTGCATCCCTCCCCCATTGCCTACGCCCACATCACCACCACAACCACGCACAAGACCCTGCGCGGACCCCGCGGCGGCATGATTCTCTCCAGCGCAGACATGGCCAAGACCATCAACAGCCAGATCTTCCCCGGCATTCAGGGCGGTCCTCTGATGCATGTCATCGCAGCCAAGGCCGTCGCCTTTGGCGAGGCCCTGCGCCCCGGCTTCAAGACCTATGCCGCCCAGGTTGTCAAAAACGCCAAGGTGCTGGCCCAGATGCTCCTGGACGGCGGCTACAAGCTGATCAGCGGCGGCACGGACAACCATCTCATGCTCATGGATTTGAGCGAGAACGACTTCACCGGCAAGGACGCTGAAATCGCCCTGGATGCAGCCGGCATCACCGTCAACAAGAACACCGTGCCCTTTGAGACCAGGTCCCCCTTCATCACCAGCGGCATCCGCCTTGGCACTGCAGCCCTGACCACCAGAGGCATGAAGGAAGACGACATGCGCACCGTGGGCGGCTTCATCACCAAGGTTCTTGACAACGTCAAGAACGAGGAAGTCATCAAGAAGGTCCGCGTCGAAGTCGAAGAGTTCGCCCGCTCCTTCCCCATCTTCACCTGGTAGAAAAAAAGGCGCCTGGCTGCTGCCTAAAGGCCTTTTGCAGCAGCCAGGAAGCTCAAATGCATATCATAAGGGATCTCCCCTCTCCTGCCCTGCAGCCGGTTCATGCGCCGGACGGGGCAGGACGGGGAAGGTCCCTTGTCTTTTCCTTCCGGCACTTTGCAAAGGACTTCCCCCTATGGCTCACGCAAAAGAAGACTGGGCGGAGGCGAAAAAGCGCTGCCGCCTCAACGCTGAAGACATCCGCATGGCAAAAGAGCTGGGCATGACCCCGCGCATCCTGATCAGGAACATCCCGGACAAGAACAGCCAGTGGAAGGCTCCCGTCAAGTTCTGGGTGCGCGAGCTCTACGAAGAGAAAATGGCAAAACGCCGCAAGAAGGACGGCCTGGCTGGCGATCTGCCCGGCGGCCTGACGAAAGAAGATCTGTTCGGCAGCCCTGCTGCGGGGAAGACCATCCTCCCAGAGGGAAAGCTCACAAGCGAACAGGAGTGGGAGTTCATTCAGGAATATGAGCTGATATAGCCTGCCATGATCATTCACACGGGTCTCAGGACAGACATCCCGGCCTTCTACAGCCGCTGGTTCTTAAACCGGCTGAAGGAAGGCTTTGTGCTGGTGCGCAATCCCTACAGCATAAGCCAGGTGACGCGCTATACTCTCACCCCTGACGTTGTTGACCTGATAGGCTTCTGCACCAAGAACCCTGCCCCCATGCTGCCGCACATGGAGGCGCTTGCCCCTTTTGGGCAGTACTGGTTTGTGACCATTACGCCATACGGAAAAGACATAGAGCCCCATGTCCCGCCCTGGCAGAGCGTCGTCCGCTCCTTTCAACGGCTCTCAAACATTGTCGGCAAAGACTCCATAGGCTGGCGCTACGACCCCATCTTCCTCTCCAAAACCTATACCATGGAGCGGCATCTAAAGGACTTTGAGCGCATGGCAGAAGAACTCTGCGGAACAACAAAAACCTGCGTCATCAGCTTCATCGACCTCTACCCCAAGGTGCTGAAGAACTTTCCAGAGGTCAAAAGCGTCCCTGAAAAGGACAAGCAGGCCTTAGGGAAAGAGCTCATCAGCATCGCCCAAAGGTACGGCATCACCATCAAGCCCTGTGCCGAAGGCAGCGCCCTGGCAAGGTACGGCGCAGACTGCAGAGGCTGCATGACAAAAGAAACCTATGAGCAGGCCCTGCACTGCCGCCTGGCAATGCCCAAAAAGCAGCCTGCCCGCAAAGAGTGCGCCTGCTATCTTGCCTGCGACATCGGCGCCTACAACACCTGCCTCCATCTTTGCCGCTACTGCTATGCCAACTTCAGCGCCGGACTGGTCCGCCAAAACAGGCAGAGGCACGCTCCCGCATCGCCCTTTTTAATCGGCGGAAGCGAGCCTGGCGACGTCGTGCACGATGCCGTGCAGCGCTCCTGGAAGGATCCCGCACTCTCCCTTTTTGACCGGCTTATTTAAACGGCGGCCGGGGCAGTCCGGCAGGCTGCAGGACAGCTGTGCAGCCAGCCATTCCTCTCTTGAATAAAGCCCTTTCAGCGTGTATTCTTTTTGACTATGAACGAAAATAATCATCTTGCGCAGCGTCTGCCCTGGCAGGACTATTTCATGCAGATCGCCTATCTTGTGCGCAGCAGATCGACCTGCCTCAGACGCATGGTGGGATGCGTGCTGGTCAAGAACAAGCGCATTCTGGCAACCGGCTACAACGGGGCACCGGCAAAGCTGCCGCACTGCCTTGAGACCGGCTGCCTGCGCAACCAGCTGGGCGTGCCCTCCGGCAAGCAGCACGAGCTGTGCCGGGCGCTGCACGCCGAGCAGAACGTCATCATCCAGGCTGCAGTCAGCGGCGTCTCCATTGCCGAATCCGAAATCTACTGCACCACGCACCCCTGCATTCTCTGCTCCAAAATGCTCATCAACTGCGGGGTGACGACCATCTACTACTGTGAAAGCTATCCTGACGAAATGTCCCAGGAGATGCTGGAGCAGGCGGGCGTCAAAATAGTTAAAATGCCTGTTCCCAAAGCGCTGGCAGTCCAGCCGGATGCCATGCCGGGCGCATAGGCTGCCTGTCTTTTTTTTCCTCCTGCCAAAGAGGTTTGCTCATGAGCTCCAAGCGTTTTGAAGGCCCCATGCGCGAGGCCATACTGGAGGCCGGCAAAGGCCGCTATGACACCACCCCCAATCCTACGGTGGGCGCCGTGCTTCTGCACGACGGCAGCATTGTAGCCAGGGGGCATCATGCCAAGGCCGGCGGCCCCCATGCGGAAATAGCCTGCCTTGAGGATGCCCGCAGGAAGTGCCTCTCCACCAGGGGGATGACCATGGTGGTGACCCTTGAGCCCTGCAACCACCAGGGGCGCACCGGCCCCTGCTCCGAGGCGCTCATCAAGGCCGGCATCACCAGGGTCGTCATCGGCGCCCATGACCCCAACCCCAAGGCTGTGGGCGGGGCGGAGCGCCTCCGCCAGGCGGGCATAGACGTCATCGAGGGCGTCCTTGAGCCTGAGTGCCGCCTGCTGGTGGCGGACTTCCTCACCTGGATTGAGAAGAAGCGCCCCTTCATCATGCTCAAGCTGGCCTCCACCCTGGACGGGCGCATAGCCACCCGCACCGGCATGTCGCGCTGGATAACAGGCGAAAAGGTGCGCGGCGAGGTCCACTACATGAGGAGCGGCATCGGCCGCGCCGGCGGCGCCATCATGGTGGGCGGAGCTACAATGCGCAGCGACAACCCCGAGCTTACCGCCCGCGGCCCCTACGCAGGCGGACGCCAGCCCAAGGCCTTTGTCTTCACCACAACCCTGCCTGAGCCGACAGCCGACTGCTA
>CAZWGJ010000012.1:0-9917 GCA_964633375.1 uncultured Desulfovibrio sp.
GAGACAGCGACTCCAGGGCCTACGGACACGATCTTGCCTCTCCATCCCTCCGCGGTGACAGTGTCCGCGGTGAACTGGGCATTGAACTTGTCCCCACAAAGGATCTGCCGCTTACCGTCAATTTGGGAGTGCAGGGGTATCTGGGACAAAAGGAAGGCGTGACTGGCTCCTGTTTTGTCCAATACGCCTTCTAGCCTGAAGCAGGTTTCACTAAGACTGCCTGTTCTATGGCGGTGCTTAGAGCTGGTTGCGAAGAAGGGGGGGGATTCAACCCGGACCTTTGGACAGTGCCAACTAATCCCCTCCCTTGGCGCCAGCTGATGTCCCCCGTCTGACATAAAAAAGCCTCCATCTCGAAAATGATGAAGGCTCTTGGCCGCTGCCTGGCAGCAGCCGGAAGACAGGATGCCTGCCGTTTGAGTATGCAGGAGGCTTATTCATCCATGCCGACACGATCGCCAGGGGCTCTGGAAAGCAGTCTGCTGAGAGCGTTGACGGCCTGATCGGCATTTCTGCCCATGCGTTCAGAGAGTGAAGGAAGGTTTTCCACCGCATCGCAGGGACGTATATAGAGAGGGGCAATATCCTCTGCTTTGAAATCCCCGTGCTTATGCAGAAGCATGAGCGCATCAATGGACGGCCTGCGTACAGAGCTGAGCAGAATGTCTTGATCCTGCCCCTGGCTCTGAGCCTCTGTTATCAGCTGCATAATTTCTGGGTCGCGGCTGAGTGCGCTGCCGGCAACAAGCACTGCTGTTTTCTTGTCTTCAGCAGTCTGCCTGACTTCCTGGACAGCCTTGCTGCAACTTAGGAGCCGGACGTCTTCCTGTACCATGGCAGGCGCATCAGGCCCCTGACTGACATAGCATTTGGCATGCACGAGGTTCCTGCGGGCATGCGTCAGGATCCACAAGGGGACTCCTGCCGGCAGCTCTCTGTTCAAGACCAGGGTGGCTGCCAGGGCGTCCAGGTAGTCCAGGGCGGCAAGCTTTGCCCTGCTTCCCCTGCGCAGCGCCTGGGCTGTCGCAAGCACGAGGCGCGTGCCGGTAAAGGAGCCTGGTCCGCGGACGCAGCCTATCCTGGCAAGGTCAGATATCCTGAAGCCTGCCAGCGACAGCATCTGCTTGATGCTTGGCGCAAGAAGCTCGGTTGAGCGGTCCTGTATGGCCCAGATCTGGGAGGCGACAAGGCTGCCTCGATCCAGCAGGACAAGCATGAGCTCCTTCTCGCATGAGCAGAGAATGAGCTCGGGCGCTGCCGGTCCTTTCCCCTGTAATTTTGCCTGCATTGTGCTTCCCCTACTCAGAGCTACTTCAAGAGGCGCATGACGTCATTGAAGGTGGCAAAGACCATGAGTGCCAAAAGCAGTGCGATGCCGATCCTGATGGAGACGGCAAAGATTTTCTTGTTGATGGGGCGTCTGAAGATGATTTCCCAGATGCAGAAGACGGCTGTGCCGCCGTCAAGCACCGGCACTGGCAGAAGGTTGAGGATGCCTAAGTTGATGCTGATAAGGGCTGCCAGGCCAAGCAGTCCGCCCAAGTCTGAAGAGGACTGGCCGATGACCTGGGCTATCATGATTGGGCCGCCCACCTGGTCTGCCGGAACGGCACGCTGGATGAGCTTCAAGAAGCCCTGCCAGGTCATGGAGATCATGGACACGCACTGCCTGGCGCCTGCCTGGACAGATCCGCCTAAGCCCGGATTGCTGGTGACATAGGCTCCGGAGGACATGACGCCGATGAGCCAGGCTGTCTCCGTGTCGCCGAAAATGGTCTTGCGCTCGCTTTTCTTTGGCGTCACCGTCACCTCAACCAGGCTGTCCCCCCTCTCGACTGTCATGAGAAGCGGCGCGCCGTTGCTGCTGGCAATGGTGTCGGACATCTCCTCCCAGGAAGAGATTGCCTTGCCGTTGATTGCCTGGACGGTATCCCCTTTCTGAAGGCCTGCTTCCTTGGCGGGGCTTCCGTCTGTGATCTGGCCTATATTGGCAGTCAGGGTCTGCACGCCCCAGCCCATGGTGAGGATTATGCAGAGGATGAGCGCCAGGACGATGTTGGCAATGGGGCCTGCCAGGACGACTATGAGGCGCTGCCAGGCAGGACGCAGGGCAAAGGACTCTTCCTTGGTGAAGCCCTCTGGAAGTTCCTGCTCATCCTGCTCGCCCACCAGGGCGACGTAGCCGCCCAAGGGAAGCAGGGAGAGAGCATATTCAGTCTTGCCCTTTTTGACCTTCACAAGCTTCGGACCAAAGCCGAGAGAAAAGGTGGAGACACCCATGCCTAAGGATCTGGCAGCCGTGAAATGTCCAAGCTCATGAAAAAAGATAAGGCCGCCGAAAACAAGGACGACGGCGATGACAGACATCAGCAACGGTTCTGACCTCCGCGGACGTATTGGTGGACAAAGGCTGTGGTTTTGGCGCCAAGCTCTTCAATGGAGCGGACTTTGTCCCAGCAGGCCTTCTCAAGCTCCGCCCCTCTCAGCGACAGCATGTCGGGCGAGAGGCTGTAGGGGGAGTTCAGCTCGTTTCCTTTGGCGCGCAGGCTCAAAAGATGGTGCTCCATGGCCTGCCCAACGCAGCTGGTGATGTCCGTAAAGCTGCACTCGCCCTTGAGGAAGTGCGCCACGCACGCCTCGTCGGCAGCGTTGAGCACGACGCTCATGCCGCCGCGAACCTGCATGGCCTTGCGTGCCAGCTCAATGGACGGGAAGACTGTGCTGTCCACATCCTCGAAGGTGAGCGTGCCGACTTTTGCCAGGGACAAAGGCGCAACTATGGGGTGCGTCACTTTGGGCCAGAGCAGGCAGCTTCCGATGGGAAGGCGCATGTCCGGCACGGCAAGCTGGCCCAGCTGGCTTCCGTCCTTGAAGACGACAAGGGAGTGGACGATGGACTGCGGATGGATGAGGACGTGGACCTTGTCAGGCGTCACACCGTAGAGCTGGCAGGCCTCGATGAACTCCAGCGCCTTGTTCATCAGCGTGGCGGAGTCGATGGTTATCTTGGCGCCCATGTTCCAGTTGGGGTGCTTGAGCGCCTGCGCCGGCGTGACCGATTCCAGGTCCTCAAGCGTCCTGCCCCTGAAGGGGCCGCCGGAGGCTGTGAGCAGCAGGCTTTCTGCATCGTCCTCCCTGCCGCACAGGCAGTCGAAGAGGGCAAAGTGCTCGGAGTCGACCGGCAGGATGCTGGCTCCTGTGACAGAGCAGAGGTGGCGGATAAGATCGCCTGCCAGCACCAGTGACTCCTTGTTGGCAAGGCAGACCACCTTGCCTGCCAGCACGGCGGACAGGGTGCCCTTCAGGCCGGCTGAGCCCGCCTGGGCTGAGAGGACTGTGTCTGCCTCTTTAAGGGAGGCAATCGTGCGGTAGCCTTCCTCGCCTGTCAGGATGACGGGATTATAGCCTTCAGGCAGGAGCTGCTTTAAGGCTGCGGCAGACTCATCATCAAGGACGGCCAGATAGGGCGGCCTGTAGGTTTGCGCCTGCTCGGCAAGACGCGTGACATTGCGGGCGCAGGCAAGTCCCAGAATGCAGAAGTTTTCCTGATTCTTTTCCACCACGCTTAAGGCGCTGCAGCCTATGCTGCCGGTGGCGCCCAGGATGACGAGGCTGCGGCAGGATGCCTGCTGCCAGGTTTTCGGAGGCGGAGCGGAAAGATATCGTATTCCAGGGCCACTTTGTCCTGGCCACAGCACTGCCATTGCTTTCTCCTTCAGGCTGACTGCAAAATGAGGCTATAAAAGCGGTGAAAGGCGCCGGATGAGCGGCCTAGAAGAAGTGGAACCACTGGTCGACAACGGCGAAGACCGGCATGGCAAAGAGCATGCTGTCGGCCCTGTCCAGGATGCCGCCGTGCCCGGGGAGCAGGTTTCCGGAGTCCTTGACCTTGGCAGAGCGCTTCAGGGCGGATTCAAAGAGGTCGCCCAGCTGGGCGAAGAAGTTGATGACAATGGCCAGGGGGATGAAGGCCAGGAAGTTGACTGCGCCTAAGCATGCGCCGTAGAGCACGCAGAAGACGACGCAGCCAATCAGGCTTCCCACAGCGCCCTCGGAGCTCTTGTTGGGGCTGACCGACGGCCAGAGCTTGTGCTTGCCGTAGCGGGTGCCCACAAAGTACGCCGTCGTGTCCGAGATGGAGACGGCGGCCAGGATGAAGAGCAGCTTGACTGAGGAAAGGTAGGTGGCGGGCAGGAGCAGCAGCGGGATGTAGGCAAGGGCTGCCATGAAGATGCCGCTGGGCTCAAAGGCCTCCTCTACGACACGCCAGCGGAAGAGGAAGCTTATGGCTGCCAGGACAAAGCCGGCGCCAAGGAAGACGAGGGCGTCCTGGGGCCTGTTCATCCAGGTCAAGACCAGCATGCCCCAGCCAAGGACGATGGCGCAGCAGCGGCCGGCCAGGCGTTCCCTTGGCCCCCAGAAAAGGGAAAAGAACTCCCACAGGGCGAGGGCCGAGACAAGCATGATCAGGAACAAAAGGAACATCCCCCTGAAGTAGAGGGCGCATCCCAGAACTGCGGCTATGATGACGCCTGTGCAGATTCTGGTGACATCGACTTTATGGTTGGCAGTCATTTTTTCTGCTCTCCCGGCAGAGATGAGTTTTCGGCATCCACCTGCTCCTGCGTCTTGCCGAAGCGGCGCTTCCGCTTGGCGTATTCGGCAAGCGCCTCTTCCATGCAGGCGGGGGTGAAGTCCGGCCAGGTGGTTGGTGTGAAGTACAGCTCGGCATAGGCCAGCTGGTACAAAAGGAAGTTGCTCAGCCTCAGCTCGCCGCTGGTGCGGATGACAAAGTCCGGATCCCGCTGGCCTGCGGAATAGAGGAAGCCTGCGAGGGTGTCTTCGGTGATGTCCTCGGCCTTGATGCCGCTTTGGACCAGCAGCCTGGCGGCCCTGGCAAGTTCTTCCCTGCCGCCGTAGTTTAAGGCCAGGTTCAGGGTCATGTCCCTGCCCTTTGCCGTCGTCTTGATGGCGAGGTTGAGCGCAGTCCTTGCCGCCAGCGGCAGGGCGTCTATGTTGCCGAAGACCTTGAGGGCGATGCCCTCGCGCAGCATGCGTGGCATTTCCTGCCCCAGGAATTCAACCAGCAGGGAAAAGAGCGTGCTCACCTCAGCCTGCGGCCTGTTCCAGTTCTCGCTGGAAAAGGCGTACAGTGTGAGATGCCTGATGCCTTTTTTGCGGCAGTAGGTGACAACCTCACGCACAGTCTCCACGCCGGCCCTGTGCCCCTTGGTCCGCTCAAGGCCGCGGGCCTGGGCCCAGCGGCCGTTGCCGTCCATGATGATGGCCACGTGGCGCGGCAGGGCTGCGCCTTGGGCAGCGTTCATGCTGCTGGGATTCACGTCGTTAGATTTCAAGGATTTCCTTTTCCTTTGCCTGGGTGACCTTGTCCAGCTGGGCAATGTACTTGTCGGTCGTCTTCTGGACGTCTTCCTCGCCCTTCTTGCGCTCGTCCTCGGAGAGGACCTTGTCCTTCTCCATCTTCTTCAAAGCGTCGTTGGCGTCCCTGCGCACATTGCGCACGGCGACCTTGGCGTCTTCGGTGTACTTGCGGGCGACCTTCACCAGCTCCTTGCGGCGCTCCTCGGTGAGGGCGGGGATGGTGATGCGGATGATCTTGCCGTCGTTGACGGGGGTCAGGCCCAGGTCGGACTTGAGCAGGGCCTTTTCAATGGCGGAGAAGCCGCTCTTGTCCCAGGGCTGGATGCTGATGGTGCGGCTGTCCGGCACGGTGACGGAGGCCATGTTGGAAATGGGGGTCGGAGCGCCGTAGTAGTCGGCCTTGATGTTGTCGACAAGGGCTGTGGTGGCACGTCCGGTGCGCAGCTTGGCAAATTCCTTCTCCAGGCTGTTCACAGTCTTTGACATGCGCTCTTCAGTTTCCAGAAATAAGGTGTCCATATCCACGAGAGTATTCTCCTTAAAGTCATGTGCTGCTGCTTGAAAGGCAGGCAGGCGTCGCTATCCCTGCACTATGGTGCCGACCTGCTCGCCCTTGACTGCTCGCAGGATGTCGCCGCCGAACATGCGGCAGACGATGATGGGGACGTTGTTGTCACGCAGAAGCGCAAAGGCAGTGGCGTCCATGACGCCGATGTGGCGGGTCAGCGTTTCGTCGTAGGTGATGGTGGAAAACTTGACGGCGTCGTCGAACTTGGACGGATCCTTGTCGTAGATGCCGTCGACCTTGGTGGCCTTGACGATGGCGTCGCACTGCAGCTCCATGCCGCGCAGCGCAGCCGTGGTGTCGGTGGTGAAGTAGGGGTTGCCTGTGCCGGCGGCGCAGATGACGACGCGCCCCTTTTCCATGTGCCTCAAGGCGCGGCGGCGGATGAAGGGCTCGCAGACCTGCTGCATGGTGATGGCGGAAAGGACGCGGGTGGGGTAGCCCAGCTTCTCCAGCTGGTCCTGCACAGCCAGGGCGTTCAGCACCGTGGCCATCATGCCCATGTAGTCGGCGGAGGAGCGCTCCATGCCCTTGGCAGAGCCGGAGAGGCCGCGGAAGATGTTGCCGCCGCCTATGACCAGCGCCATCTCGACACCTTGGGAGATGACGCTGCCGAGCTCCCTGCAGATGTTCTGTACCGTTTCGGGATCGATGCCGAATTTTTGCTCGCCGGCAAGAGCCTCGCCGCTCAGCTTGATAAGGACTCTTTTATACTTGATGCTGTCCATATAGTCTCTCCGTATAGACTCTCCGTATAGGCTTCCCGCCTGCACAGGGCAGGGGGCGGCGGAGCATGCTCCTGGTGCAGAGTGATCCCGCCTTGGGCGGAAGCACTTTACCAGAAGATACGCTGTAAAAAAAGGGGAAGGCAGGGGTGCTGCGGCAGCCTGGCCGATGGAAAAGACGATGGAAGGAAAACCGGCAACAGGCAAAAAAAGCAGGTTCTGGCAGCAGGTTAGGATCTCTTGTGGGGCTTTGCCTTGATGGCCCTGACCTCGTCGATGCGCCTGCCGTCCATGCGGGTGATTTCCATCTGCCAGCCCTTGAGGGTGAACACCTCCCCTGTCTGGGGGATGTGCTGCAGCTTTTCCAGGATTAAGCCGGCCAGGGTGGCGGACTCGCTGTCGGGATCCGGCATGATGCCCAGCCAGGAAACGACCATGTCTACGGAAAGGCGCCCCGGCAGCTTCCAGGATCCGTCGGTCATGCGGCAGCTGTCGGCTGATGCCGGCATGTCGCCCATCTGTCCTGCCAGCACGGAAATGAGGTTGGCGGGCAGGATCTGGCCCACGACGCTGCCGTACTCGTCAACGACGAACAAAAGCGGGACGGGGTTGCTGCGGAACTCCGCCAGAACGTCGGCAAGGGAGGTGTGCTCCAGGATGGTCGGCGCGGACTGGGCAAGCGAGCGCAGGGAGAAGTCTTTCTCCTCGCAGGAGATGAGCTTGGAGACAGGGACTGCGCCCAGCACGTCGTCCGTCTCCATGTCGCGGACAGGAAGCCAGGAAAGCCCTGTCTTCCTGGCAAAGGCGCAGGCCTCCTCAAAGGTGGCGTCGGCGTCCAGCCAGCCGGCCTTCTGGGTCGGGGTCATGATGAAGCGTGCAGTCCTGCCGCTTAAGCGGATGACCCTGCCCACCATGTCGCGCTCCTCAGGCGCAAAGGTTTCGCCGTTGCTGACGCTGCTCAAGGCCAGCGCATCCATGGAGGCCGAGTCTGAGGACGTCTTGCCGCCAAGCATCCCTAGGACGACGCGGGCCGTCGCCTCGCGCATGTCCCGCATGCTGACCCGCCTGCGCCGGTTGCGCAGAGCGTACTGGTTGCAGAATTCTATCAAGAGCGAGAAGAGGATGGCCGTGTAGAGGTAGCCCTTGGGAATTTCTATGCCTATGCCCTCCGTGATGAGGGAGAGGCCTATCATGAGCAGGAAGCCCAGGCAGAGGATGACGATGGTTGGATGGCGCTCCATGAAGGCCGTCAGGGGGCCGCTGGTGAGGAGCATGAAGCAGACGGCGACAATGACGGCTATGTACATGATGGACAGGTGGTGGACCATGCCCACGGAGGTGATGACGGAGTCGATGGAGAAGATGGCGTCCAGGATGACGATCTGGGCTATGACCTGCCAGAAGACGGCATGATGGGTCTTTTCCTGGCGGGGATCGAGGATCTGCCCCTCCAGCCTTTCGTGCATCTCTATAGTGCCCTTCAGCAGCAGGAAGATGCCGCCTATGATGAGTATGGTGTCGCGCCAGGAGAAGTTGTGGCCAAAGAGCGAGAATACAGGCTGGGTCAGCGTAATGACCCAGGCGATGCCTGCCAGCATGCCCAGCCGTATGATGAGGGCAAGTCCAAGACCGGTGACAAAGGCATGCCTGCGCTGTTCTTTGGGCAGGGTGCATGCCAGGATGGAGATGAAGACGATGTTGTCCAGGCCGAGGACGATTTCTATGAGAATAAGGGTGCCCAGGCCAGCCCAGGCAGAAGGATCAAATATCCAGGCAAAACTTAAGTCCGGCATAAAGGTCTCTTGGTGTCGAAAAGGACGAACCTTGAAATGATGGTCTTTTTAAAGCGTTAGCTGTTGGAAAGGGAAAGGGAGTAGGCTGCGTTGAGTTCGGACGCCTTTTTGACGTCGAGGGCAATCTGGGCGGTCAGATCCTGCACCGAGGGGAACTTCTTTTCGCCGCGGATGCGGTCCAGGAAGAGCAGCTCGATGTCCTCGCCGTAGAGGTTGAGGCTGCAGTCCAGCAGGAAGCTTTCAATGGTGCGCTGCGTGCCCTTAAAGGTCGGGCAGAAGCCGATGTTGGAGACGGCTGCGTAGCTTTTCCCGCGGCAGAGGACGCGGGCGGCATAGACCCCGTCCGGGGGGAGCAGCGCCTCTTCCGGCAGCAGGTTGGCAGTGGGGTAGCCCATGTCTGTTCCCCGCCCCTCGCCGTGCACGACGGGGCCTTTGAGGGAATAGGGGCGTCCCAGCATGCTGCGCGCCAGGTCCATCTCGCCGTTTTCAACGGCCCTGCGCAGCCTGGTGGAGCTGATGGGGGCGTCCCCCAGCATCAAGGGCTCAACCTTGGTGACGGAAAAGCCGTACTTTTCGCCAAGTCGTGAAAGCGTCGCAAAGTCGCCGCTCCTGCCTTTGCCCAGGCAGAAGTCGTAGCCTATGACAAGGCTGTCGATGCTGAGGGGCAGAAGGCAGCTTTTGACAAAGTCCTCAGGCTCCTGCGAGGCCATCTCCAGGGTGAAGTTCAGGTCCAGCACCGTCTTGATGCCAAGCCCTTTCAGAAGCTCGCTGCGTGTCTTCCTGGACGCCAGCGGCGGCATCTTTTTCCCGGAAAAGAGGGCGCGCGGGTGCGGCCAGAAGGTGATGGCGACGCTGTCCAGCTGTCTTTGGGCGCAGATTTCAAGCGTCCTTGAGACAAGGAGCTGGTGGCCGCGGTGCACGCCGTCGAAATTGCCGATGGTGATGCCTGTTTTGCTGGCGGATGAAGGACGCGTGGGCGTGGTGAGCATGATGCCTGCCTAAAGGGGGAAGAGGAGCGTTTAAAAGAACAGGGATAGACCGGGCAGCGGACTACTCGTCGCCTGGCTCCGGCATGGCTTGCTCAGCGCTCTCTGTCTCTGCGGCAGCGGCAGTTCTGGGGCGTCTGCGGCGCCTGTGCGAGGACTTTGCTTTTGTGCCGTCGGCTGGTGCGCCGGCATTGTCCTGGGGAAGCTCCTGTGCAGCAGGCTCGGCGGAGTCTGCGGAAGAAGGCAGGTCTCCCTGTTCTGCCTGGACGCTTTGGTCCGCTGTCTGGCGGGATCCGCGGCCTGAAGAGCGCTTTCTGCGTCTTCTGTGCCTGGGGGCAGGCTCCTGGCCTGCTGCCTCGTCAGCCTGGGGGCCGTCGGCAGGCGCCATGTCGGAAGTGACTTGTGCGCCGTCCTCAGCCTGGGCGTGCTCCCTGTGCCTGTCGGAGCGGCCGGATTTCCTGCCGCC
>CAZWGJ010000012.1:10017-11728 GCA_964633375.1 uncultured Desulfovibrio sp.
CGCCGTTGTCGCCGCGGCGCCTTTCCTTCCTGGAGAAGGAGGGCTTGGGCAGGCAGATGTCCTCAAGGGTGTTGTGGTGGCAGGCGTCAAGCAGCATGGCCAGAAGGTTGATGCCTGTGCCTTCATTTGCGTCCTCGGCGCTGAGGGAGGCCAGCTCTTTTGCAAGCTCCGTGTAGCGGAGCAGCCTGGTCTTCACCAGGGCGTTCAGGCTGCGGTAGCGGGCTTCCAGCATGGTGACGAGGCGGCTTGAGACGACCTTTGCCACATCCTCGTCCGTGGGGTTGGGAATTTCGTGGAGGGAAAGATGGTAGAGCTTGGCAATCCGCTCAAGCTCCATGAACTCCATGATGTCAACCAGGGAGATGACCGTGCCCGCGGCATTGGCGCGCCCTGTCCTTCCTGAGCGGTGGATGTAGCTTTCAGAGTCCTCCGGCGGCTCGTAGAGGAAGACGTGGGAGAGATCGTGGATGTCGATGCCCCTGGCTGCCACGTCCGTGGCGACAAGAAGGCGGGTCTTCCCCTCCTTGACCTTGCGCATGACCTCCTCTCGCTTGTTCTGGGTAAGATCGGCCGACAGCTCGTCGGCATTGTAGCCAAAGCCCTGCAGCACGCCGGCAATGTAGTGCACGTTGGCCTTGGTATTGCAGAAGATGATGGCTGAGGCTGGGTTTTCAATCTCCAGCAGCCTGATGAGCGCCCTGTCCTTGTCCATGCGGCTGACCCTGACAAAGCAGTGCTCGACCTGGGCGGCGTAGACCTGCTTCTGGGAAAGGGAGAGCATGGCAGGAGTGGTCATGAACTCGGCTGCCAGGTTGAGCACGTGCGGGGGGAAGGTCGCAGACAGAAGGCTCGTATAGATGCGCTTTTGGGGCAGGTAGCGCTGGATTTCCTTCATGTCCGGATAGAAGCCGATGGAGAGCATGCGGTCGGCCTCGTCAAAGACCAGGGCGCGCAGCGTGTCCAGGGAGAGCGTTCTTCTGAGCAGATGGTCCAGCACGCGGCCCGGCGTGCCGATGACGAGCTGGGCGCCTTCCTTCAGCTGCTTCAGCTGCTTTTGGTAGCCCACGCCGCCGTAGAGGGCTGCAGGGGTGATGCCTGTGCCGGCAAAGAGGACTTCCGCCTCCTGCGTCACCTGGGAGGCAAGCTCTCTGGTGGGCACCAGCACCAGTGCCTGCACCACCTTTTTGTCAGGACGCAGGGAGGGCACCAGCGGCAGCAGGTAGGTGCCGGTCTTGCCGGATCCTGTGCGGGACTGGATCATGATGTCCCTGCCGTCCATAAGGTAGGGCAGGGCTGTGGACTGCACCGGCATGAGGGTGGTCCAGCCGGCCCTGGCGCAGGCCTCCTGCATGGCAGGGGGCAGCTGGTCCATCTGGATGGGCTCCAGAGCGTCGTCCGGATGGGTGATGTCGAGTTCGGTGCCGTCCTGCTCGGCCAGGGCGGCGTTTTCTGCGGAAGGCGTGCTTGATGAGACCGCCTCCTGTGCCGGAGCAGGAGCGCCTGCCTGTTCGTCCGGCATCATCGTAACTGTTTTATCTGCGTCCTGCGGCTGATTTGTCAAAGAAGGTTCGCTAGACTGGTTGTCTGAAATAGGGTCGGTCTGGGAGTGTTCTGGCATGTCGTATCTCTTGTTCCTGAAAATCCTGCGCAGGCAGCGGGTGCCTTGATGAAAGGGCTGGATGTCGTCCTGCCGGGCGCAGGCGGCGCCGCA
>CAZWGJ010000012.1:11828-28415 GCA_964633375.1 uncultured Desulfovibrio sp.
GCTAAGCCCCTGCCTGGTGCCGTCCGTTAAGGAAAATGAAGGCGGGGATCTTGCCTAGCAGCGCATTTCTGGATAGTTTCTCACAACTTTGAACAGCTAATTTAAGGACCCTTTGTTGTATTTTGGGAGCCTTTCTTTTGGAGGCCTTTTTAGGAGAATTTGTTATGGAGTCCGATGCAGCCTTTAAGCCTGATTTCAGCAAGGGACTTGTCCCTGCTATAGCCCAGGATGCCGAGGATGGTGAAGTTCTGATGCTTGCCTACATGAATGAGGAAGCCTGGAACAAGACCATAGAGACCGGGGAAGCGCATTACTGGAGCAGATCAAGAGGCAGGCTGTGGCATAAGGGCGAGAGCAGCGGCAATGTGCAGAAGATCCATTCCATCCGCCTGGACTGCGATGCCGACACCATACTGCTCTCCATAACCCAGGTGGGCGGCGCAGCCTGCCACACCGGACGCCGTTCCTGCTTCTTCAGAAAGCTTGAGGACGGCAGGGTGGAGATGTGCTCCCCGCAGGTCTTTGACCCTGAGAAGGTCTACGGCCATTAGGCAGGGCTGAGGAACGGGCGGGATGCCGTCCGCTTCGACGAGAAAGTCCTGTGCCAGCTTGAACAATGCAGAGAATGTAAAGGAGGAAGCCTGCTTAAAGCGGCTTTTCTTGCCATGGATAAAAAGACTAATACTGTGCTTAAATTCGGCGTTCCCAAGGGCTCCCTGGAAGGCGCCACCGACTCTCTTCTTGCCCGTGCCGGCTGGAAGATCCACAAGTTTGAGCGCAACTACTTCCCCGACGTCAACGACCCTGAGCTCTCCGTCTCGCTGAACCGCATCCAGGAGATTGGCGGCTATGTGGTCGAGGGCATCCTGGACGCCGGCATTGCCGCCCTGGACTGGCTGAGGGAAATGGACATAGAGGACAAGCTGGTCCGTGTCTCAGACCTGGTTTATGCCAAGAGCTCCCTCAGGCAGAGCCGCTGGGTTCTGGCTGTGGCAGGGGACTCCCCCTACTACAAGGTCGAGGACCTGGCAGGAAAGCGCATTGCCACAGAGGTGCAGCACCTGACGGAGCGCTACTTCAAGGAAAAGAACGTCCCCGTGCAGATCTTCTATTCCTGGGGCGCGACCGAGGCCAAGGTGGTCGAAGGCCTTGCCGACGGCATAGTCGAGGTCACTGAGACCGGCACCACCATCCGCGCCCAGGGGCTGCGCATCATCGACGAGGTCATGGGCTCAAACCCCGTGCTGGTGGCAAGCAGGCAGGCCTGGGCTGATCCGGTCAAGCGCAAAAAGATTGAGCAGCTGAACCTTCTGCTGCAGGGCGCCCTCCGCGCCGAAAGCTACGTTGCCATCAAGATGAACGTACCTGTGGAGAAGCTGGACAAGGTGCAGGCAATCCTGCCCTGCCTGAATTCCCCCACAGTCTCCCCCCTGCAGGACGGCGGCTGGCTTTCCGTGGAAAGCGTCGTCGAGACCCGCATCGTGCGCGACCTTATTCCGAGGCTGAAGGAAGCCGGCGCCGAAGGCATTCTTGAGTACAATCTGAACAAGGTGATTTAGGCAGGCGCATCAGGACGCTTTAAGGACAAGGCCAGGGAGGACGACAATATGAGCCAGGCTGAACAGACGGGACAGGATCCCCTTTTTGATGAGCAGAAGGCACAGGAGTATCTGGACTCCCTGCCGACAGTAGAGGAAGGGCAGACCTTCTGCTTTGACTGCAATCCGGATGCACCGTGCTTCAACAGGTGCTGCAGGCATTTGACCCTGCCGCTGACGCCCTATGACTTTCTGCGCATACGCCGCAGGCTGGACGTCGCCAGCGACGTTCTTCTGGATAAGTTCGCCAGCATCAAGAACTTCCCGGACTCAGGGCTGCCCATTGGCATGCTGCGCATGCTGAAGGATCCCGACGAGACCTGTCCTTTTGTGACGCCAGCCGGCTGCCAGATTTACGACGACAGGCCTGGCGCCTGCCGCAGCTACCCTCTGGGAAGGGGCACGGCCCTGGTCAACGAGGACGTGGCGGAGACGTACTACCTGGTGAAGAACGAGCAGTGCGACGGCTTTATCGACGGCAGGGACTGGACGCCTGCCGAATGGTTTGAGCATGAGGGGCTTGCTGAGTATAATATCGCCAATGACCGCTATATGCGCCTTGGCGCCAAAATTGCCGCCACAGGCTCCCCTGTCAACGCCAAGATGGCCAACATGGCTGTCTTGTGCCTCTACCAGCTGGACCGCTTCCGTGAATTCATTGAAAAAATGAAGATCTTTTCCAGGGTGGAGGTTGCCGAGGCGCGCCAGAAGGCCATTATGGAAAACGACGAAGAGACGCTGAATTTCGGCCTGGACTGGCTGGAGCTCATCCTCTTTGGCTCGTGCCCCGGGCTTCAGCAGAAGCACTAGGGGATGTGAACAACAGCTGAAATCCCTTCTGCCTTTGGGCTCACTTCATCTGCACAAGGCTGATGCGCCGGCAGTGAAGAAGGCTTTGGGGGCGGAGGGGAAGTTATAAAAGCAGCCGTGAAGCGCAGGTGCGCGAGGCTGCCTGTCTTATGTTTTAGGAGAGCGATTGATGTCAGATATTGACAAACAGATGGACCTTATCAGGCGCGGAACAGCGGAGATCATTGATGAGGACGAGCTGCGCAAGAAGTTGTCCCGCGGCACCCCCCTCAAGGTGAAGGTTGGCTTTGATCCCACCGCTCCTGACCTGCATCTTGGCCACACCGTTGTCATGCAGAAAATGCGCCATTTCCAGGATTTGGGGCATACCATTATCTTCCTTGTCGGCGACTTTACCGGCCGCATCGGCGACCCCTCCGGCAAGTCTGTCACTCGTCCTCCCCTGACAGAGGAGCAGGTCAACCAGAACGCCGAGACCTACAAGAAGCAGCTGTTCAAGATCCTGGATCCGGAAAAGACCATCGTGGAGTTCAACTCCAAGTGGCTGGGCGCCATGGGCGCAGCCGACTTCATCCGCCTGGCTTCCAGCTACACCGTGGCCCGCATCATGGAGCGCGACGACTTCTCCAAGCGCTTCAGGGAAAACACCCCCATCGCCATCCACGAGTTCCTCTATCCCCTCTGCCAGGGCTACGACTCCGTCGCCCTGCATGCCGATGTGGAAATGGGCGGCACGGACCAGAAGTTCAACCTGCTTGTCGGCCGCTCCCTGCAGTCCCACTACGGGCAGGAGCCTCAGTGCATCATCACCATGCCGCTTCTCGTCGGCCTGGACGGCGTGCGCAAGATGAGCAAGTCCTACAAGAACTACATTGGCATCGACGAGGCGCCCTCGCAGATTTTTGGCAAGACCATGAGCATCTCCGACGATCTCATGTGGAGCTACTATGAGCTTCTCTCTTCCAAGAACATGGACGAGATCAACACGCTGAAGGCAAAGGTCGCCGACGGCTCCCTTCATCCCAAGCTGGTGAAGGAAGACCTGGCCCACGAATTTGTGGCCCGCTTCCACGGCGAGAAGGCTGCAGACGACGCCAGGGCCGACTTCAATGCCGTCTTTGCCGGCAGCGGCGCAGTTCCGGCCGACGCCCCCGAGGGTGCGGTGGAGAGCGGCGAGCACAGCGACGGCGTCTCCATCCTGGCTGACTTCGGCCTGGCCAAGAGCCGCAGCGAAGCCCGCCGCAAGATAGCCGAAGGCGGCTACTATGTGGACGGCGTGCAGGAAAAGGATGAGAAGAAGCAGCTGGGACCCGGCTCCTACGTCATCCGCTTTGGGAAGAAGAAGTTCCTGAAGCTGACTGTCCGCTAAATTGTCATCGTCTGCTCACGTCAGGGCATCGTCTTCTTTGACGTCTGCCCTGGCAGGCTTTGTGTTTGAAAAAGTATGAAGGGGGTCCCAGGCGGCCCCCTTTATTTGTGTTAAGCCCCCTTTGCGGCCTATAGGAGACAAGCCATGCCGGGAAAGCTGTATGTTGCCATGGTGGGACTGCCGGCTTCAGGAAAGTCCACGCTCGCCAGGAGGATACGCGACGACCTGAAGGAAGAGGGAATCAAGTGCGCCATCTTCAACAACGGCGAGCTGAGGCGCCGCATCGCAGGCCCTGAGTCCACCGAGTCCTCCTGGTACGGCCCTGACAATGCCGAGGGCAGGGAGATACGGGAAAAGATAGCCAAAAAGAACATGCAGGAGGCAAGGAGCTGGCTGAACAATGGCGGCGACATCGCCATACTGGATGCCACCAACGGCAGCCGCAGGCGCCGCAGGCTCCTTGAAGAGACCTTGCAGGACCATGACATCCTCTTTGTGGAGTGTGTGAACGAGGATCCCCTGCTGAAGGAAGCCTGCATCCGCAAGAAGGCAGAGCTGCCGGAATACGCCTCCTATACGGAGGAAGAGGCCATCAAGAGCTTTACCGCCCGCATAGAGTACTATGAGTCCATCTATGAGCATGTGGGCGAGGAAAAGAACTGGATGATCGTGGACACCATGGCCAACAGGATTTTGGGCGAGAGCCCCATGGACGGTTCGCGCTTCTATCCGGCCATACGCGAGCTTGTCGTGACTACCTGGGTGAAGAAGCTCTATCTGGTGCGCCATGGGCAGACCGAGTTCAACAGGGAAGGACGCATAGGCGGCGATCCCCTGCTTTCAGAAAAGGGGCGCAGCCAGGCTGCCGCCTTGGCCAAGCACATGGAAAACGTCCCCATTGAGTACATTTTTACGTCCACCAAGCGCCGCTCCCTGGAGACGGCACGCTTCCTTATCAGTTCCAGGCCCAATGCCAGGGTGTACTCCCTGGCGGAGTTCGACGAGATCAACGCCGGCGTCTGCGAAAACATGTGCTACGACGAGATCAGGCAGCGCATGCCGGAGGTGACAAGGGACCGCCACGCCGACAAGTTCAACTACAGCTACCCGGGCGGCGAAAGCTACGCCATGGTCATGCAGAGGGTGCTGAGAGGCGTGCGAAGGGCGCTCTTCCTCTCAGGCGGCGCCCCGACCTGCATTGTGGGGCACCAGGCCATCAACAGGACGATTTTGTCCTTGTTCATGCGCATGCGCACCGAGGACATCCCCTACAGTTTTGTGCCGCAGAACCAGTACTACCGCATTGAAAATACGCCCAGGACAAGGCTGATAGAACGCATCCCGTATGGCTCCGTCTAATTTGGCGGCGGCAGGGAGTCCGCATGAAGAAGCCTGCCGCCGCACTGCCGGGACGTGAGGAATGGCGGAAGAAAACTGTTTGCCCGTCCTGGGCTGAAAGAATAGAATAGGCAGCGGCATGGTGCGCCGTGCCGCCTGGAACACATTTATGGGATCGTCTTTTGTCCAGCTCGGACAGGGGGAAACAGTGTTGAGAAAAACAGCGAAAACTTCTCTGCTGGCTGTGCTTTGTGCACTGCTTTGGGCGCTGCCCTGCGCGGGCTTTGCCGAGCAGGTGCAGGGCGACGACGAGATCCCCCAGAACCTGGTCGTGATGCGGGTGCCCATTGGAGATCAGCTGCTGATCCTGAATGCCGTGGCAGCCTTGTGGAGCCGCAGCAGGGTCTATAAAAATGTCCAGGCAGCCATAGACATGCCGCTGGAAAACATAGTCTCCCCTGAAAACGTTTTCACCCGCGTGGATCCAGGTCCTGAGGAAAGGCTGGACGGGGTCTTTGAAAATGCGGGCCAGGTGTACCGCGTGGAGCGCGAGGACGGCGTCCCGGTTATTGCCGAGCAGGAAAACTTCTACATCGTTGCCAGCAGGCACGAGGACGGCGCCTACCACATCGACAAGCTGGATTTCTCCAAGATAGAGAGATAGCGGGGGAGACGGGATGAAAAGAATCATCGTACTGCTTGTCGCAGTGTGCACCTTGCTTGGTGCGTCTTTTTCAGCTGCAGCTGAGGACAGGCCGGCGAATGTGCCGACCAGCAGGGAAGGGCAGATCATCCGCTACACCCTGCTCAAGCTGTGGGGCATGAACTGGACGGAAAGCAGAAAGCTGGATGTTGAGGAGCTCAGCCGCCGCACCATGCTTTTCCTTGATCTTGCCTACAGGGATACGGCGTCAGAGGACAGGACGCTGTTCCCCCAGCGCTTTGAGGGGCTGCCGAACCGCTACACCCACTTCTTTCCCAAGGCCATTGTGGAGAAGACGGCCTACAACGTCTTTGGCGGACGCCTCAACAATGCCAGGCTGGCAGACGGCATTACCGTGAGCCCTGACGGCTACTTCCTGGACAGGACGCTTCTCTACGCGCAGATGGGCAATCTTGTGCAGGACTTGGAAAAGTACGATCTGCCCCGCTTTGTGGAGATGCAGTCCGTGCATGAAAAGGGCTCCACCCTGGAGCTGGCAGGCAAGCTCATCTCCTTCCCCCACGGCGACGAGGGCGGCAATGCCCAGAAGTCCGAGCGCTGGGCCAGCTTTGTGCTGGGAATTGCCCGCAGCGAAAAAGGCGGCTGGAAGATAGAGAACGTGACGATAACTGAAGAACAGTAGGAGGGCTTTCCGGCTGGGACTTTTCGGGTTATTGCCCGCAGCTGTTCTTTCCGCCGCCTGCACCTTCCTCTGCAGCTGCACTGTCTTTGCTGAACATCTTGGCAAAGAGCATCAGCTCCTTTTTGGAAGAGATGTCGAGCTTCTTGTAGATGCGCCTGTTGTGCGACTTGACGGTGTTGATGGAGATAAAGAGCTTGTCCGCAACTTCCTGTGAGGAGTAGCCTTCAAGGTAGAGGTCAAAGACGGCCCGCTCTGCATTGCTGAGCGTGTCGATGTTGTTCTTGAAGGTGATGAAGCCCGTCATGTCTGCACCCTTGGCCAGGGCGGCCTGCTCTTTGTGGTGCCTGGCAAGGAAGTGGATGAGCTCGTCTATCTCGGCAATGGAAGTGGTCTCGCTGGATCCGTTTTTGATGGACTCTATGCTCTTCAGTACAGGGCGGACGCACAGGCGGCCTATATAGAAGCTGAACAGGAGTGCCAGGCAGAGAAAGAGCACGCAGAGGGCTGCAGTCTTAAGGTAGTATGAGCGGACGATGCTGTTGTAGTCGCCCTCGGGGATGAAATAGGCAATGGCCCATTCATGGGAGCCGTCCAGGGGCGAGAGGTGGACTTTGCGGTCCATGCCGATGAAGCTGCCTGCCTTGGACTGGTATCTGGCAAGGCCGTCTGAGAAGGTTTCGATGCGCAGCGGGGCTGCGCCAAGCCCCAGGAAATAGCCGTCTGCCGATCCGCTTTCCAGACCTGTCGCCGGGAGCAGGCAGCCGTTCTGGCAGCGGGCCAGGAGGCCTGTGGCCTGCAGGGAGCCGTTTTTGTCGGTCATGTGCTTCAGCTTGAAGTACATGGCGCTGATTTCCAGACCGCAGATGCCGTAGAAGCCGCCGTTCTGTCCTACCAAAGGCACGCAGAGGAGCATGGTGTCCTCCCAGGTGCCCCGCAGCCTGACCTTTGGCGGATAGAAGTAGCAGTCAGTCAGGCTTTTGGAGGCTGCCTGCTTCATCCTTTTGTAGAAGGGGATGCGGTCGATGGAGAACTCAAGCTGCCATTTGTTGTGGAAGATGTGCCCGTGCCTGGCGCCTATGCTGTGTATGCCGCGCACCCAGGCAAAGGCAGGGTTGAACTGCTTGGCGCCGCTGATGTTCTCATAGCGAAGGAAGATGCCGCTGCGGGACTTTTGGGCGTCTGGCAGCTGCGTGTTGATGGTGGTGTCGAAGACGACGAAGGCGCCGCTGCAGTCGGCGATTTGCAGGGTGGTGCTCAGGATGCCGTAGGCCTGCTCTTCCAGAAGCTCAATGAGGGCGGGGTTGTCGGCTGTCCTGTCAAAGGTGACGCCCTGCGCATGCAAGGTCTTTTCCACTTCTGCTGCAACAAGCTGGGAGAGGCGGATGCCCTGGGCTGCGGTGTCGCTGAAGTAGCGGCGGATGTGGAAGGCGTATTCGTCTGCGCCTGCCTCAAGCTGCTTTTTCAAGGTGTCAGGCGAGGAGGAAAAGGAGCTGAAGAGCAGCAGCAGGCAGAGGACGCTGGCAAAGAGCAGGCAGACCAGGAGCAGCAGGAAGACGGAAAGCCTTCTGCTCAGGCTGTGCAGGGCAAGAAGGCCGCGGAGGCGCCCAAAAAATTCTGCCTGTGCTCCCATCGTCTTGCCTAGTTCATGCCCTGCCTGAGCTCTTCATACATGGCGGGGCAGAATATGTCGGGGGAGAGGTCTTTTGCCCTGCGTCCGCGGTACTTTTTGAAGATTTCGGTCTCAGCATTGCAGAAGCGGCGCTCAAGCTCGCCGTAGCCCTCTGAATAGGGCGGGATGTAGAAGGTGCTTTCGGCGTATATTTTGGCGATGGTGTCGTAGAGCATGACGTACTCCTGCCTTTTTGCCTCGGGCACGCAGTCCTGCATCCTTTTGCCGTAGGCGTCCTTCTTGACGGGCAGGTAGCCTGCCTCCGCCGCAAAGGGCAGGTTGTTTTCTGTGTCTGTCAGCCATCTGGCAAAGACGGCGCAGGCCCGCTCCTTTTCCGGCGTCGACTTCTGGATGATGAGGCCTGCCCCTCTCTGCACGGCAAGGGGCTTTGCCCCGTCAAAGTGCGGGACCGGCAGCACGGCAATGCGCAGGGGGAGCGTGGTGTTGTCCGCAAAGGTCACCTTGTCGTTGAAGTAGAGGATGGAAGCCGTGGACTCGACGCCGCAGACGGCCTCGCCTGTCATCAGTGCCGTCGTGGAGTAGCCGTCCAAGAGGCAGACGTGTCCTGCCAGGGCCTCTTTTGCCAGGGACATCCAGACCTTCCTGAAGGCCTGGTCGTCAAAGTTGATGCTGTTCTCGGCAAAGAAGGCGCCGCCCAGGGAGACGGTGTTGAGCATGCTGTAGTGCAGCCAGTCGTCGTACTTGAAGAAGGCCTTGCCGCCGGACCAGTCGTAGTAGCGGGCTGCGGTCTTGAAGACGCCTTCCCAGGTTTTTAAGTCGTCGTAGCCGGCGCCTGTTTCCCTGGCAAACTTGTCGAAGATGGTCGCGTTGATGAAGAGCGCGCTTGTTGACTTGGCAATGGGGAGGACGAGCAGCTGGCCGTTGATGGTGCCTTCCTCCAGAAAGGAGGGGACGAAGCCCTCCAGCTCCTCTTTCCCAAGCAGGGTCTTCCAGTCGGCAAGGCGGTCCGGGCCTATGGCCAGGGCCGTCTTGGGATAGGCGACAAACATGTCGGGCATAATGCCCTCGCCCGGGATGTCCCTGGCCGTGGCGACAAGCGAAAAGTGGATGGCCGTCGAGTTGGAAATGGAGGTGACGTTGATGCGTATGTTCTGCTTTTTGCCGACGGTGTTGTTGAACTTCTCCACCAGCTTGTTCATGGGCGAGCTGGTCTGGCTGCCATAGACATGCCACATCGTCAGCGAGACAGGCTTCCTGTCGGCCGGATCGGTGCAGGCGCCAAGAGTGCAGCAGAGTACGATGAGAAGGGTGTGCAGCCAGCAGGCTTTCATGCGGTCTCCAAAAAAACGGCAGGTTGGGAAGGCTGAAGTCAGCCTATGCCGTTTGGGCTGAAAAAAAAAGGTACTTTGGATTTTTGGGCAGCAAGCGTGCAAAATCAAGAGGTTGGGCGTGCTGAACCGCCCTTTGCACCCTAAATCATCCTTGGGGTAATAGGCAGGGGGGCGGTTTTGGGCTAGACCAGCATAAGGAGACTGCAGCCGCAAGGCTCTGCCGTCGCAAAGCACATCGTGAACCTGTCTCTCAACGCCTGTCCAGGCGTGAGTCTTAAAGAGGGGGCTGGACAATGAACAAGAACTTCGGGCGGAAAGCCGCTTCGTGGTGCCTGGCGCTGCTGTTTGCTTTCGCCGTTGTGACGGCAGGCTGCGTCCGGCACAGCGGTGATGTCCAGAGCAGCGGCTTAAAGAATGTCGATCCGCAGAAGAAAGGCCTTGAGCTTCTTCTGCTCCACACCAACGACACGCACTCCCATATCGCAGGCATAGACCGCAAGGGGGCCTTTGCCGCTTCAGAGGACGGCAGCACGGGCGGGCACGCCCGCATTGCCTGGGCCGTCAGGAAGGCGAAGAAGGACAAGGACAATGTGCTGGCCCTGGATGCCGGCGACCAGTTCCAGGGAACATTGTTCTACACCGTGAACAAGTGGCCCATGCTGGTCGAGCTGGACAAGTTCATCCCCTTTGACGCCATGACAATGGGCAACCACGAATACGACGAAGGCTGCGGGGAAGCCGCAGAATTTACGCGCAAGGTGCCTTTTCCCGTTCTGGCAGCCAACTTGAAGCCGCAGGGAAAGTGCCCCATGCTGCAAAGCAAAACGCAGCCCTATCTTATAAAGACCATCCGCGGGGTTAAGGTCGGCGTCATCGGCCTTGCCAACGACGAGGTGAAGGAAGTGTCCCAGGCGTGCCCCGACACGCAGTTTGAAAAGGCGTCGGAGACGCTGGCTCGGCTTGTGAAGGAGCTGGAGGCGCAGGGCGTGCACCATATAGTGGCGCTGACGCACCTGGGGCTGCCGGCCGACCGCAAGCTTGCGCGCAGCGTGGACGGCGTTGACGTAATCGTCGGCGGGCACACCCACAGCTATCTTGGCCCCGGCTCCAAGGACGGCCCCTATCCTGTGGTCGAGCATTCCCCCTCAGGCCAGCCGGTCCTTGTGGTGACTGCCAAGAGGGCGACCCAGTACCTGGGCGAGCTGAACATCGTCTTTGACAAGCAAGGCGTGCCGCTTGCCTGGGAAGGGGCGGCAAAGGAGCTGACTCCCGACAATCCGGTCGATCCTGAGGTTTCGGCCCTGGTCAAGAAGTACGAAGCAAGCCTGCAGGAATACACTGCCAGGAAGATAGGAAGCCACAGTCTCGATCTGCCTGACGGCATGGAGGCCTGCCGTCAGGGCGAATGCCTCGGCGGCATGGTTGAGACAGACGCCATGCTTGAGTACGGCAGAAAGTACGGCGCAACCATCGCCATGGCCAACGGAGGCGGCGTCCGCGGCCCCCTGCCCAAGGGCGACATAAAGCTCAGCCACCTTATGACCATGCTGCCCTTTGACGGGAAGTTCAGGGTGCGCGAGCTGACAGGAAGCCAGATTCTTGCAGGCCTTGAGCACGGCGTTGCCGGTGAAAACGGCAGGGGGCCCTCGCTGTTGCAGGTTGCAGGCCTGCGCTACACCGTGGACGCCTCAAAGCCCGCCGGCTCCCGCATCCAGAAGGCCGTGCTTTACGACGGGCACAAGGAAGCCAGGATCGATCCCAAGGCAAAGTACAAAGTCGTCCTGCCAAGCTACCTGGTCAAGGGCGGCGACGGCTTCACCATGCTGAAGGGGAAGGCTGTCACCAAGAAGAAGGGCAGGGACATCGACGTCATGCTCGACTATCTCAGGCGGCACGATCCGCTGCCCAAGCCTGAGACCGGACGCATTGTCTTTGTCAAATAGCGTGCAGACAAGGCAGATTCATCCTTGAGAGGATAGCAATGCCGCCCCATATATAGTAGCCGTTTGCACAACACCTTGTGTCCTTTTACCAAGCAAGCCTTCATTTGCGAGGCGTTCACTTTGAGGAGGAGTCCCTATGTCTGCTGGAAACGATACGTTTACCACAGTAACAGAAACCAGCTGGTTCTCCCGCCTTGGCAGCTCCTTTGGCGGCATCGGCGCTGGTCTTGTCTTATTTGTCATTGCGACTGTGCTGCTCTACTGGAACGAAGGGCGGGCAGTCCGCACCGGCGACGCCATCGCAGAAGCCCAGATGGCGGCAGAACCCATGCCCAGCATAACGAAAATTGATCCTGCCTTCGAGGGCAAGATGGTTTTTGCCACAGGCAAGGCCGTTACCAGCGATGAGATTACCGACAGCATCTTCGGGATAAAGACAAAGGCCGTCAGGCTCTCCCGCAGGGTTGAGTACTACCAGTGGGTTGAGGAATCCAGGCAGGAAAAGCGCACGAAGATGGGCGGCGGCGAAGAGACCGTCACCACCTACAGCTACAAGCAGGCATGGGTCTCCTCCCCTGTTGACTCCCAGGGCTTCCAGCGCCCTGAGGGGCATGAAAACACCGTCCGCATCCAGGTGGAGGACGAGCAGCAGTACGCCCAGAACGTCACCTTCGGCGCCTACAGGCTGCCTGACTTCTTCATCCGCTCCATCAGCGGCGAAAAGGCTCTGAACCTCTCTTTGAGCGATGCCGACCGCGCAAGGCTGCAGAGGGACTTCTTCGACCCGCGAGGCGTGAACGGCCAGGCCTCGGGCAATGCCTTTGGCGATGCAGGCTACGATAAGAGCGGCTATGCCCAGAACGGCAGCGCCGGTCCTGCATCCATGATTCATTCCCAGGGCAACACCATCTATGTCGGCCGCCAGCCCTCCGCCCCCAGGGTGGGCGATGCACGCGTGTCCTTCTTTGAGGTGAAGCCTGCAGAAATTTCCCTTCTCGCCAAGGTCAGCGGCGACACCTTTGTGCAGTTCAGGGCTTCCAACGGGCAGGCCTTCTCCAGGCTGTCCATGGGCGTTCGCGACATGAACGGCATGTTTGAGGACGCCAAGAGCGCCAACGACACCCTGACCATGGTCCTCCGCATCGTGGGCGTCATCCTCTGCATCGTTGCCCTGCGCATGGTGGTTGCGCCTATCCGCATCGTGGCTGACGTCATCCCCCTGCTTGGCAGCATTGTCGGCGCAGGCACAGGCTTGGCCGCCATCCTTCTCGGCGCAGCCTGGTCCTGCATCATCATTGCCGTTGCCTGGATCCGCTTCCGCCCTGTTTTGGGGTGCATCCTTCTTGCGGCTGCCGTTGTGCTGATTGGCTTCCTCTACATGAGGGGGCGCAGCAGGAAGTCGCAGGCTGCCTAAAGCCCGGCTTGAACAGTGTATGGGGTGCGCCGGCTGCCTTAAGTCGGGCGCATCCAGTTTTCAATAAATCCGGCACTTTGAACAATCTTCTTGCTTCTTCAAGGTGCTTCCATGGCAAAACGTAAGGAAGACGCAAATGAAAAAAACAGCTTTGTTTATGCTTCTTGCACTGTCCATGATGAGCGGACCTGCCTATGCTGCTCCGTCAGTCAAGATAAGCAGCAGCGAGGTGGTGGTGACAGAAAGTGCTGCCAATGAGTTCCTGACACAGATGAAGGCTGCCGACTTCAGCCAGGCAAGGCTGAAGCTGAAGGACGTCTCCGATGAGGAGCTTGCCAAGATATGCGCTGCCTGCCCCGGCGTCAGCATGCTGGAAATCGACAGCAAGAGCCTGACCAGCATCAAGCCGCTTGCAGGCCTGACCAAGCTGGCCAAGTTCAGGCTGCGTGCCGAGAGCGTGCAGGACATGACTCCTCTGGCCAAGCTGACGGGCCTGCAGGAGCTGAACATCACCAACAAGGCAATGGGTCCTGACTTGAAATGGATGGCAGGGCTCACCAATCTGAAGGTTATTGACATCTTTGCCGGTCCTGCCCTGACGTCTTTTGAAGGGCTGCCCTCCCTGGCAAGCCTTGCCGCCGTCAGGCTTGGCGGAGCCATCCCTGCCGATCTCACCCCCATCCTGTCCCTGTCGGGGGTGAGGAGGGTTGAGCTGACCGGGTGCACCATTGCGGATCTGACACCTTTAACCAAGCTGCCGACCCTTGCGGACCTCAGCCTGTACGGCTGCACGGTCAAGGACTTCTCTCCCCTTGCCAACTGCCCCAAGCTGCGCAAGCTGACATACTACGCAACCAAGGGCTCGGACTACTCCACCCTTGGCAAGCTGACGCAGGTCACCGAGCTCAAGGGCGGCATGACCAAGCTGGACAACATCTCCTGGGTGGCCAGCCTTCCCAATCTGAAGACGTTTGACGTCTTCTCCGAGTACGTGGCCGACTACAGCCCCCTCATCAAGACCGGCGTGGAAGACTTCCAGATTTGGGACATGCGTGTGCCTGTCGGCGACTTGAGTGCTGTAGGCCAGATCAAGTCCCTGAAGAAGCTGACTCTGTGGAGCGTCAATGGCGCAGCCAATTCCAAGGCCCTGGCCGGCCTGACAAATCTGGAAAAGTTCCGCATCTCCTCAGACTACAACAAGAAGGGCGGAGAGCCGTTTGACTGCGCCGCAGCCGAGGGCTGGGGCAAGGTGACGGAAATTGAGATTGCCGGCGCCGCCCTGGCGAATACGGACAAGCTTGCCAAGGCGGCCCGTCTCAAGAGGCTGAAGCTCCAGAAGCTTGCAGGCGAGGTGAGCCTGTCCTTCCTTGGCAAGATGACCTCTTTAACCTTCCTGGAAATCGACCAGTCCAAGGTCAAGGACTTTGACGCCCTTGCCGGCTGCACCGGCCTGACTTCCATTAAGCTGAACAAGGTGGAAGGCGCGGTCAGCCTGGCGGCATTGAAGAAGCTGCCCGCCCTGAAGTCCCTGACTGTCAACAAGGGCGCCTTCCCTGATTCCGAGCTGGCTGGATTTGCTCCGCAGGTCAAGATCAACCAGCGCTAGGCAATAAAAGTGTGCCGCACCTTTCTCCCCCGCGGCAGAAAGGTGCGGCGCCATCGGATTTTGTTGCGGGGGCGCTGCCGTATTTTTTTAGGAGGAGACAGAGATGCTGCTTGGATGTCTTGGTTTTCTGGCTGTCGTAATTCTTGCCTTGATTCTGCTGTACAATGCCCTTGTCCGCGGACGCAACCTGGTTGAGGAAGCGTGGAGCGGCATCAGCGTGCAGCTGAAGCGCCGCCATGACCTCATCCCTTCCCTTGTCAATACGGTCAAGGGGTACGCAGAGCATGAGAAGGGCGTGCTAGAGCGCATAACGGCAGCCAGGGCGCAGGCTGTGTCCGCCTCCTCTTCAGGCAGCGTGGATGCCGTCATGAAGGCGGAAAACGGTCTCTCCCAGGCGCTGCGCTCCCTGTTTGCCGTAGCGGAAAACTATCCGCAGCTGAATGCCAGCGCCAACTTCCTGCAGCTGCAGGAGCAGCTGTCCGGCCTGGAAAACGAGATTCAGATGGCCCGCCGCTACTACAACGGCACAGCCAGGGATCAGAACAACAGGGTCCAGCAGTTCCCGGGCAACCTTGTCGCCTCAAGCTTCGGCTTCCGCAAGGTTGAGTACTTTGAGCTGGACAGCGAAGAAGAAAGAGCTGTTCCTGAAGTGCGGTTTTAGCCATGAAATGGGCAGTCCGCATTCTGCCGGCAGTCTTTGCCGTGCTTTTGTACGCAGGCATCTGCTGCGCCGCCCCTACGCCTGTTGAAGTCGCAAGCATAGACTCAAAGATTGCGATCAGCTCAGAAGACAGGATCACTGTCGAAGAGCGGATCACAGCCTATGTGGCGACAGACGGGACGAACAAGGGGCTGATCAGGGACATTCCCATTGCCTCCCGCTGGCAGGACAAAGGCCGGCAGAATGTCGAGCTTAAGGTGCTGGAAGTCCTGATAGACGGAACAGAGCATCCTACAGACGACATTGAAGTCTCATACGGAATCATGAGCATCTACATGAGGGATCAGGAAGCCTATCTCTCATCCGGCGAGCATGAGTTTGTCCTGAAATATGAAATGACGCAGCAGATCGGCTACTTCGACGAGAACGACGAGCTGACCTGGAATGCGGTGGGGCCTGGCTGGAACGGGGTGAAGAGCGCCTCGTGCATCGTGCTGCCCCCGCCTGGCGCAGAATTTGAAGACTGCAGGGCCTGGATCGGCAAGGAAGGCGATCAGGACTCACCTGTCGACGTGCAGGAAGTGGAAGTCGACGGGCAGGCAGGCCTTCTTTTTGAGGCGCAGCGCCCGCTGGACGGCAATGAGATCTTTACCGTGGCTGTGGCATGGCCCAAGGGAATAAGCGCAGAACCCGCAGCCGTGCTCCCTGAAGACCAGCCCTGGCTGGTCTGGGTCCTGGCAGGGCTGCTTGCCTTTGTCCTCGCCTGGACTTTCGGGCTCTGGCATAAGTTTGGCAGGGACCCCAAGGAAGGTCCGGTCATCCCGCGCTTTTACCCGCCGTACATTCCGGCGAGGCTTGCCCAGAAAGGCCGCGCAAAGGAAGAGCGGCTTTCGGCCGTGGCCGTGAACTGGCTGTGGAACAAGAACAGCCTCAACGGGCGGGGCATGGCAGCCTTCTTCATAACCCTTGGGCTGAAGAAGCTCTGCGCCCTTATGGGCGACGAAAAGTCCGGCTATGCCGTCCGCAAGCTGGCTGACGTGAAGGGGCTCTCCAAGGAAGAAAACACAGCCGGCAGCCTTCTTCCGCCAACGCTTAATCTGGACAAGTCGGAGTCGGCAGGGCGCCGATTGTACAAGCTGAAGGAAGCCTGCGAGGAGAGCCTTGAGAGCCAGTACGGGGAGAACGCCTACTGGAAGCTGAACATCCTCCCGATTGCCCTGTCCTTTCTTCCTTCCCTTGCCGGCCTGTACGCCATCCTGGAATACGACCTTGGTCCAGTCTGGCCTGAGCCCTTTACGGACTTCCTTTTTATCGGCGGCTTCGCCCTGTGCTGCGCAGCCGTCCTGTACAGCTGCTTGAGGAAGCTTTTCCTTGGCATGGTGCACGGCGTTCTGGGATACCTGCTTTTCTTTGGGCAGGTCCTCTTCTTTGGCTTCCTCGGCCTCCTCTGCATCTGCTGCCTGGAGGACGTTTCCTGGGTGTATACAAACCTGCAGCTTGTCCTCATGGCGGACATTCTGCTTGTGCCGGCGCTCTATGTG
>CAZWGJ010000013.1:0-23912 GCA_964633375.1 uncultured Desulfovibrio sp.
TGCAGCCTGGGCGCCCTGGGAGCTCTGGGCAGCCTTCTGCACGCCCTCGGCAATATGCCCGAAGGTCTTCCCCTGGGGATCCTTTGCCGGCTGCCCCTGGCGCACCGGGATGTGCAGGACGTCGCGTGAGGCCCACAGGCTGACGCCGCCCATGTCCAGGTGCACGCGGCTGCGCTTTTCGTCTATCTCGGTGACGACGCCCTTCTTCTTGAAGACGGTGTGGGTGACCGTGTCGCCCACATTGAGGGGGGCTGCAGCCTCCTCGGGCTTCTTCTCGGCAGCCTCGGCTTCCTTGGCCAGGCTGGCGCGCAGGGCGGACATCTGGCGCAGCGCCTGCTTGCTGGTGGCCTTCTCCTCCTTGACTGCCTGCATCAGCTCCTGGGCCTTGCCCCTGATTTCGTCATGCAGCCTGGCCTTTTCCTTTTCCAGCCGCTCGCGGCAGTGGGCGGCCGTGTTGCGGGCCTTGTTCTGCTCGTCTTTGAGAACGGCAATTTCCTGCTCCCTGGCATAGGCCAGCTCGTTGAGCCTGCGCAGGATGGCAGTCGTGTCCTCCCCGTCCTGCAGCAGGTAGTGCTCGGCCCGCTTCAGCACGCATTCAGGAAGCCCGTGCTCCCTGGCCACGTCCAGAGCCTGGCTTGATCCCACCTGGTCGTAGGCCAGCACATAGAGCGGACGGCTTGTGTCCGGATCAAAGAGCATGGAGGCGGCACGCGCGCCTTCCTTGGCCATGGCATAGCCTTTCAGGGCGGGGAAGTGCGTGGCGGTCAGCACAAAGGTGCGCTTTTCCAAGAGCTCGTCCAGAACGGCCTGCGCCAGGGCGGCGCCCTGGGCCGGATCGGTGCCGGATCCAAATTCATCCAGCAGGATCAGGGCGGAGCTGTCCAGGTGCTTCCAGGCCTTGGAGAGGTGGTCAATCTGGGCGGTGAAGGTGGAGACGTTGTCTTCCAGGCTCTGCTCATCGCCTATGAAGGCGTCCATGCGGGTGATGTAGGGCAGGTGGGATCCTGCCTCAACCGGGATGGGCAGCCCTGCCAAGGTCATGGCGACGCAGAGGCCGAGGGTCTTGAGACACACGGTCTTGCCGCCGGCATTGCCGCCGGTGACGATGACGGCGCGGTCCTGGGGGCGGAAGAGAATGTCTACAGGATGGACGCTGCCCTCTGCCTTCACCCTGCTTCTGCCGCCTGCTTTGCGCTGATTGTCCCTGCCTGCCGCCCTGGCAGCCAGAAGCAGCAAAGGATGGCGCGCCGTCTTGAGCACGATGCCGTCATCAAGGCCGGTGATGGGGATCATGCGCCCTCCAAGGCGGGAAGCCAGGGCAGCTTTTGCCTGCAGCAAGTCCAGTTCGGTCAGCAGGTTGATGGCTGCAAGGGATCCCTCGCAGTGCGCTTCCACCATACTAGAGAGGTAGAGCAGGATCTTGCGCTCTTCCTCATGCTCCTCCCTGCGCAGCTCCTGGATGCGGTTGTTGAGCTCAACCAGGAAGAGGGGCTCAAAGTAGCAGGTTTCGCCTGTCTGGGACCAGTCATGCAGTATGCCCTGCATCTTGTTTTTGTAGGTCGCCTTGAAGGGGAGGACGTAGCGGTCTGAGGAGAGCGTCATGAACTCATCCTGCAGATAGGGCAGGATGTTGTACTTCTCGGCAAAGGAGCGGGTCTTGCGCAGCGCCGTCTGGTGGATGCTGCGGATCTCGATGCGCAGCTGGAAGAGCTCGGGGGAGGCGTCGTCGCGGATGAGCCCGTCCTCGTTGAGGCAGCGGTTCAAGGCCTGCGCCAGGCCTGCAGGCAGGGGCGGATTGGTGGCCAGGCTGTACAGCCTGGGCCAGGTGCTTTCCGCCTTCTCCGTGCAGATGGCGTCGTGCGCCTGCATGGCAGAGTTGAGCACGGAGCGCAGCGCAACCAGGGCGTCCAGGTCGCAGCCTGCCCTCTCAGCCCCCTGTGAGTGGACTGCCAGCACGAAGGGCGTGACGTCCGGGAAGGACAAAGAGAGCTCTCCTGCCCCCCTGATGCTGGTGAAAAAGAGCGTGCTTTCGTCGTAGAGCTTCTGTTCCTCAATAACGAGCTGTTCCTCGTTGAGGGGCAGAAGCCCCAGGGCCCTCTCTTTTCCGCAGTCCGAGAAGCAGAGGTCTGCCAGGACCTTCTGGATGCGGTCGTATTCTACTGCGTGCAGCGTGCGTTGGTGAATCACGTTTGAACTCCGTGCAGGTAATTGCCGACAATGCCTTTTTGCAGATGCCTTTTAGGCAGTCTGCCGGGCAAGACGCGCCTTGACGGCAGCAGAAAGCCTGCCGCCGTCCACGCGCCCCTTAAGCTCCTTCATGAGCGGCCCCATCACCTTGCCCATGTCGGAGGGCGCCTTGGCGCCGACCTTGGCTGCCATCTCCTCGATGGCTGCTGCCAGCTCCTCGTCGCTGAGGGCCTTGGGCAGGTAGTCTTCCAGGATGTGCAGCTCGGCCTCTTCCTTTTCGGCAAGGTCGGGGCGGCTGGCCTTGTTGTACTCGGTGATGGAGTCGCGGCGCTGCTTGGCTTCCTTGATGATGATGTCCATGGTTTCTTCGTCGCTCAGCTCCCCGCCGGGCCTGCTGGTGTCCACCAGGCGGCGCTTGAGGGAGGTCTTGAGCAGGCGCAGCACGGAGACGCGCACGGTGTCCTTGGCCTTGTAGGCAGTGAGGTAGTCCTTTTCTATTTGCTTTTCTAAAGACATGGTTTTTGCTCCTGCAAGGCGGGGCCCCTGCGTCTTTTGCGCCAGGTCCGGCCTGCATATGAAAAAAGCAGAAAACAGGGCTTTCTCTAAAAAGTGAAAGCCCTGCCTGAACATATGGAGTTAGAATAAAGCGAGAGGATTGCGGCTAGTAGTACTCATCGTCGTCGTGGCGTCTGTGATGGGAGGAACGCCTGTCGTCGTACTCTCTGTCGGAGTCCCTGTCATAGTCTCTATGGCGGGTCCTGCGGTAGCTTCTGTCGTCCCTGTCGTACCTGTCATTGTCGCGCTGCCACTCTTCGTCTTCCTTGTCCTGCTGGTGGCCGATAAGGCCGCCGGCAACGGCGCCCACGCCGGCACCGACCAGGGCGCCTGTAACGGGGTTGCCCCTTGCCAGCGCCGAGACGCCTGCGCCGCCGGCTGCGCCGATGGCGGCGCCTGTTACGGCCCCGGTGGATGTTTTGCTGCCTGTGCAGCCATAGCTGCATGACAAGGTGAGGACCAGGCAGGCAAGGAGGAAGCGTTTGGTCATGGAAACCTCTCTGAGAATTCCTGAGAAGACTGCAGGAAGATCCTGCTTATAAAGCTGCGCAAAGCAGGACGAACCCCTGCTGCTACTGCTGGCTGCCGATGACGCCGCCGGCAATGGCGCCTACGCCGGCACCTGCCAGGGCGCCCCAGCCGGCATAGCCGTTGGCAAGCAGGGCAATGCCTGCACCTGCAGCCGCGCCGAGCACGGCGCCGGTGGCTACGCCCTTCTGGGTCTTGCTCATGCCCGAGCAGCCGCTGCCGCCGGCCAGAGCAAGCATTAAGACGCCGAAAAGAAGATATCTTTTCATGTTGTTCTCCTTGTCAGTGAACGCTATTTTTTGTGCGTGCCGGGAAGAGGCTGATGCATGATCTCTGTCCACAAAATGGTCATGACATGGCTGTCCAGCTTGTCGGGATGAGCTGCAAACCATTTGTCCAGCTTCTGCATGATGGCGACAGGCGCCGTGTCCTTGAAGGTGAGGTACCAGGCTTTGCCGAAGGGAGAGAGCCTGGTCAGATCGAGCTGGGAGCCTGCCGGAGGATTGGTGCTCAGGTAGTCGGAGGAAAGGGCAACTTCAATGCCCAGCAGGAAGCCGAGCTTGGCATCGGTCGTCGACTGCTGCCACATCTTGCCGGTGAGCTGGTCGATGCGGTTCACGATGTCCTTGCTGCTGGCGCCGGCCTGGGCCGGTGCGGCTGCTTTCTGCGCCATGACGGGGCAGGCTGCGGCAAGGCAGGCTGAAAGAAGAAGAGCAGAGAATTTAAGCATGTTCTCTCCAGTAGAATGTTGAACCATAGAGGGAGCGTCTCCGGTTCGGGCGCTCCGTTTGAAAAGTGTTTTTAACGCTGCTTGTGGCAGAAAGCCCTTAATTCCTAACTAGCAGGAAAGAGGGCGTCTGGCAAATGCAGCAGGCTTATGCCTGCCCCTTGATGGCCTCGGCAATCATGTCGTGGAAGCGGGAGAAGAGGTAGTGGCTGTCATGGGGGCCTGAGGCGGCCTCAGGATGGTACTGCACGCTCATGACATGCCTGCTCGGGCAGTAGAGGCCGGACAGTGTGCCGTCGTTGAGGTTGATGTGGCTGGCCTCAATGTGCGGGCAGCCGTCCAGGACGACGCAGAAGCCGTGGTTGTGGGAGGCAATCTCGATGTGCCCTGTGGACAGGTCCTTGACCGGATGGTTGGCGCCGTGGTGCCCGAACTTCATCTTCTTGGTGGTCGCCCCAAGGGCAAGGCCAAGGAGCTGGTGGCCCAAGCAGATGCCGGTGATGGGGAAGGTCTTCATAAGCTCGCGGATGTTTTCAATGACGTCGGTCAGCGTGGCTGGGTCGCCGGGGCCGTTGGACAAAAAGACTGCCTGGGCGCCGCTTTTGCGGGCATCCTCTGCACTGAAGGTGGGCGGCACCATGACAGGGGAGAAGCCGCAGTTGATGAGTTCGCGGATGATGTTCCACTTGATGCCGAAATCGTACACCAGAAGGCGGATGCTCTTGTCGCCGATGAAGGGCAGGCGTCCGTCGCTCTGGGCTGAAACGGGCTTGGGGGCTCCCTTGTGCCAGATGTAGGGGGACTTGGGCGCCACAAAGGGCACCAGGTTCTGTCCTTCCATGGTGGGCAGGGCCTTGGCCTTGGCCACCAGGCTTGCCGGATCAAGGTCCTTGGTTGAAATCATGCAGCGCATGGATCCTTCCTTGCGCAGCTGGATGGTCAGGGCGCGGGTGTCCAGGCCTTCCATGCCGGGGACGCCCTGCTCCATCATGTATTCAGGCAGGCTCTTGGTGGCGCGCCAGTTGGAAGGAATCTTGCAGCATTCCTTAACCAGCAGGGCGCGCATGTGGATGCCTGAGGACTCCATGTCCTCGTCGTTGATGCCGTAGTTGCCTATGAGGGGATAGGTCAGGCAGACAAGCTGGCCGCAGTAGGAGGGGTCTGTCAGAACCTCCTGGTAGCCTGTCATGCCTGTGTTGAAGATGACCTCGCCGCCAGTTTCAAATTCTCCGGTAAAGGATCTGCCTTCCAGCGTGAAGCCGTTTTCAAGGGCAAGAAGTGCTTTCATAGTTATTCCCGTTCCACCCTGCTGCCAGGCAGCAGGGAACTGTCGAAAAATGTCGTCCGCTGAAGTCCTTTTCTAGCGGGCGTCCTCCGGAGGACGTGGGGTGTTGTGGGAGGCGTAGTATTCCTGCAGGCTCTTGACGCTGACTTTCTTGCCCCTGACGGCGCCTATGGCGCAGGCAGTGGCGCGGGCGCCCTGTATGGTGGTGCAGCAGGGGATGTCGTACTGCAGGGTGGCCCTGCGTATCTCCTTGCCTGCATAGGTGGTGCTCTTGCCGGATGCGGTGTTCACCACCAGGTCGATCTCATGGTTGATGAGCTTGTCGACCACGTTGGGGCGTCCTTCCTGCACCTTGAGCACAGGCTCTACAGCCAGGCCCTTCTCCCTTAAGAAGGCGCAGGTGCCGCTGGTGGCGCAGAGCTTGAAGCCAAGGTCCGCGTACATATGGGCAATCTCCACCAGGCTCTCCTTGTCGCGGTCGTTGACGGAGAGGAAGACTGTGCCCTTTTCAGGCAGCTTGGCGCCGGCTGCAATCTGGCTCTTCAGGAAGGCTTCGGCAAAATTGGGTCCCATGCCCATGACTTCGCCTGTGGAGTGCATCTCGGGTCCTAAGATGATGTCCACGTTGGGGAAGCGGTTGAAGGGCATGACGGCTTCCTTCACGCAGGTGAAGCCGCCGCGCCTCTTGTTCCAGGGATCCAGTTCGTTCAGGGTCTTGCCCAGCATGACCTGGGTTGCCATGTAGGCCAGCGGCACGCCTGTTGCCTTGGAGACAAAGGGCACTGTGCGCGAGGCCCTGGGGTTGACCTCGATGATGAAGAGGTCGTTGCCCCTGACTGCGAACTGGATGTTCATCAGGCCGATGACCCTGAGCTCGCGGGCCAGGGCTTCAGCCTGCAGGGCGATGAGGGAGACGTGGTCGTAGCTGAGGGAGTAGGGAGGCAGGACGCAGGCGGAGTCGCCTGAATGGATGCCGGCTTCCTCAATGTGCTCCATGATGCCGGCCACATAGACCTCGCTGCCGTCCGAGAGCACGTCCACGTCAACTTCGATGGCGTGCTGCAGGAACTGGTCGATGAGGATGGGATGCTCAGGACGCTCGGGAACCTGCTCGTGGAAGTAGTCGATCAGCTCTTCCTTGTCGTAGACCACGGCCATGGCGCGGCCGCCCAGGACGTAGGAGGGGCGCACCATGACAGGATAGCCGACTTCCTCCGCCACCACGATGGCCTCGTCCAGGCTCATGGCGGTGCCGTTCTTGGCCTGCATCAGCCCAAGCTTGTCGATGAGGGCCTGGAAGCGCTCGCGGTCTTCGGCGCGGTCGATGGCGTCGGGAGAGGTGCCAAGGATGCGCACGCCTGCGCGCATCAGCGGGACAGCCAGGTTCAGGGGCGTCTGGCCGCCGAACTGGACAATCACGCCCTCGGGCTTTTCTGCCTCGATGATGTTCATCACATCCTCAAAGGTCAGGGGCTCGAAGAAGAGGCGGTCCGAGGTGTCGTAGTCCGTGGAGACCGTCTCGGGGTTGGAGTTGACCATGATGGCCATGATGCCGGCGTCCCTTAAGGCAAAGGAGGCGTGGCAGCAGCAGTAGTCAAATTCGATGCCCTGGCCGATGCGGTTTGGTCCGCCGCCCAGGATTACGACCTTGCGCTTCTCGTCCACCTTCATTTCGTTGCCGGTCTCGTAGGTGGAGTAGTAGTAGGGCGTATAGGCCTCAAACTCGCCGGCGCAGGTGTCGACAAGGTAGTAGACGGGGGCAATGCCGAGGCTTTCGCGCAGGGCCCTGACGTCGCTTTCAGGACGCTTCCACATCTCTGCCAGCTGCTTGTCGGAGAAGCCGTATTCCTTGGCGCTGCGCATCAGCGGGGCAAGCTCGGGGTTGAGGGCCGTCATGTCGTTGCCGATGCCGAAGTCGCGGATGGCCGTCTCCATGTGCACGATGTCGAGCATCTGCTGCAAAAACCAGGGGTCGATGCCGGTCAGGCTGTGGATTTCCTGAATGCTCATGCCTCTCAGCATGGCCTGGCGCAGGGCAAAGATGCGTTTGGAATTGGGGGTGCGCAGAAGCGGAACCAGCTCTTCCTTGGTCGGCAGCTCGTGGCGGAAGTTGAACCCTAGGCCCGTGGCGCCGATTTCCATGGAGCGCAGGCCCTTCTGCAGGGCTTCCTTGAAGGTGCGCCCAATGCTCATGGCCTCGCCCACGCTCTTCATGGAGGTGGTCAGAACGTCCTTGGCGCCGGGGAACTTTTCAAAGGTGAAGCGGGGAATCTTCACCACGCAGTAGTCGATGGCAGGCTCGAAGCTTGCGGCCGTCTCGCGGGTGATGTCGTTGCGCAGCTCGTCCAGCGTGTAGCCCACGGCCAGCTTGGCGGCAATCTTGGCGATGGGGAAGCCGGTCGCCTTGGAGGCCAGGGCTGAGGAGCGGGAGACGCGCGGGTTCATTTCAATGACGACCATGTCGCCGTTGGCGGGGTTGATGCCGAACTGCACGTTGGATCCGCCGGTCTCGACGCCAATCTCGCGCATGATGGCGATGGAGGCGTCGCGCATGCGCTGGTACTCGGCGTCGGTCAGCGTCTGGACCGGGGCGACGGTGATGGAGTCGCCCGTGTGCACGCCCATGGGGTCAAGGTTTTCAATGGAGCAGACAATGACGACGTTGTCGTTCTTGTCGCGCATGACCTCCATTTCCATTTCCTTCCAGCCGATGATGCTCTGTTCGATCATGACTTCGGAAACGGGGGAGGCGGTCAGGCCCTTCTGGGCTACGGCTTCGAGGTCTTCAAAGTTGTAGGCTATGCCGCCGCCTGTGCCGCCCAGTGTGAAGGCCGGGCGCACAATGAGCGGGAAGGGCAGCTCCTTGCCCAGCTTGCGCACTTCCTCCATGGAGTGGGCTATGCCGGACTGGGGCACCTTGAGGCCTATGCGCTCCATGGCCGCCCTGAAGAGTTCGCGGCTTTCAGCCTTCTCGATGACTTTTTCATCTGCGCCGATGAGCTCGACGCCGTATTTGTCCAGCACGCCGCGCTTGTAGAGGCCAAGTGCGGCATTGAGGGCCGTCTGTCCGCCCAGGGTGGGCAGGATGGCGTCAGGACGCTCCTTTTCCACGATGGCTGCCAGGGCAGTGGCCTCAATGGGCTCAATGTAGGTGGCGTCCGCCATGGCCGGGTCGGTCATAATGGTGGCCGGATTGGAATTGACAAGAACAACTGTGTAGCCTTCTTCTTTGAGGGCTTTGACAGCCTGGGATCCAGAGTAGTCAAATTCGCAGCCCTGGCCGATGACTATGGGGCCGGCGCCGATGACGAGGATCTTATGCAGGTCAGTGCGTTTTGGCATGAGCATTCCCTATGTTTGAGGTGCTGTGCGGGCTGCTGTGCAGTCAATTCCGCGCATACGCAAATAGTTGCTGAAGGCCGGTCTTTCAGGCGTCCGGCACGGCGTTTCCCGCCATGGGCGGCCCTGGGATCGGCTTGAGTATTCCCTAAACGATTTATTGTAGATATGAGCTGGAAAAATTGTCAAGGTGCGGGCAGTTTAGCGTGCAGAACGCAGTTTTGATGGCTTTGGGGAAGAGGAGAATACAGTTATGCCTGCTGGCAAAAATGGGATGACAACCTTTGGCAGGAAAGGGGAAAACAGCTCTCTGCTTTTTATGAGTGCATTCGCAGGCTTTCTTCTTGAAGGGGCAGAAAAAAGCTGGCTGTATAAAGGAAAAAGCCCGCAGGAACCTCTTTGTACGGCACCTGCGGGCTTGCTTGAAAGATTAGTAAATCAGCTTTTATCTTGTGAGTTATTTTGTCTCGGCCAGATGCTTTTTGGCGGCTGCGTACTGCATGAGGCGCAGGGAGTGCAGGCGGATGAAGCCGGCTGCATCGTGGTGGTCGTAGCCGCTGTCCTCAAAGGTGGCGAGGTCCTTGTTGAAGAGGGAGAAGGGGGAGGTGCGGCTTAAGGGCCACACGCCGCCCTTGTAGAGCTTGGCTGTGACGGAGCCGGTCACAAGCTCCTGGGCCTTGTCCATGAAGGCCTGCATGGCTTCGCGCTCGGGGCTGAACCAGTAGCCGTCGTAGACGGCTTCGGAGTAGGGCACTGCCAGCTGGTTGCGGATGGAGAGCACGTTGCGGTCAAGGCAGATGCCTTCCAGGTCCTGGTGCAGGACGTAGAGAATGGTGCCGGCAGGGTTCTCGTAGACGCCGCGGCACTTCATGCCCACATAGCGGTTCTCCACGATGTCGCTGCGGCCTACGCCGTGCTTGCCGCCGAGCAGGGCCAGGGCGTGCACGATTTCATAGGGGCTCATGGCCTTGCCGTTCAGGGCGACGGGATTGCCCTTCTCAAAGTCGACGGTGATGATTTCGCCTTCGTTGGGGGCTTCCTCGACGGGCACGCAGCGCTCATGGCAGACAGGGTCGGGGGCAAGGCCCGGATCCTCAAGCTCGGAGCCTTCAAAGCTGGTGTGCAGCATGTTGGCGTCCATGCTGTAGCGCTTGGCGCCGCTGGAAATCGGAATGCCGTTGGCATCGGCAAAGGCATTGAGGGCGGTACGGCTCATGAGGTCCCATTCACGCCAGGGGGCGATGACCTTGATGGCAGGATCAAGGGCCTTGGCGGAGAACTCGAAGCGGACCTGGTCGTTGCCCTTGCCGGTGGCGCCGTGGGCGATGGCGTCAGCACCTTCCTTGTGGGCGATGTCCACCAGGGCCTTGGTGATGATTGGGCGGGCAATGGAGGTGCCGAGCAGGTACTTGTTCTCGTAGAGGCCGGCGCCGCGCAGCATGGGGAAGTAGAAGTCCCTGGCCATCTCTTCGCGCAGGTCCATTACATAGGCTTTGCTTGCGCCCGTCTTGTAGGCCTTTTCCTCGACGCCGCTCAGGTCCTCAGGCTGCCCCAAGTCGGCAGTCATGGTAATGACTTCACAGTGGTAGGTGTTGATGAGCCATTTCAGAATGACAGAAGTGTCGAGGCCGCCGGAGTAGGCGAGCACAACTTTTTTGACGTTGGCCATATGTAGTCCTTTCTTAAAGTTAAGGCAGCGTTGGTGACGTCTGCTTTTTATGAGAAAAAGGCGCAGTGCCTTTATTTCCAGTAAATTTTGATGAGGTTGGTGCCCTTGTTGGCGCTGGGGCTGGAGTCGTTGTGCATGCCGGCCGTGATGACGCAGCAGTCGCCGGTGCGGAACGCAGGGTTGGTGCGGATGAACTCCTCTGCACGCTCCAGGTGGCTCGGGCTTTCATCGTCAACTAAAACAGGGGTGACGCCCCAGGAGTAGTTGAGGTATTTGACGGCAGCCTTGTCGGGAGTCAGGGCAAAGATCTGCTGCTGCGGCCTGAAGTTGGCCACCTTGCGGGCGGACTTGCCGCTCAGGCTGTGGATGACAAAGGCCTGCGCCCTGGCTTTCTTGGCCAGCAGGCAGGCTGAATACGCCAGATAGGAGGGAATGTTCCTGCGGTCGGGCTCTTCTATCTTGCGGTTTTCCATCAGCAGCTCTTCGGCCTCATTGGTGATGTTGCGCATGTAGCGCACCGTCTCCACCGGGTAGTTGCCCATGGCCGTTTCCTCGGACAGCATGACGCAGTCTGCGCCGTCCAGCACGGCATTGGCAACGTCCGTTGTCTCTGCCCTGGTGGGTGAAGGCGAATTGATCATGGAAAGCAGCATCTGTGTTGCCACGATGACAGGCTTGGTGGCCTCATTGCAGGCCTTGATGATCACCTTCTGAATGGTGGGCAGCTTTGCCAGGGGGCATTCCACGCCGAGGTCGCCGCGGGCAACCATGACAATGTCCGTCTCTGCCAGGATGGCGGGCAGGTTGTGGACGGCGCCCTGGCGCTCCAGCTTGACGCAGATGGGAATGTTGCGCGGCGTGTTGGCCGTGATGAGCTCCCGTGCCTCGCGGACGTCGTCTGCGGTCTGCACGTAGGACATGGCAACAGCGTCGATGCCGAGGGCGATGCCGTCTACCAGGTCCTTCTTGTCCTTCTCTGTCAGGGCGCGCACGCGGGTTGTCTTGCCGGGCAGGGCAAGACCCTTGCGCGAGGTGACTGTGCCGGAGTTCTGCGCCTCAAGGATGACCAGCTCGTCCGACCTGCGTCCGACGACAACGAATTCCAGGCCGCCGTCGGCAAGGACCAGGCGGTCATGCTCCACCAGGCTCTCCAGTATGACCTCATGGTCGAAGGGCATGTAGGGCATGTCTTTGCAGTAGCTGTCAGTAGGACCGAGAAGAAGCTTCATGCCGGCTTCAACGTGGATGCTTTTTTCCCTGATGTCGCCAAGGCGGATCTTGGGGCCGGACAGGTCCTGCATGATGGTGATGGGCTTGCCGAGTTCCTTTTCCACGGCACGGATTCTGGCTATGATGTCAACAAAATCCTTGGCAGAACCATGGGAGAAGTTAAGCCTGAAGATACTGGCTCCGGCTAAGACTAAGCCCTTCAGTATTTCTGGTGAATTGGAGGCAGGTCCAATGGTGGCAACGATTTTAGTCTTGTTCATGAGTAGAAGCTCGTAGAAAAGCTGGTTGGAAGAGACCGCCGGGGAAGCCGGTGGCCGGTATTGTCGTAAAGGGCATTTTTACGCTGTTTTAGAGGGGCTGTCCAGAGAGAGCGCACAGACCTCAAGAGGGTAACAGTATGGAATTTAAGGTAAAACGGACTCTTCATTGCAGCCGTTCAGGGGTGCTGCTGGAAGGTGGAATGAAAGCGCCATCCTTGGGCGGCTGTAAAAAAAGACGGGGAATGCTGCCACCTGGCCGGCTACTTCAAATTAAGCAAAGACACGGGAATTCCAATAAGCTGGATGTCAAGCTGCAGGCTTGGATCAGCTATTGCGTCTGCAGTATGAATGCTGAAACTAAGCTGCCATCCATTATTTAGATACATTTCAACAGTATTAGCACTTCCAGACTTAAACTGCATTGCAATCAATTCAGTTGGCAGTGATGCTTCAGGACTAGTTAGAGTAGATATATTCAAACTGCAAGGTTTATTCAATATACAATGTGGTTCAAATGTATGCAATGCAGTAATATTATTATTTTCTTCGCTTGCAATTTCATAGTAGTCATTTGCACTAATAAAATGTTTTATTATTTTGCTTGCGATTGTATTATCTATTGTATATAAATAGTTTATTTCATCAATAAATGATTGCAGCAACGGTACATATAGACATGATTCTTTATTTTTAAATTCTGACAAGTGTAATGACAGAGAATCAATGCTGTTAAACACAGGAGTTACAGCATTCCAATATGAATTGCTGCAAGGTACGCCATACCATTCGCTAGCAAAATCAAAGCAGTGAGATAATCTGCATGAAATCAATATTCAATCATTACTCAGAATGCGCATGCAGTCTTATGCGCATGCAGTCATGGACTGGCTGTCCGCATGATGGGCTTCGACAGGCTGACTGCCGCTCATGCGTATGAACCAGCATCGGCTGGCGCACTCCCCTCTGCACTGCGTGACTACAGCGGGCAGGAAATTTTAACAAGGCCAGGCCGGCTGCCCCACCGTCTTTAGGCGATGCGTGGGCGTGAAGGAAGCACTTTTTTGCGGCAGCCTGCCTGCGCCGCTTTGAGAGAAAAACGTGGCAAAATATAAGGTATTGTGCTAGGCAGTGCTTGCACGGGGCCTGCGCCATTCCGGCAAAGGCTTTCGTTTCGGCTGTCTTGTTCCGCTCTTCGGCCAGAGAAGGTGTGCATTGAACCCTTTGGAAAATCACGCTATAGTCCACGGTTCCCTTTCGGAGGCTTCCTCCAATGTCCAGGAACTTTGTGCTTCCAAGCACATTCCTGTCCTCAAGGAGGAGGTCCTGGCGTGCTTTGCCCCCCTGGAAGATCTTCAGCAAGGCAGGCCGCTTCGTTTTCTGGACGGGACGCTTGGTCTTGGCGGCCACAGCGAGGCCATTCTGACAGCCCATCCGGGCTGCCGGCTGCTTGGGCTGGACAGGGACACCGAAGCGTTGTCTCTGGCCTGCGCCCGCCTTGCGCCATTTGGTGAGCGCTTCCGCTCCTCGCACTGCACCTTCAGCAGCCTAATCTCTGCACTGGATGCTGCCGGCTGGGACAGGGTGGACGGCGCCCTCATCGACATCGGCGTTTCCTCCATGCAGCTGGATGAGGGTGAGCGCGGCTTCAGCGTGCACAGCGACGGACCTCTGGACATGCGCATGGATCCCCAGTCCTCATCCCCGTCAGCCAGGGATCTGGTGAACACCTGGGATCAGAAAAAACTGAGGGATGCCATTGCCTCCCTTGGCGAGGATCCTCAGGCAGACCGCATTGCAAGAGCCATCTGCCAGGCGCGGGAAAGAGCCCCCATCACCACGACAGGCGCTCTTGCCGCCATTGTGGAGGGAGCCTATCCGCCGGCCTGGCGGGCCAAGGCAAGGCATCATCCGGCAACGCGCACCTTTCAGGCGCTGCGCATGACAGTCAATGATGAATTAGGCGAACTCTCGCGTTTTTTGGACGACATCCTGCCCAGGCTGAGCGTGGGCGGCAGGCTCTGCGTCATCACCTTTCATTCCCTGGAGGACAGGATGGTGAAGCAGCGCATGCGCTCCTGGAGCCAGGGCTGCCAGTGCCCGCCCCATGTGACGGTGTGCCGCTGCCATCATGTACCGGAGGTCAGGCTGCTCAGCAAAAAGCCCCTGACTGCCAATGATGCTGAGCTTGCGGCCAACCCCAGGGCCAGCTCTGCCAAGCTTCGGGCCTGTGAAAAGCTGTGCGACTGGAAAGGCGGAGGCCTGTGATGTTCAGACAGGATCAGCTGCAGGACCGTGTCAGGAAAGTGGCAGAATACCGCCTCTTCAAGGGGCGCTGCTGGACCATCTGCCTGGGCGCCAACATCGTTGTTGCGCTGTTTTTCGGCGTCGTGCTGGTGTGGAGCAGCATTGAGAGGACGGATCTCGCCTATTTCATCAATGTCGAGGGCAGCCGCTGCAAGGAGAAGCAGGAGATGCACGCCAAGCTTCTGGTTGAGCGCGACAGCCTTCTTTCCCCGAGCGAGCTGCGTGCCCAGGCGCAGAAGCTTGGCATGAAGCAGGCCCTCCCAGGGCAGATCCGCCGGCTTGGCAAGGCAAAAAGGCAGTAGCCTCATGACGCCCTTCCGGCAGAAGCGTTTTTTTGCAGGTTGTCTCAGTGCAGAACCTGAAGCGGCACGTTCTTTAGGCAAATCATCAGGAGCAGCAGAGGAATGGGTTTCTTTTCTAAAAAGCGCCCGACAAAGACAGCAGGGCCCGTTTCCTCCCAGCCAGAGGAGCAGCATCCGTCGGACAAAAGCGGACTCTCACAGGATTTCCAGCATTCCGCTTCAGTTGCCTCCCAGAAAATAGCGGCACAGATACCCAACAGCCGCATGGACGGTTCAGAAGATTCTGCCGTCCCGCATGCAGAGCAGCATGATCAAAACGAGCGCATTGTGCACACGCCGCAAGCAGCAGAGGAAAGCCCTGCGCAGGACGGCGGCAGCGATGACTGCATCAACAAAAGCAGCAGCTTCCGCATCACCATCATCTTCAGCATCCTGGCTGTTGTCTTTGTCTTTTTGTGGTGCAGGGCAGGGTACCTGCAGCTGCATCAGGGCGAGTGGCTGGCAGCCAAGGCCAGAAAGCAGCATGTGACGCAGGAATACGTCTCAGGCAGGCGCGGCAACATTCTGGACAGGAACGGAGGCGTCCTGGCGCGCTCTGTTGAGGCCTTTTCCGTCTGTGCCAACCCTGCAGAGGTGAAGGACCCCCTCCTTGCTGCCAATACCCTGGGGCCCATCCTCGGCATCAATCCTCAGACCATTTACGACAAGCTCTCCAAATACCGGAACAAGCATTTCCTCTGGCTTAAGCGCCGGGTGGACGACTACACCGTTGCCGGCGTGCGCGAGGCGCATCTGCCCGGCATTTCCCTTCTGAAGGAATTTGACAGGGTCTACCCCTTAAAGTACATGGCCGGCCAGCTGCTGGGCTTTGTGGGCGACCAGGAAAAAGGGCTTGAAGGCCTTGAGCGCTCCCTGGACGACCGCCTTGCCTGCCAGAAAGTCAGCCAGACTGTGCTGCGCGATGCCACAGGCAGGCACTTTTACATGCGCCATGAGGGGGAGGTGGATCCGCATGGCGAGGATATACGCCTGACCATTGACCCCCAGATCCAGAGCTTTGCCGAGGAGGCCATCGCCAAGGTGGTGCGCAGTGAAAAAGCAGCCTGGGGCGGGGCGCTGGTTGTGGATGTCCCCACAGGCGAGATCCTGGCCTGGGCGCAGTGCCCCTTCTTCAACCCCAACAACTTTTCTTCCTCAACGCCAGCAGTGTACCGCAACAGGCTGGCACAGGACGCCCTGGAGCCAGGCTCCACCTTCAAGCCCCTGGTGCTGGCTGGCGCCATGCAGCAGAAGCTTGTGGGGAGGGAGACCATCATCAACTGCGAGGGCGGCCGCTGGCAGACCAAGTACAGCGTGCTGCGCGACACCTCAAATCGCGGCTCCATCCCCGTGCACAAGGTGATACGCTATTCCTCCAACATCGGCATGGCCAAGATAGGGCTGATGATGGGGAGCAATACGCTCTACAATTACTTGAGCGAGCTGGGCTTCGGCGCACCCACCGTGGTTCCCGTCTCCCAGAGCAAGGGCATTCTGCGCAAGCCCAAGCAGTGGAGCGAAGTGGATACCATGTCCATTTCCTTCGGGCAGGGCGTGTCCGTGACGCCGCTGCAGATGGCGCAGGCCTATCTGATCCTGCTCAACAACGGCGTCAAGAAGAACCTTGTCCTGGTGCGCGACGCCGCTGTTCCTGCCGAGTCCAAGCAGATCTTTTCCAGAAATGTGACCAAGGAAATCAGGCGCATGATGTATGAGGTCGTGGCGGAAAAGGACGGCACAGGCCGCAAGGCCGCCCTGGAAGGCGTTGAGGTGGCCGGCAAGACCGGCACAGCCCAGAAGGCCGGCAGGGCCGGCTACGGATCCAAGCGCCTGGCTTCCTTTGTGGGCTTTCTGCCTGCCTCCAATCCCAAGTACCTCATCCTTGTCTTCATCGATGAACCGCAGAACTCACAATACGGCGGCGTCATAGCTGCTCCTGCCTTTAAGGAAATTGCCCGCCAGACGCTTGCCTATGCCGGCGAGCTGGACGAAGAGCACTTAAAGCAGGTCAGGAAGGCCAGGGAAGCAGAAGACGGCAAGGACGGCAAAAAGCAGGAGGACGGCGAGCGCGGCTACAAGGCAGCCGGCATAGCCTCCCCCTTTGAGAAGCAGAAAAAGGAAAAGAAGGTGCAGATTTCCGTGGCAGAGCTGAAGGAGCCCGACACCACCGGAAAGGCCCTGCAGCTGCCGGGGCACCTTGCCAAGCCTTCTGCCGCAGTGCCGGACGTTGTGGGCAAAACCGTCCGCAGCGCCGTCGAGCTTTTTGCCAGGGCAGGCATCCTGCCTGAGCTCAAGGGCGAGGGGCCGCGGGTGGTCCGGCAGGAGCCGGCACCCGGTACGCCGTGGCCTGATGAAAAGGACGCTGCCGGCAAAAAGGCGTCGTACATACTCTGGCTGTCCGAGCCGTAGGCTGCAGGGCAGCTGCCCGATCGGCTGCAGCCGGGTTTGTCATCGTTTTTTTTAGTCTTGTTTTGTGAACAACTTCAGTGTGCCGCCAGGGCATGCCAGGGAGAGATATATGGGTGCTGTCGCTTACGAAGAGCTGAGGAAGAAGGTCAGGGACGGCCTCATCGTCACTGCCGACTCCAGGACTGTGACAGAGGGCTGCGTGTATGTGGTGGTGCATGGCGCCAGCGAGGACGGCATGCGCTATGTGCCGGACGCACTGGCAAAGGGCTGTGCGTACCTGGTGCTTGATGAAGCCAATGAGAAGGCAGCGCAGAATTTGATAGGATCAAAGGATGTAAAGACAGTCCTGCATGAGGACACCCGCTGTGCGCTCTCCGAGCTTGCCTCAGACTTCTACCACACCTATGAAAGCCCCATGAAGGTGGTGGGCATCACCGGCACCAACGGCAAGACTACCTGTGCAGCGCTTTTGGAGCGCCTTTTTGCGGCGCACGGAGAGACTGTGGGCGTGCTTGGCACGGTCAGCTACCGCTGGCCCGGGCACTGCGAGGCGGCGCCTTTGACAACGCCCGGCCCCCTGGACATCCACCGCATGCTGAAGGCCATGCATGATGCCGGCTGCACCTGCTGCGTCATGGAGGTGTCCTCCCATTCCCTGGACCAGAAGAGGGTGTGGCACGTGCCCTTTGCCGGCGCCTGCTTCACCAACCTGACCCAGGACCACCTGGACTTCCACCAGACCATGGAAGCCTACTTCCAGGCCAAGGCGCTGCTCTTTACCAAGGCCATGCGCCTGGACAAGGCCAAGGCCGTCAATGCGGACGACGAGCACTGCGTGCGCCTGCTTGCCCCATGCCCTGACGCCTGGACCTACGGCTTTGGCGACGTTCCCAAAGGCGGCAATCCTGCCCGCCACCTGAAAGGCGAGCTGCTCAGCCAGGGCACAAGCGGCATCAGGCTGCGCATGACCTGCCAGGGCCGGACCTGGGAGCTGGTCTCCCCGCTCATCGGCCGCTTCAATGCCGACAACCTTTTGACCGTGCAGGCCATGGGGCTTGCCATGGGGATCACGGACTTCAGCGCCCTGGAAGGCTTTGCCGGCGTGCCTGGCCGTGTTGAGCGGGTGGAAAACGCCAGGGGGCTGCACGTCTTTGTGGACTACGCCCACACCCCTGATGCGCTCATCAACGTCCAGCAGGCCCTGCGCGGTGCAGGCTTCAAGCGCCTTGTCACCGTCTTTGGCTGCGGCGGCAACAGGGACAGGACCAAGAGGCCGCTCATGGGCGAGGCCGTCGCCAAATTGAGCGACGTGGCCGTTCTGACTTCCGACAACCCGCGCTTTGAAAAGCCTGAGGACATCATTGCCGACGTCCTGCCCGGGCTTGCTTCAGCCGCCCAGGTGGTGGTCGAGCCCGACAGGCGCCTTGCCACGAGCAAGGCCATCGAGCTGCTGGGGCCTGAGGACTGCCTGCTTATAGCCGGCAAGGGCCATGAGGACTACCAGATTGTCAACGGCGTCAAGCGCCACTACAGCGACCAGGAGACTGTGCGCGAGCTGCTTGGCGCAAAGCAGGCGTAACAAAATGCCGTTCAGCGTTTTCAGAGGATTAGGCGGAAGATAATGCAGCTGGATTTACAAACCATAGCAGAAGCCCTGGGGCAGCCGTGCACGGCCGAGGCTGCGGACGTTTTGATCAGCCGGGTGGTGTCAGACAGCAGGGAGGCGTCCTGCGGGACGCTTTTTGCCTGCATTGCCGGCGAGCGCGTCGACGGACATGACTATGCAGCACAGGCCTGCGGGGCAGGCGCCTCTGCCATACTGGCAGAGCATCCTCTGGACGGGCTGGCAGAGCGCTTCCCAAACGTCGCGGTGTTCTGCGTTGATGACACCATCAAGGCGCTTGGCCGCATTGCCAGGGTCTGGCGCGACAGGTTCAGGGGCACGGTCATAGGGCTCACCGGAACAGCAGGCAAGACCACGACCAAGGAGTGGCTGGCAGCCGTGCTGGGCGTCCATGCCAAGGTCGCCAAGACAGAGGGCAACCACAACAACCAGCTGGGGCTGCCGCTCAGCATGCTGTCTGCTGACGGCGACGAGAAGTACTGGATTTTTGAATGCGGCGTAAGCCACGCCCAGGACATGGACGAGCTGGGCAGCATCCTGCACCCCGATGCCGCCATCGTCCTCAACGTGGGCGAGGGGCATACGGAAGGCCTGGGCGACAAGGGCGTCGCCTGGTACAAGACGCGCCTCTTCAAGTACCTTGCCCCAAACGGCCTGGCGGCGGCCTCTGCCGACTATGCCGACCTGGTGCGCTGCGCAAAGGACGTCTGTCCCAAGGTCAAGTTTTTCTCGGCAGCCAAGGAGCCCTTTGCGTCTGCAGAAGACATCGTCTCTTCCGTGCAGCACAAGGAAGAAAACCTTTATACGGCTGCAGTCACATGTGAGGGAAAGACCGTGCAGCAGGATGTGCACCTGCCGCTCACAGGTCCTGCAGCAGCCGAAAACCTGGCCTGCCTGGCAGCAGTGTGCAGCATGCTGCACGTTGATCTGGCAGACATTGAAAAGGGCCTGGCAGAGGTTTCTGTGCCAGGGCACCGCTTCCGCCGCATAGAGGCTGGATCCTGCCGCATCATAGACGACTGCTACAACGCCAACCCGCTCTCCATGTCGCGCATGCTGGCTGCAGCCCATGAGGAAGCCATGCAGAAGACAGACGGACGCCTGCTGCTGGTCTTGGGATGCATGGGCGAGCTTGGCAGCCTTGAAGCTGAGGCGCACAGGCGCCTTGGGCGGCAGATAAAGGAGCTTGCCCCTATGGGCGTCTTCTGGAAGGGCGGATGCGCCGACAAGGTCCTTGAAGGGCTTGGGAGCGGCATTCCCTTCGCCGTCTTTTCTGGCGATGAAGAGCTCTGCACGGCGGCAGGAAAGCTTATGCAGGATTTGGGCACAACGCCTTCCAGGGCTCATTGCACCCTGCTGTGCAAGGGATCGCGCTCCAACCACTTGGAGACCGCTGTCCTGGCACTTGAAAAACTTTTTGGAGCGGAGTCTGACTGATGCTGTATCATTTGCTTGTTCCCCTTTCCTCGGACTACACGTTCCTCAACGTTTTCCGCTACATCACCTTCCGCTCCTTAGGCGCCCTCATCACCGCCATGGTCATCATGGTGGTCATAGGTCCGCGCTGCATCAGCTTCCTGCACAACATCAAGTGCGGCCAGTACATTTTGTCCGACGTCAAGGCCCATGCCGCCAAGGCCGGAACGCCTACCATGGGCGGGCTCATCATCATGGTGAGCCTCCTGATTACGCTTTTTCTGTGGGCGGACCTCTCCAACAAGTACATCTGGGAGATCCTGCTCGTCTTTGTGGGCTTCGGGCTGATCGGCTTCTGGGACGATTTGACCAAGCTGCGCCACCACGAAAACAAGGGCATCTCGCCCAGGGCCAAGATGGGCGGGCTCATAGGCATAGCCGCCTCCGCCATGATCTTCATCTCCATCGACCCGCTCTACAGCAGCAGCCTCTACATCCCCTTTGCCAAGAACCTGACCATTGACTTAGGCCTCTTGTACCTGCCCTTCGGCGTGCTGGTCATGGTGTCCTCCGCCAATGCCGTCAATCTGACCGACGGCCTGGACGGGCTGGCCATAGGACCGACCGTCGTGGCCGGCATGGTCTTTGCCATCTTCATCTACATCACCGGCAACAGCCGCCTGACCGAGTACCTCTATCTGCCCTACATTCCCGGCGTCGGCGAGGTGACGATTTTCTGCGGCGCACTGATAGGCGCTTCTCTTGGCTTCCTCTGGTTTAATGCCTATCCTGCGCAGGTCTTTATGGGCGACGTCGGCTCCTTAAGTCTTGGCGGCACGCTGGGCTTTCTGGCCCTGCTCTGCAGGCAGGAGCTGATTCTGGCCGTTGTCGGCGGCCTGTTTGTGGTGGAGACTCTGTCCGTCATCATGCAGGTGAGCTACTTTCGCTGGACAGGAGGCAAGCGCCTCTTCCGCATGGCTCCTCTGCACCACCACTTTGAGCTCAAGGGCATACCCGAGTCCAAGATCATCATCCGCTTCTGGATAACCTCCATCATTCTGGGGCTTCTGGCGCTCTCCACCATCAAGCTTCGTTAAGGCAAGGCTTCATTCTGCCTTCACTTCTTCGTTCCGCATATTTTCAGGAAGAAATGCCATGTCCATCATGCCTGTCAGTCCGTTTTCTCCTTTCCCGTCTGCACAGTCCTGCCAGCAGGATGACGCAGCCTGTGCGCATGCCCTTCCAGGAGCAGGGGACAAGGTCGCTGTAGTCGGTTCCGGCAGATCCGGCCTGGCTGCCTGCAGGCTTCTCAAGGGCCGGGGCTGCGAGGTCGCCCTGCTTGAGGCAAACCCTGCGGGCGTGCGCCCTGAGGTGCAGGAGGAGATGACAAGGCTTGGCGTGCGCATTGAGGCGGGGGCGCATACGCCCGGGCAGTTTGCCGGCGCTGATTTTGTGGTGCCAAGCCCCGGCGCCCCCCTGGAGCACCTGCTGGAGATTATGGGAAAGAAAAGGGAGTTTCCCCTCGCCTCAGAAGAGGGCCCCTGCATCCTGGCAGAGACTGAGCTTGCCTGGCGCTGCCTTGACGGGGAAAAGATTATTGCCGTGACAGGCACAAGCGGCAAGACGACCACAGTGCACCTGATGACGGCCATGCTGAAGGAAGCCGGCTTCAGCGTCTTTCTGGGCGGCAATGTCGGCGTGCCTTTGAGCGAGTACATTAATGGCAAGGACAAGTGCGATGTCATTGTGCTTGAGATCTCAAGCTTCCAGCTGCAGACCTGCCTGACCCTGCACCCGGATGTGGCCGTCTTGATGAACATCACGCCCAACCACCTGGACTACCACAAGGACATGGCGGAGTACGTGGCTGCCAAGATGCGCCTTTTTGCCTGCCAGACCGAAAAGGACCTGGCCATAGTGCCGGAAGAGTGGCAGGACATGTACCGCAGGGCAGGCTTCAAGGCAGAGCTTAAAAAGGCTGAGCCCTGCGGAAGGTTCAAGAAGACGCACCTTATCGGCGCCCACAACGCCCTCAATGCCGAGATTGCCTTCCAGGCTGTGCAGCGCCTGGGCGTTGACGAGGGCGCTGCTCAGGCAGCCGTCGCCAAATTTGCACCCCTGCCGCACAGGCTGGAATTTGTGGCCGAAAAGGATGGCGTCATGTACGTCAACGACTCCAAGTGCACCACGGTCTCCTCGCTTGAGACGGCGCTCAAGGCCATGGACAGACCGGTGCTGCTTTTGTGCGGCGGAAGATGGAAGGGCGGAGACCTTGAGGCCCTGATCCCCCTGGTCAAGGAAAAGGTCCGCTGTGCAGCCGGCTTTGGCGAGTCCGAGCAGATCTTTGGCAGCGCCTGGAAGGACGCGGTCCCCATGCAGTGGTTTCCCGCCATGGAGCCTGCCTTTGCCTGGCTTAAGTCCCAGGCTGAAAGCGGGGACGTTGTCCTGCTCTCTCCGGCAACAGCCAGCTTTGACCTCTACAAGGGCATGGCCTTCAGGGGGCAGCACTTCAAGGATCTGGTGGGGAAGCTGGCATGAGCTTTTTTGGAAAAAAGCAGCCTGAGGCAGCAGATGTCCAAGGGGCAGCGCAGCAGGCCGGCGCTGCCAGGTCCAATGCCTTTATCTGCAATGACGACGGCACTGCGGCAGATCCTTCAGCACAAGGTTCTGCCGAGGGGCAGCAGGAGCTGCAGCCAAAGGTCCAGCAGGAGATTCACCAGGACCTCCATGACGTGGCTGCAGGAGGGGCAGCAGGACAGGAAGCCTCCCTGCTGCAGGAAGACGACAAGCCCGGCTGCGACTGGGCGCTGTTTCTCTTTGCAGTCATGATCCTGGGCATAGGCCTGATCATGGTGCTTTCTGCCAGCGGCATCGTTGCCAATGCCAACTACCACGACAAATACTACTTTTTCAGAAAGCAGGTCCTGCATGCCGGAATTGGCTTTGTCTTCCTTTTTGCGGCAGCCAGGGTCTCCCTGCGCCTTCTCTACACCAGGGTGGCGATGTACTCGCTGCTGGGCCTGTCCGTCCTGCTGCTCCTGCTGACCTTGTCTCCCTTGGCGCCTGTCATCAACGGCGCGCACCGCTGGCTTAAATTGGGGCCTGTCACCGTGCAGCCCGTGGAGTTTGTGAAGATCGCCGTGGCCTTGTACCTGGCCTTCTACATGAGCGACAAGCAGTCCATGATCAAGTCGTTTTCCCGCGGCATGCTGGCGCCCTGCATTGTGACGGCAGTCTGCGGCATCCTTTTGATCATGCAGCCTGACTTTGGCAGCGTCATGGTGCTTGCCTGCCTCTTTGGCGCCATGTGCCTTGTGGGCGGAACGCGCATGATTTATATCGGCGGCATGGTGCTTGCCGTTGTGGTCGTCGCCGTGCTTGCCGTGTACAGCGCCGACTACCGCATGGACAGGGTCGTTGCCTTCCTGGATCCCTTTGACCCGACCAAGCCTGCCGCCTACCAGCTCAAGCAGTCCCTGCTGGCCATTGGCTCCGGCTCCTTTTTCGGCGTCGGCATAGGGGCCAGCAGGCAGAAGCTCTTCTACCTGCCTGAAGCTCACAACGACTTCATTATGGCCGTGCTGGCAGAGGAAGTGGGCTTTTTGGGCGTCTCGGTGGTGATGCTTTTGTTTGCGCTCTTTTTCTGGCGCTGCTACCGCATCATCCAGGGGCAGGAGGTTTTGCGGGACCGCCTCTCAGCCTTTGCCATTACGCTCATCCTGGCGCTGCCTGTGTGCATGAACCTGGCCGTCGTGATGGGGGCTGTCCCCACCAAGGGCGTGCCCCTGCCCTTCATGAGCTATGGCGGATCCAACCTGGTGAGCTATATGATCTGCGTGGGGCTGCTCCTGAACTTCTCGCGCAAGTCGCGCTACGGCATGAAGAAGAAGGAGGACGGCGGCACCGGTGACGCCCCGCTGCAGCACCTCTTCTACCTGGACCATTAGCTTTTTTTGCAGGCCTCTCTCGAAATTTTCACGAAATTTTTCAGGGAGGCTGCTCTTTGTCTTTTTTGTGCCGTATGATACACCGCATACC
>CAZWGJ010000014.1:0-23823 GCA_964633375.1 uncultured Desulfovibrio sp.
TGCTTGGTGCTACCCCCTGCACTCGGGACTTTCACCCGTTAGAATACGCCCATGCAGGGCACACCAAGAAAAGCCCTGTGTCGCAAGGCACAGGGCTTTAAAATGAGGTTCAGGCAAAAGGCGCCTGCTAGGCTTTTTTGCGCTCTATGGCATCAGCCAGTTCCTGCAGCAGCTCGCCGGCTGCCACGGTGTCTGAAGAGGCAGCAGCCTTCGCTATAAGCTGGCAGAGCTTGGCAAAAGAGGGGTAGTGCGCGGCCTTTTCAGAGGTGCTCTGTGCAATGTTGACCAGGGCAGGCAGATTGACATTCGACAGCGCATGCTTCATGAGCGCCAGTCCATCTGTCAGCTCGCGTACAAGGGCTCCTGGAAGCGCACTGCTTGCTTTCTTGGGCGACATGAGGCTTGATTCCGCCGTTGGGAACGGAGAGACAAATTCCAGGGTGGTGTCGATGTCAAAGGAGCTGGAGACGGGGCTGGGCTTTTTCTCCGCTGCCGGCATCTGCAGGGGAGCGCCTAGATCGATTGTTCCTATGTCGGACAACGTATTGGAATCCTGTCTCTTTTGCGGTTTTTGGGGCGTGGAGAGCGGGGCGCCAAGATCGATGGGTGTCATCTCATCTGCGTCAGGCGCCTTCCTTGCAGGCTTTTCTGCCGGGGGGGAAAGTGTGAGCGGTGCATCGGCAGCGCTGCTGTTCTGGGCAGGTGCTTTGCCAAACAGATCCGGCACAGGGCCTTCTTCAGCTGCAGGCTGGCTGGCAGCGTTTGCCCTGGATTCCTTGCTCTCTTCCTTCAGCTCCTTGATGGTGTTGATGATGGCGACATCATCAATGGGGAGAACCAGGGCATGCGTAAAGCCGGCCTTGGCCAGGAGGCGCCAGGTAGACTCGTCAGGCGTATAGGCAAGGAACACGGGATCGCCGCCGCATGCCGGCTTGAACCGGCGCAGGGCTGCGATGCAGCTGCCGGAAGAGGTGTCGGCATAGTCGCCCTGGAAGATGTACAGGCGGGCGGGAATGGCGCGTGCCAGCTGGACAGCCCCTTCAAGGCTGTTCGTCTGGCGGATGTTGCATTCCTCCGGGCGCAGTACATGGCTTAGGACAGCGCAGAAGCCAGGATCCTTGGAGATGACGACTATGTTCATGAGCTGGGCTGCATGCTTTGCCGAGGCAGCCTTCTGCTCAAGATCCTGCAGCTCAATGAGGATTTCCCTTGTCTTGTCAATGAGGGAGTCAAGCGACTTGTGGAAGGGGGCAGGAAGGGCGGCGTGCTTCTTGTCAAGCTCCGTTTCCAGGCTTTTCAAAAGCGCCTGGCATCCTTGCTCCGTGCATTCCAGCTTGTGGGATGGAGCGGGGGTGCGCTCTGCCATCGGCTGCGGCGCCCTGTCTTCCGTCATCTGCAATGATATGGAGTCTGCCTTTTGCGGCTCCAATGACAAGCCCGAAGACGAATTTGAAGAACTGGGGGCGTCTGAGAAGTCAGAGGCAATATCGAGGTCGGCAGCATACGGCGTCTGGGTAAGAGACAGGACGATGAGGATGCCCAGCGCCACGCCGAACATAGGCAGGGATGCCAGAAGCTCGGGCGTAAAGTTGGACTGTATTCCCACATAGGCCAGCGCAGTGACTATGGGCGGGATGATTGTTCCCAGCAGGAACTTGAAGCTGTTCGGTGCGCCGACTGCGCAGCCCCACAGGGCGCTGGGGATGAAGATTACCAGTGCTGCCGGCCAGAGGTCGACATAGCGGCATATCCACTTGAGCTGCGGCACCAGCGGCAGAATAGTCAGTGCTGCGCCGGCAAGGCAGAGCAGGATGAGCGAGGCGTCCAGCGTTTTGGAGGCCTTTTTGCTCAGCATCATGGATCTGCCGGCAAGGGGCCAGATCATGACGGCAAGGCCGCCGCAGCAGAGGGCTGCAATGGACTTTGCCGTGTAGACTGTCTCAGGAGAGGGCTGTCCTGCCCAGCTGTGGGCCAGGGCGCAGGCAAGGTAGAGAAGAACCCAGAAGCGCCACTGCCCGGGATTGATTAAGCCTGAGAACAGGCAGGCTGCAAAGAGCGTAGCCAGGGCTGCCATGCCGGCAAGGTGCAGGTCGATGTTCTGCCAGGAGCCCGTGCCGGCTGCGACGCTCTCCATGGTCTTGATGGCGGGGGAGAACCAAGGACCGGGGATGCCGTCGACGCGCAGGTAGCAGACCAGTGGGACGACAGCAGAGGCAGGGGGCAGCGCGATGATGCTGCCGGAAGGATGGTGCTCCTTCCATTCCAGGGTGCCTTCCTCTGTCAGGGCAGGGGTGTAGAGCACAGGCGTGCCTGGCACTGACGGACCAAGTTCCAGGACCAGTGGCGTCTGGGCGGAGCCGTCCTGGGCCTGGGGCAGGATGAAGCGCAGCCACAGCGTGCCTGCCGCTGACCTGCTGATGCGGTCCAGGGTGAAGATCTGGAACTTGTCCTGCTGCGCAGCAATCTCGTTGATGTCGGCAAATTCCGGATCAAGGTAGAATTCCAGGAAGCTGGCAAGCCGTACTTTGCTCTGGGTTATGAGCGGAGGGACATAGTTCTGCATCCCTGACGGCACGGTCTGGCGCAGGAGGCTGTCCTTGTCTGTCTGCAGCGGGGCCTGCTGGCCCTGCTGTGCAGGCTGAGCTGCCTTGCTGCCGTTAAGCTGGATCAGCGGAGGATGCGCCGGAGCGGCCGGCACGGATGCCGCAGAGGTAAAGCAAAAGAGCATGGCAAGGGCCAGGCTGAAAAGAACGGAGTGAAGCTTGTTGTGAGTGTTCTGCATACCTTCCTCTGACAATCTCTGCTGCAGTATATAGTAACTTGATGAGATAACGTTGTTGTGCGTATCGGGTGCTATTCCCTGCCTGCTTCAACCTGCTTGATAAGCTCTTCAAGCGGGCGGCCGTCCGGAGTCGCTGCATCAGGATGCAGGCGTAGCAGCTCCTTCCATGCCTTTACAGCCTCGTCGTGCTTGTGCAGGTCGAAGTTGAGGACGACGCCTGTGTTGAACAGGGAGGTGGCATGCCCCGGCTGCACTTCCTGTGCCTTGGCAAATTTTTCCAGCGCTTTGTCAAACTGCCCTGTGGCACGGTACATCACGCCGCAGTCGGTCAGAACGTCGGCATCATTGACGTTGATGGCCAGGGCCGCCTCATAGGCGGAAATGGACTGCTGGTAGCGGCCTGCATCAAAATAGGCGTTGCCCAGCTCCACCAGGACGCTGCGGTTGGCAGGATCCTTGACAGCCTGCGCCTCAAGGTCTGCTATGTGCTTCTTCTGCTCGGCTGAGGGCTCCATAGTGTTCTGCTGGGGCTGTGCCTGCTGTGCCGGCGCCTGCTGCTGTGGGGCTGTCTGCTCAGGAGACTTGTTCTGCACGATGAGAGAGCCTGCCAGAAGGCCCGCGATAAAGCTGAGGGCCAGAAGGATGATCAGCGTGACAGGAGACAGGGAGAGCCTGCGCGGAGCATTTTCTGTGTTCTGCGTAGTACTTTGGGCTGCCTTTGGGGCAGTATTCTTCTGGGTGCGCTGCATGGTGCTCATTCCTTATGGCGGCCGGATGGGCAAGGTTGCCCTGCGGCAAAGTGAAACAGTGAAGTTACCGCCTCAAAAAGAAAGAAGCAAGATATACTTTTTGGGGTGTATCTTGCTTCTTGTCCTTGTATTTGCGCTATTTCTGCGGCTCTTTCCCTAGTGCCTCCGTGTAAGCTGCGCGCTCTTCGTCAGTGCAGTCAGGGGCCTCCAGAGCCAGACGGAAATGCTTCTGGGCCAGCGCCTCGTCCTTGAGGTACCAGCGGTAGATGTTTGCCAGGCTGAAATGCACGGTCGCCAGGTTTTCCTTGCTCAGGGCCTCTTCCATGAGTTCGGCAGCCTTTTTGTGGTCCCCTTCCTGGTGGGCGATGTAGCCAAGGTAGTAGAGGATCCTGGGATTCTCCTTGTCGAGGGCATGGGCGCGCTCAAAGAAGATCCCGGCCTCGCGGTATTTTTGCTGGGAAATGAGCGCTGTGCCCAGCGCAGTTATGTTCTGGACGTTGTCCGGATCGTCGCCAACCATGCGCATCAGGCGTCCCATTTCGCTGTCCTCCCCCATACCCTCGGGCATGGCGCCGGCAGCAGCGGGAGACGGCTGGGCGCCGCCTGCGTGCCCGGCCGTCACAAGAGAGGGGCTTGTCAGGCGCTGGTATACGACCGTAGCAGCCATGCAGAGCAGCCCCAGCGCTATGATGATGACAAGAAGGTGTTTTGCTTTTGTATTCATTGGCGTCAACTATCCGGAAAAGCTGTCCTTACTGCTTGGAACTGTCTTTTTGGCTGTCCTTTAGGAGGAGCTCAAGCTGGAAGATTTTTCGCTGCAGGCGCTTTTGTCCGCCGGCAAGGAAGACGGCGTAGAGGCCGATGCCTATCCAGACGATGATGCCGCTGTACAGAACCCATGGCTCAGTCATGATATTCTCCTGTTGATTTCCTGTTGATGCCCTGAAAAGGACGCATCCTGCCTACGAATTTCTGGTCTGTGCCAGGAAGAGCAGCGTGTCCAGCTTCTCCTGTGCGCAGAGCTGCTCCTTGCGCATCAGCACAAGCCCCAGCCAGAACAGGCCCATGACGGCTGTGCTGACGATTACAGTGACAAGCATTTCATGTTCCAATCCGCCTCCCTTGCTGGCAAAGACGGCAGGGTGGATGGAGCGCCACAGGCGCGCAGAAAGAAAGACCAGCGGCACGTCGGCAAAGGCGACGATGCCTACGACGGCACGGATGAGCATGCGGCGCTGGGCGGTCAGAGAAAGGCTGTTCAGCAAAAGGTAGGCCATATAGACGAACCACATGACCAGGGCTGTGGAGAGCCTGGGATCCCAGGTCCACCAGACGCCCCAGGAACGGCGTCCCCAGAGAATGCCGGTGATGAGGCAGAGCGTCGTAAACAGGATGCCGACCTCTGCGGCTGCCTGAGCTGCGTGGTCCCAAAAGGACGTGCGCCTGACCAGGTAGGCGATGGAGAAGCAGAAGACCAGAAAGAAGCTGATGAGCGCCCACCAGGACAGGGGCAGGTGGATGTAGAAGATCTTCTGCACAGGTCCCATGACGGCTTCTACAGGGGCATACAGCCAAATCAGGCCCCAGTTTGCGGCAAGGCCGATTGCTCCTGCTGCGAGGAGAAGAATGGGGAGAAGCATCAGTCGTCTCCTGTATAGACAAAACGGAAGAGAAGCATGGACAGGGACCAGAAAATGGCGTCAAAGGCTGCGGCAAACTGAAGCCAGACAGTGCAGTCCCCTGCCTCAGGCTCGTTGAAGAGGCCGGCAAAAACACGTATGGCAGCCAAAAGGACTGGTGCAAGCAAAGGGAAGACAAGCAGGCTCAGCAGGGACTCCCTGGCAGTCTGGCCCTGCGCCAGGGCGCCAAGCAGTGAGCCCAGGGCGACAAGGCCCAGGTCCGCCAAAAACAGCATCACAAGGCCTGGAAGGATACTGTCCGCCAAGGTCTGCCCCAAGAAGACAAGGACGGCGGGGAAGAAGAGAAGCTGGGCTGCAAGGATAAGCACAATGCCTGCCAGCGCCTTGCCCAGAAAGACGCCCGTCACCGGGCAGGGGGAAAGCAGGATGCCAGTCCTTGAGCCGTTGGTTTCCTCAAAGGAGAACAGCATGTTGAAGACAAGCGTCTGGCAGAAGGCGGAGGAGAGCCAGAAGATGGCTGCTGCAGTCTGCCCTGGCACAAGCTCGCCGGTCTTCTGCGAAAGGGAAAAGAGGAAGACCAGCAGGAGTCCTAACAGCATGGACTGCACAAGCCCTGCACCGCGTATGGCCAGCCGCAGATCCTTTACGGCCACAGCCCATGCTAGTTTGAGCATAGCGCCTCCCCTGCGGACGGATCGTCGGGATTCCTCTCGATCAGATTGTGCTCTGCCACCTCAAAGACTGCGTCAGCCCTGTACCTGTCCTCAGCCTTGGCGTGGCTGACCCAGAGCACGCAGGCGCCGCGGTCTTTAGCCAGCCCGACCTCCCTGCTGAGCAGAGTGCGGGAAGCTGCATCCAGGCCTGTTTCCGGCTCATCCAAAAGCAGAATGTCCGGCTTTAAAAGCAGGACCCTGGCGAGGCTGAGGCGCTGCGCCATGCCGCGGGAAAAGACGCCGGCATGCGTATGGGCAAAGGGAAGCAGCCCGACCCTCTCAAGCATGGCCATGATGTCTTCCTCACTGCTTTTCATGCCGTAGGCCTTCTGCCAGAAGGAGAGGTTTTCGACGGCCGTGAGGTTGGGATAGAGAAAGGTGGCATGCCCTAAGTACCCTGTCCTGGCATCGTCCTTGCTGCAGGCAATGGTGCCGGAATCCGGCTGGGAGAGGCCGCCGATGAGACGGAGCAGCGTCGACTTGCCGCTGCCGTTGCGGCCGGTGACAAGGTAGACCCTGCCCTTGGCAAAGGCGGCGCTGACATCCTTTAAGAGAAGCAGGGCTCCGTAGCTTTTGTTGACGTGGGTGAGCTCAATCATGGCTTAGTGAATACGACAGGGATGGCTTTTCCGTCAAAACAGGATGCAGTGCGGCGCCTCGTCAGGGGCTTAGGCAGCCGGCTCCTCTTCTGTTCTGCGCCTTCTGAAGAGGTTGAGCAGGGGCATAAGGGAGATCACGAAGGCGCCCAGCCAGATCCAGCTGACCATGGGCTCGATGTTGATTTGGACGATTACGTTGTCCTGGCCGTCCAGGCCGGAGACGGAGGCATACAGTTCCTCTCCGAAGCTGGCGGCGACATCGACCTCGGAGAAGAGCATGCCGGTGAACTTGTCGTAGGCCCTTTTTTCCGGCTTCAGCGTGGCGACGACGCTGCCTTTTTCGTCGCGGATTTCAAGCACGGCGCGCAGGTACTCATAGTCTGTGCCGCGTCCTGTTTCCGTCGCCTTGAGCGTCACCTCATACGAAGCGAGCTTTTCAGCCGCCCCGTTTGCCAGCGTCAGATCGTGCTTTTGGTTGTAGGGGCCTGAGAAGGCGATGCCGACGGCGCAAAGCGCCAGCCCCAAGTGGGCGCCAAGGCTTCCTGCCTTAAAGCCCAGCTTCTTTGCTGAGGCCAGTTTGGGGATGAAGGATGCAAGTACTCCCAGTACGATGGCGCCGCAGGCAAACTGGGCGATCAGAGGATGCAGGTGCCTGTAGGAAAAGGCATAGGCCGTCCCTGCTAGAAAAATGCCTCCAAGAGCTGCTGAGGCAAGCCAGGCCTTGTGTTGTATGCCGAACTTCCAGGAAAGGGCGGGGCAGACAGCCAGAAGGAGCAGAAGCAGCGTTCCCAAGGGGAGGCACACGGCATTGTAGAACTTGGCGTCAAGTCCTACAGGGCTGCTGCTCCACAGGCGGCTGAAGACAGGCCACAAGGTGGCATTGAGGATGATGAAGGCCAGGACGATGAAGATCAGGGCTGTCAGGCACAGCGCCCCTTCCTTTGAGACTGGGTTTTCCAGCTCGCCTTTGCCCTTTTCGGAGGCGAAGACGATAATCAGGGTGATGAGGCAGAGGAAGCCCACAAAGGAAAGCAGCGGGACGCCTACCGGCCCCTGCCCGTAGGCATGGACGGAGTTGACGACGCCGCTGCGCACAAGATACGTGGCAAAGAAGCCGGATATGGTCGTCAGGCTGATCAGAAAGATGTTGAGGCGCGTGAACTTGCCGCGGCTGCGTTCCAGAATGATGGTGTGCAGGGTGGCAGTGGAGATGAGCCAGGGGATGAGGGAGGCGTTTTCCACCGGATCCCATGCCCAGTAGCCGCCCCAGCCAAGCTCCATATAGGCCCACCAGGCGCCAAGCAGGATGCCTGAAGTGAGAAAGCACCAGGCTGTGATGAGCAGGACCCTTGTCGTCTCATACCAGGGCTTACTGTCTCCTCTGCCGGCAACTGCCTGGGCAAGGGCCATGCAGGCAGGTACGGTAAAGCCGCCGTACCCCAGGAAGAGGAGGGGCGGATGAAAGATCATGCCGGGGTTCTGCAGAAGGGGATTGAGGCCTGCTCCGTCCGCCGGCGCCGGGTCGGTCATAAGGAAGGGGTTGCCCCATAAAAGGAGCATGGTGGAGAAGGCGCCGGTGATGGTGAAGAAGAAGATCCAGAACCAGAGGCGCGTCTTTTCCTGGCTTTCGCCATAGGCCCTGGTCAGGGCGAACAAGGAGCCCATGACGGCGACGGAAAGCGCCCAGAACAGCATGGAGCCCGGCTGTCCTGCCCAGAAGGCGGCAAGGCAGTAGAAGTAGTCCAGGGCGTTGTCCGTGTACCCTGCCACGTAGTTGAGGCTGTAGTCGTGGGAGGCAAGCGCATAGAGGAGAATGGAGGAGGCCAGGGCAAAGGCCAGCGTGACAAGAAAGTTGAGCTTCTCTATCACTGCAAGGCCGTCGGTCTTCTCGTTCCATGCCTGGGTCAGCCCGAAAAGGGCGCAGCCTGCGCTGGCAATAAAGGCGAAGATCAGCAGGGTGTAGGCAAAATAGTACATGCAGGGGAACCTTGATTGTCTGAATGGCAGGCTGGGCAGGATGATGTCTTGCACAGTGCTTATGTCGTCTGGTCCGCCGCAGGGCGGGCAGCCTTTAGGAGCGGTTTTCCTTCTGGTACTTGGACGGGCACTTGGTCATGAGGACCTTTGCCTGGAAAACACCGTCCTTCAGCCCGCCTTCTACAATGACTTCCGCACCGGCCTTGAAGGTGTCGGGGACTACGCCCGTGTAGTGGACAGGCAGGGTCTGCTGCTTGTTGAACTGGTCCTCAAGGATGAAGTCGACGCCAGGCCCTTTGTCAGGGCGGACGATGTTTTCGCCGGCAACTGTGCCGAACAGGCGGGCATTGGCCAGCTTTGCCGGATCCTCGGCCTTGGCTTCAGCAACATCCAGGAAGTAGGTGCTGTTTTCCTGCAGTCCCTGAAAAACTAGAAAGCCGACGCCGCCCAGAAAAAGCAGAGCGATGACGGCGTAGAGCCAGGTGTTGGATTTGTTCTTGTGCGGCATGATGATCCCTTGCGGACCAGGCACAATGTCCTGGAAAAGCAGAACAGCGGCAGGAGGCTGCAGTGCCGTCCTGTCGGTTTTCCGCCGTTAAAGAGAGGCATGGGGCAGGCTGAAAAAGCCCTTTGAAGGTAGCTTAAACGGCTTGTAAATTATACTTTTTAGGCTTCTTTTTCAACTATTATCGATAATCATTCCTAAAAAGAAAACATCCTTCTGTGATCTATGTCATGGGCATCGGACACTTTGGCGGAGACGCCGTGTGGTGCCTGCTGCCCGACCCAAAGGCGGAAAGGCAGTGAGGTTCCATCGGACGGCTTGTCGTAGATCTTGTCGGGTACGTTGTCGTGTGCTCTGTCGTGTGTCTTTCGTGGTGTGGATGAACCCGAAAAATCCAGCTGGGGATTCCTTATGCAGTGCAGGCAGCAGGCAGGCTGTCAGCACTGCAGAACCTCAGCGCTGCAAAGCGAAGGGCAGCCGGACATGGGGAGAAAAAAGCGTGCAGATCCCCATGTCAGCACCTCTTTTAACTATTTGGAATTGTTGTAGATTTGACAGAATTTTTTTTGTGTATACTATTTGGCAAGCGGTAAAGCTGAACGAACAACATGCGTTTGTTCAGCCAGTCCGTGGGCACTGAAAAGGTGCAAAATTGAAGTTCCCCGCAGCGTTCTCCACGCCTGCGCAAGGCAGTCTCATCAACGTTTGCAGCACCGGTGCCAATGGTGCTGCTGCTTGACGACCTGCTTCGATAAAGACGCCTTGAAAAGTTATGCTTCTGTCCCCTGAAGGGGTGGAAGCTTTTTTTGTCTGGTCAGGCGCGGGGGGCTGCCCTGCCAACCTGTGCTCCGGCTGCCGGAGACGGCGTGGCATGCCCTGTCTGCAGCATGTGCTGGCTTTAGGCGGAGATCTGCCCAAAAACGATCTTTTTGCCGACCGCAAGGTTCTGAACAACCTGGTGCAGCGCAAAGATGAGGCAGCGGACTGTCTGCGGGACTGCCCGTCGGTTTCGCTGTCGGGCGTCCTGTCGGTTTTTGGGGCACAGGGGCTGCCTCAAAGCCATTCCTGAACTTTTTTTAAGGGAAAAACGAAATTTTGATTGACAGCCTGCCAGTCTAAGTATACATACATGTCCTCAAACGCATCGCGGGGTGGAGCAGTTCGGTAGCTCGTCGGGCTCATAACCCGAAGGTCGTAGGTTCAAATCCTGCCCCCGCAACCAAGAAAACAACAAGCACTTATGGTTTCAGCCGTAGGTGCTTTTTTTTGTGCCCTGATGCAGGGCACAGGCATCGTGGGCTGCATCGTATCCGGCATCGTCAAAGGAGCCCTACCCCTGCTGCAGCACGCCCGCCAGCGTCTGCAGGGCAGAAGAGAGAAGCTTCTGGTCGGTGATGCCAAGCGCCAGGCGCACGCCTTCCTCAGGCACCTGCCCGCTGACAGAGAAGCAGGAAGCATCAGCCACAATGAGGCCTTTTTCCCTGGCTTTTGCCGCAAAAGCAGCGGAGGCGCCCTGGGCAGAGGGCAGCTTCAGCCAGCAGAAGAAGCCGGTTGTCCTTGTCTCAAGGGGGAAGCCGTCCAGTATGGTCCTTGCCAGGATGTTTGCCTGCGCGGCAGCCGCCCTTTTGGCGGTGAGGACGCTGTCCGCCGTGCCGTCGCTGATCCAGATGCTTGCTATTTCCGCCATGAGGGGCGGCGCCATGGAGACGGTGCAGGCTATGGTCTGCTGAAGCTGCGCCTGCCATGCCGGCGGCGCACAGAGATAGGCTATGCGCAGTCCTGCGCCCAGCGCCTCGCTGGTGGAGGCGATAAAGCAGCTGCGTTCAGGGGCCAGGCGGGAGAGGGGCGGCACCCGCTGCTCAAGAGAAAGGGCGTAGACGTCGTCCTCTATGATGGTCATGTCATAGCGGCGGCAGATGTCGACAAGCTCCCTGCGCCTGTGCTCAGGAATCATGGTCAGGGTGGGATTGTGGCAGGACGGCATAAGATAGATGCCGCGTATGGGCCTTGTGCGGCAGGTTGCATCAAGGGACTGTGGAATCATGCCGTTCTTGTCCATATGGACGGGCACAGCCTGCAGGCGGAGGCGCTGGCACAGCTGCTTTATCAAAGGATAGGTGAGCTGCTCTACGGCTATCCTGTCTCCGGGGCTGAAGAGGGAGGCAAGGACTGTCAGCAGGGCATGCTGGGCGCCGACGCAGACCAGGACGTTGTCGGGCGCTGCAGGCAGGCCGAAGCGTGCAGCCCACAGGGCGCCGGCCTCCCTGTGCCTGGCAAGCCCCTGCGGCGGCTGGTAGCGGCAGAAGGAAGAAAGCTCTGCCTTTCCTATAAGCTTGCGCATCGTCCCTTCCAGGGACGGGTTCAAGTGCTCAAAAGGGGTGATGAAGCCTATGTCGAGCGGATTCTCCCTGGAAAACGGCGCCTCTGAGGCCCTTGCCTGCGGGACTTTTTCCGTGTTCCTGAAGGACTGGGCGTAGATGTCGACATTGGGAGTGCTGCGGCAGACGAAGCTTCCCCTGCCGTGGATGCCGACAGTCAGGCTGCGCTGCGTGGTGTCGGCATAGGCGCGGGTGACGGTGCCGACGGTCACGCCCAAAAGATCGGCAAGCTCCCTGTGGGTGGGCAGGCGGTCCCCCTCTGCAAACACGCCCCTGTCAATCAGGTCTGCCAGAGCCTGCGCCAGGGCTGACCAGCGCGTTCTGGCCGGGCGTTCCCCAAGATGCTCCTCATACAGGGCTTTGACTTCCTGCAGCTTTTCTGTGTCGTTCATGAAAGGGCAGCCTCCCGGCATTGTGTGCAGCTGTCACCGTCACTGCAGTCGATTGTTATGGTGACAATTTGCAATGTAGTGCAAGTAAAAAACATTGTCACCCATATTGCGATTTTGTTTGCTGCGGCCATAAGGACAGTCTAAACAAGCAGTTAAGCGGCTGTTTCCCCTTTTTGTTCTTGTCTTTGTCTGAAGCCGTGCAACTGAGACAATATGAGGTTTATACGATGGAAAAAGGCAGTTTCCAGGTCAAGTCGGGCCTGGCTGAAATGCTGAAAGGCGGCGTCATTATGGATGTCACCACCCCTGAGCAGGCTGTGGTGGCAGAAGAAGCCGGAGCCTGCGCCGTCATGGCGCTTGAGAGAGTCCCGGCTGAGATACGTGCCTGCGGCGGCGTCGCCCGCATGGCAGACCCCGGCATCGTCACCAGCATCATGAAGGCTGTGAGCATCCCTGTCATGGCCAAGGTGCGCATCGGGCATATTGTGGAAGCCCGCATACTGGAAAGCCTGGGCGTGGATTACATCGATGAGAGCGAGGTGCTGACCCCTGCTGATGAAAGCTTCCACATAGACAAGCGCAGTTTTACCGTGCCCTTTGTCTGCGGCGCCCGCAACCTGGGCGAGGCGCTGCGCCGCATAGCAGAAGGTGCAGCCATGATCCGCACCAAGGGCGAGCCCGGCACGGGCAACGTGGTGGAGGCCGTGCGCCACTGCCGCCTTGTCTTAGGGCAGATCAGGGCGCTGTGCGCCCTGCCTGAAGAGGAAGTGTCAGCCTTTGCCAAGGAAAACGATGCACCCCTGGAGCTTGTGCAGAAGACCCGAGCCCTGGGGCGCCTGCCTGTGGTGAATTTTGCTGCCGGCGGCATTGCCACCCCTGCCGATGCTGCCCTGATGATGGAGCTTGGCTGCGACGGCGTCTTTGTGGGCTCAGGCATCTTCAAGTCCGGCAATCCTGCCAAGCGGGCCAAGGCCATAGTGAAGGCTGTGACGCACTACAAGGACTACAAGCTGCTGGCTGAGGTCTCCACCGACCTGGGCGAGGCAATGTCAGGCATTGACATCGCCTCTATTCCGCCGGAGCAGCGCATGCAGGAGAGAGGCTGGTAATGGCGGCCAAGCGTATAGGCGTCCTGGCGCTGCAGGGAGACTTCAGGGAGCATGAAAGCTCCCTTGTGCGCTGCGGGGCGGAAGTCTGTGAAATCCGCACAAAAGCTGATGTCAGAAGCCTGGACGGGCTGGTGCTGCCTGGCGGCGAGAGCACCGTCATGGGGCGGATGATGCAGGAAGAAGGGCTGAAGGAGCCACTGCTTGAAGTGTGCAGGTCAGGCCTTCCTGTGCTTGGCACCTGCGCCGGCATGATTCTGCTGGCAAAGGATCTGCCGGAATTTCCCGACCAGCCGCGCCTGGGCTGCCTTGATGTCAGTGTTTTGCGCAATGCTTTTGGCAGGCAGCAGGAAAGCTTCAGCGTGCAGCTCATTGTGCGGGGTTTTCCTGCTCATGGTGCCGGGCAGGATCCTGTGCATGCTGTCTTTATCCGAGCGCCGATAGTGCAGAGAGCCGGCCCTTCCGTAGATGTTCTGGCAGACATTGACGGATCCCCTGTTGCTGTCAGGCAGAAGAACATACTGGCGCTCGCCTTTCATCCTGAGCTGACTGAAGATGTGCGCTTTCACTGCTGGATGACGGCCTGACCGTCTGCTTTCTGCATAAAAAAAGCTTCCCCTGTCCCGGCGTCATGCCGGGGCGGGGGAAGCGCTGTTTTTACTGTGGATTATGCCCGGCCTAGATGGCCTTGTCCGGGGCTTCCCAGAACCAGGTGAGCTCATGCTTGTTGCAGGAAAGGTGCAGTATCCTTGAACCAGGAATGGCAAGGAACTTGGCAAGCATCTCATGATCTGTTGCCGACTGGAATTTGATGGTGCACAGGGCATGCTGCATCGCCCCTGCCTCGATCCACTGGGTCACCAGGGAGTAGAGGCGGGAGGGGTAGCAGATCATGTCGGAAAAGAGCCAGTCTGCGCTGCCGATGAGATCCGGGGTCAGGGCAAAGCCGCTGCCAAGGCAGTGCTCAACGTTGGGAAGGGAGCCGATGTGCTCTGCCAGGGGCGCCTTGTCCAGGGAGAAGATGTGGCAGCCTGTCTTTGCCAGCACCCAGGTCCAGCTGCCTGGCGCTGCCCCAAGCTCGATGCACAGATCCCCAGGCCCCGGCTTTTTCTCCAGAAGGGTAAAGGATTCCCAGAGCTTTAGGTAGGCCCTTCCCGGCGGATCCTCCTTGTTCTCCTCAAAGTGGACCTCTCCGTCGGCAAAGGGGGAGGTGGTGGCGCATGAAGCCAGAAGCAGGTTGGCGTCCCAGAGCAGGAAGCCGCCCATGGGCGCCTTGGGAAGGGGATCGCCAAAGTGAAAGGGTTTGGACGAGATGTGGGGCAGGGCCTCTTCTATGAGCGCTGCACGGCGGTTTAGGCCGCTCTCAAAAAACTGGTGGGCGCGCCAGTTCCTCTGCTTGGCGCTGAGCTGCCTTGCTGCATCCTTTATGGATGAGACAGGAAGCCAGAAGGGATCGGTCCAGACATTCTGCGCCCAGACTGCCGGCCTGGTGCCAAGGGTGAGGACGGCCCGTCCGCGCACAGCCAGCGCCCGGGGCCCAAGTTCTTCCAGCAGGGGCTCCATCAGCCCCCTGGGGGCTATCTGGACGCTGAAGTCTGCTGTCGGCAGATCCTTTTTGGAGAGCCGCTCAGGGGACAGCTTGGCAAGCTTCTTGGCCAGGGCTGGATTTTCCCCCAGCCCGTGCAGGCGCCTGCCGTGCCCCTGTTCCTGCCGGCCGGAGTTCTGCCGGCTTTGGCCATGCCTGCGGGCTGGGTCAAAGCTGCGGTACGTGCTTTTGCGGTCCATGCTCATTAGTGGCGGTTGTCCACGACGCGCTTGGACTTGCTGAAGGTTCTGGGCAGGGTGGAGGGATCGGTGATGGCGACTTCAAGGCGCACCAGAAGCTGCAGGCGCATCTCGTTTTCTATGGTGCGTGCCAGCTGCTCGTCGTTGTCGCTGCTCATGCTGGCAGCGCGCTCCACAGTGAGAAGGAGGTGGTCGATGGCTTTTTCGTCGCGGCTGAGCATGATCTGGTATTCGCTGCCAAGCTCATGATGCCTGCTCAAGACGTCGGCGATCTGGCCGGGGTAGATGTTGACGCCGCGGAAGATGATCATATCGTCGGAGCGGCCCATGATGGCGCTGTGCCTGGGCATGTTCAGGCCGCATTCGCATTTGCCGGGAACCTTGTAGGCAAGGTCGTGGGTGCGGTAGCGGATGAGCGGCACAGCCTCCTTGCGCAGGCTGGTGACCACCATTTCGCCAAGCTCGCCGTCCGGAACGGGCTTGTGGGTGACAGGATCCAGGAATTCGATGATGAAGAGGTCTGCCCAGTAGTGCAGGCCGGTGTGGCAGGAGCAGTCTATGGCCGTTCCGGGACCGTACATTTCCGTCATGCCGCCGATGTCGAAGCTGTCCTTAAGCCCAAGCTTGGACTCGATGGCCAGGCGCATCTTCTCGGAGCGCGTCTCGGAGCCGCAGATGATGGTGCGCAGCTTCAGCCTGTCGCGTATGCCGGCCCTTTCGACTTCCTCTGCAAGCAGCAGGGCCATGGAGGCTGTGGCGCCAAAGCAGGTGCTGCCCATGTCCTCCATCATCTGCAGATGGATCTGCAGGTTGCCGGGGCCCACCGGCACGGTGAGCATGCCAAAGAGCTCGCTGCCTGCCTGAAAGCCTGCACCTGCTGTCCACAGGCCGTAGCCTACGGCAATCTGCATGCGGTCCTCGGGGGTGAGCCCGGCCATTTCATAGCAGCGTGCCATCTGGGTGTTGAACATGTGCACGTCTTCGGCAGTGTAGGACAGGATCTTGCGCTTTCCCGTGGTGCCGCTTGAGGAGTGGATGCGGACGATTGTCTTGGGGTCTACGCAGCAGAGGGGCAGGGGGTAGCCTGCGCGCAGGTCGTCGGCATCCGTGGTGGGCAGATGCTGAATGTCCTCGAGGCTGCGGATGTCGTCGGCCTTGATGCCTGCCTTGCGGAACAGCTCTTGGTACTGCGGGGACTTCTCAGCCTGATGCACTGTCCAGATCAGACCATTGGTTTGCAGTTTATGCAGTTCTTCATCCGTGTAGTTAGGAATAAAGCGAAATGACTTGTTCATGACAGGATCCTTAAGGAGTGCAAAGAGAGGCGGCAGGACAGGCGGTTGTTTAACGATGTGCTGCCCGCACCGAAAGCTGGAGAAAAAAATGAGGAAGCCCTTTTTTTTTCGGCAGTGTGCGTAGCACAGGAAGCCAAAAAAGGCAAATATTTCATTTATATGCGTGCTCTGGAGAGGAAATTGCAGGGGGTTGGGACAAGGGGAAAAGAGCCCGTGTCCAAGGCAGCTTTTAAGGAGCTTTGGGGCGTCGTCCTGCACGTCGTTAAGGGTGTCGGGAGACCAGCGGGAGACGCTCGGCAAGCGTCACGCCGCAGGGCTCAACTTTGGCGCGGTAGGCCCATATCTCGACGCCGCTTTGGACAGCCTGCCAGAAGAGCTCTGCATAGAGCGGGTCAATGCAGTCTGCAGGTCCAAAGCAATGTCCGTCTGCCCGCTGGACGAGATAGAACATGGCAGCCCGCCCGCCTTCGCGGACGATGTCGATGAGCTCTGCCAGATGCTTTCTGCCCCGCTCTGAGGCGGCGTCAGGAAACAGGGCTGTGTCGTCTTCCACCAGCGTGACGTTTTTGCACTCCACCCACAGCCTGGGAAGGCCCTCTCCCTCAAGAAGGCCGTCGAGCCTACTCTGCCTGCGCTTAACCTCCCGTCTGAAGTCCGTGTAGCCTGCCTCTATGGGAAGGCAGCCTGCAGCATGCGCCTTGGCCAGCATGCGGTTGGGGACAAGCGTGTTGACGCCGACCCAGAAGCCTTTTTCAGGAGAGCCAAGGTAGACGGCCTCCTGGGTGTAAGGGAGCCTGCGGCTGGGGTTGTCTGAGTACGAGGCAAGGATGGGCAGTCCCTTTTTGGTGAGACCCAGCATGGATCCAGTGTTGTTGGAGTGGATGGTGGCGGGCTTTCCGTCGAGAAGGCAGGAGACGAGGAAGCGCTTGGAGCGCCCCATGAAGATGCCGGTGCGGACGGGCTGCAATGTGGGAACAAAGGCTTTGGGCCTGGGTGCCGTATCTGTCATGTCAGTTGGATGTCCTTTTGGCCTGCGGGCTGACCAGAACGAGGCTTTGGTGTTGTTTCTTCATAGCGAATGGAGTATCGAAAGCAAGGTGAGGGATAATGGAGCATATGCGGATCCAGTGTCCTGCACTGCCAGAATATCCCATCCCCCCTTGAATATACTGTTGCTGAGGAGCAGGAAATGCAGATTTCCGAGAGAATGTCATCCATTAAACCGTCGCTGACGCTGGCCATGAATGCCAAGGCCCTTGAACTCAAGGAGCAGGGCGTTGCTGTGACAAGCCTTGCTGTTGGGGAGCCCGACTTCCCTACGCCCAAGCATATCTGCGAAGCCGCCAAGGCAGCCATCGATGCCAATTTCTGCCGCTATACGGCTGTTCCCGGCATAATGGAGCTGCGCAAGGCCATCTGCGGCTACTACAGCAACCAGTACGACCTTGATGTGGCACCGGAGAATGTCCTTTGCTCTGCAGGCGGCAAGCACGCCCTCTTCAACTACCTCATGACGGTCCTGAACCCCGGGGACGAGGTCATCATCCCTGCGCCGTACTGGGTGAGCTACCCTGACATGGTGCGCCTGATGGGGGCTCAGCCGGTCTTTGTGTCGGCTGGTCCCGAGGACGGCTTCAAGGTGACTGCCGACAAGATCAAGGCAGCCATCTCACCCAAGACCAAACTGCTCATCTTAAATTCTCCCAGCAACCCGACCGGCGCCGTCTATACGCAGCAGGAGCTGGACGCCATCATGAAGGTGGCTCTTGATGCCGGCCTCATGATCTTCTCCGATGAAATTTACGACCAGCTGGTCTTCAGCCCTGCCGAGATGGCGTCTGCCAGCCCCTATATGGCCAAGTATCCTGAGCAGGTGACCATCATGTGCGGCGTCTCCAAGAGCTTCGCCATGACCGGCTGGCGCATGGGCTGGCTTGTCGCCCACCAGGACCTCATTAAGAAGTGCTCCACTTTGCAGGGGCAGTCCACCTCCAATATCTGCGCCATCACCCAGAAGGCTGCCCTGGCTGCCCTGACTGGACCGAGGGACTGCATTGCCGAGATGCGCCAGGCCTTCCAGCGCCGCAGGGATTTGGCGCTGAAGAGCATAGACTCCTGGAATTTTGCCGTCTGCCCCAAGCCCGACGGAGCGTTCTATCTCTTTGTGGATGTGCACAAGTGCTACGGCGTCAAGGTGTTCAATTCCACGGAGCTCTGCAAGTACCTGCTTGAGAAGATCTATGTTGCCCTGACCCCCGGCGTTGCCTTTGGCGATGACAACTGCATCCGCTTCTCCTACGCAGTGGCTGACAATGTCCTGCAGGACGCAGTCTCAAGAGTGGGTGAAGTGCTGGCTGAACTGGCTGACGAGGTTTCCTGTCATTAGCCGTGGCTCCCTTCGTCATGAGAAGGGTTGGCTGACGATGATTTGACAAGGGGGAGATGCGGGAATTTCATCAGGAAGCCCGCAGATTCCCCCGAGAGCCTTTTTTCACCTGAACCAACAATTTTTATTGACAAGGATAGTCTCGGTGCGTATACCGAACCTGTCGTTGGGGCTGTAGCTCAGTTGGGAGAGCGCTTGAATGGCATTCAAGAGGCCGTCAGTTCAATTCTGTCCAGCTCCACCAGAAATTTTTTTAAGACTCATGCAGCGGCATGGGTCTTTTTTTATCCCCGCTGCACCATGCAGTCTGGAAAGGAAATTCATGAAATTGCGATTTTCTTCTTGACAGGGAAAAGCGGGCAAGCTAATGTATCAGCACGTTTGGGGCTGTAGCTCAGTTGGGAGAGCGCTTGAATGGCATTCAAGAGGTCGTCAGTTCAATTCTGTCCAGCTCCACCAGAAATTTTTTTTAAGACTCATGCAGTGGCGTGGGTCTTTTTTTATGCCTCTAAAGAGGCAGGAAGAAGGGCATTTCAGCTGTATGAAAACCAGCCAGCTCTGTAGTTGCCCTTTCCAGGTACGTCGTCAACGGACGAGCTGCAATCGAGTGGAGCATGGAGCGCTGCCAGGCAAAGCAGGACTTGGCAGCAAAGCAAACAGGACAAAAAAAGGGGGACCGAAGTCCCCCATCGCTGTGATGAAAAGCGGTTAGTAGCGTGCTGAAAGCTCAGCGGCTGCCTTCTCGATGTCCTGCTGCATCTTCTTTCTGGCTGCGGCTATCTTTTCAGCCAGAGCCGGATCGGAAAGAGCCAGCATCTGGGCTGCCAGCCAGGCGCTGTTGCGGGCGCCGGCCTTGTCCGCAGCCACAGTGGCTACAGGGAATCCTGGAGGCATCTGCACGGTTGAGAGCAGGCTGTCCATGCCGCCGAAGGCAGTGCCGGAGATAGGAATGCCGATGACAGGCTTTGTGGTTCTGGCGGCGACGGCACCGGCCAGGTGGGCGGCCATGCCTGCGGCGCAGATAAAGACCTGGGCGCCTTTCTTCTCTTCTTCAAGGATGATTTGCTCTGTACGTTCAGGGGTGCGGTGCGCTGATGAAATGGTGATGAGGTAGCTGATGCCAAGGTCCTGCAGGACCTTTGTGCAGGGGGCTACCTTTTCCTCATCGGACGCAGACCCCATAAGAATGACGACCTGTGCCATATTCCCTCCTATTGCTGGTTCTTCAGGCGGGCAATGCCCTTCATGGCAATGTCGGACCTGTAGCGGCTGCCTTCCATCTGGATGCGGGCTGCCGCCTCATAGGCCTGCTTTCTGGCCTGCTCCAAATCGTCCCCCAGTGCGGTCACGCAGAGGATGCGCCCGCCGTTTGCCTGGATTTTGCCGTCGACAAGCTTTGTGCCGCTGTGGAAGACCTTGACGTCCTGCAGCTTTTCAGCCTCGGCGAGGCCGTTGATGGGCATGCCCTTCTTGTAGCTGCCGGGATAGCCCTCGGCGGCAATGACGATGCCGCAGGCGGACTGGGGCTTGAAGCGGACGAGATCCTTTGTCAGATCGCCCCTGAGGCAGGCCAGGATGATGTCCACAAGGTCGCTGTCCAGGCGGGACAGCAGCGGCTGGCATTCAGGATCGCCGAAGCGCACGTTGTATTCGAGCACCTTGGGCCCCTTGGGCGTCATCATGAGCCCTGCGTAGAGCACGCCCTTGAAGGGATGTCCTTCCTTGGAGAGCTGCTCCAGGATGGGGCGTATCACCTTGTCGCACATGGCTTCAAGCTCGCTGTCGGGAAGGATGGGGGCAGGGGAATAGGCGCCCATGCCGCCTGTGTTGGGGCCTGTATCCCCATCGTAGGCAGCCTTGTGGTCTTGTGCCGAGGGCAGGGGCACTGCGTGTTCGCCGTCGCAGAGGGCCAGCAGGGAAACCTCTTCGCCGGCAAGGCATTCCTCTATCAGAACCTGGGTGCCGGATTCCCCGAAAGCCTTCTTGCACATGATGTTGTCAATGGCTTCGATGGCTTCATCGACGGTCTGGGCGACGACAACGCCCTTGCCGGCGGCCAGCCCGTCCGCCTTGATGACCAGGGGCGCGCCCTTGGAGCGGACAAAGGCCTTGGCTGAGTCTGCGTCGTTGTAGGCTGCACAGGCTGCAGTGGGGACGTTGCTTTTCTCCATGGTCTGCTTGGCAAAAAGCTTGCTCCCTTCAAGGCGGGCGCAGAAGCGGTCCGGTCCGAAGCAGGCTATGCCCAGGATGTTCATGGCGTCGACAATGCCTTCAGTGAGGGGCAGTTCAGGGCCGGGGATGACCAGATCGACTTCTTCCTGCCTGGCAAGCCTGCACAGTCCTTTTATGTCGTCAGCCTGGACCGGCACGGTGCGGACGCCCTCCAGTTCCATGCCGCCGTTGCCTGGCGCAACGATAATTTCAGAGACTTTGGGGCTTTGGGCAAGCTTCCACACCAGAGAGTGTTCCCTGCCTCCTGAGCCGATGACAAGTATGCGCATAGGTAATCTCCATCTCTGCCAATACGATAATGCCGCCGCTTCAAAATCCATGAAGCGGATGCCTTGAAAAAAGAAAACCCGCTGACAAATGGTCGTAAGGCCGTTTGCCCCGGAGCCTTCTTGGAAAGGGCCTTAAAGCCGGTATGAAAAAGGGTACCCCGCGGCAGAAATGTCCGGGGCACCCTTAAGAAATGCTAGTAGTTGGGATTGACCTCAAAGTCGCTCATGTCAGGAGCCGTGTTGGGGTCCATGGCCTTGACGTCCAGAGGATAGGCCACAATCATGCACTGCCTGCTGCCTATGCCGAGGTCCGGAGAGGTGTTGATGCCGACAACGAGGTCCAGGGTGCCGTTGTTGTCAACGTCAGCCAGGCTGAGGGCTGCAACGGATCCGCGGATGCGGCGGGTCTTCCACTTGAGGGCAAGACCCACGCCGTCCCAGTACAGGGCATGAATTTCGCCCTGGGGGAAGTAGCGGTAGCGGTCAAAGATCTGGGAAGCGGTGGAAACGGGCTTGTTGACCAGCAGCACGGGCTCGCCTGTGTTGCCGATGTCAGCGGTGACCAGCTCCATGGGGGCATAGTACTTGCTGGGAAGCTGGGTGCTCTTGTCCACGCCGAGGCCGGGCATGCCCTTGTAGTGGTCCATGCCCACGGCGGAGCCGGAGAAGCGCTCCATGGTGGTGTGGATCAGGGTGTTGTTGTTGCCCTGGAAGATCTTCAGGCGTTCATCTGCGGTGAGGACGACCAGCTGGGGCTGGGTCTTCTTGCCCTGGGGCAGATAGGTGAAGTTGAAGCAGGTGGCATCCTTGGGCAGGTCCAGCTTGCGGCCCAGCGCATAGCCGTCGCCGCTGCGCTCGCCGATGCGGACGCCGGGGGCGAACAGGCGCACGGAATCCCAGCCCATGCCGATCAGGGTCGGGGTGAAGTAGGGCGGAATCTTGGCAACGGAGAAGAAGTAGGGCGAACGCTTGGCGACTTCGCGGAACTGGTTGCCCTTGAAGGTGTAGAAGTAGCTGTAGGGCCTGCTGTCGTCATCGTTGTAGGTGGCGATGACCAGGTCCATTGTGCCGTCGCGGTTCAGGTCGATGCTGCGGAAGCTGAAGTTCGTGGTGGACGCAGAGACCTTCTGGCGGCCGATTTCCTTCATGCGCTGTCCCTGGCCGGTCCATGTCCAGATGGACACATCGTGCTCGCCAAGGATGGCGATTTCATTTCTGCGGTCGCCGTTGAAGTCGGCGACAATCATGCCGGCCATTTTCTGCGGAAGCCGCTGGGTGCGCAGGCGGGAGGCATCGTCGTTGCCGCTGTTTCCCTGGTAGCGCAGCTGCGGGTTCAGATAGACCCCGCTGTTGTTGGAGCCGTTTCCGGTCTCATTGACAATGATTCCATTGCTTCTGTCCTGCTTGGCGCAGGATGCGGGTTCAGCCATGAAAAGGCTGGCCGCACAGAGCAGGATAAGCAGGCAGAGAGCTGTACGTGCTTTGCGCATGGGATCTCCTCATAAAATGTGTTTCCGCAAGAGGATGCGGATGATACTGCACAGGAATGCGAAGCAGAAATCGACTGCTTCAAGAACGAAAATAGTACCCTGTCTTGAAGCTGTCTGCAATGCTTGTTCTTTGGGCTGTCTGCCGTACCCCATGCCGTGCCGGCGGCGCCGGCATGGGCGCTGATGCCGGCTGGTTGTTTTTTAGAACCAGGTTTGGTACCGACTTGGCGCAGGGCAGTCAGATTCCTTTTCCCGCAACCATAGAGACGGCACGCATCATGAAGTCAAACACCGCTGCATCCTCCCCCCTCCGCTCCTTTCGCATTGTCGCCGACGCCCCGTATATTGAGGCTGTAAGGCGTCTGCTGGAAACGGAAGGGTTTCGTTTTGAGCCTGAGCCTTTTTCAGAGGTCTGCTGGCGGCTCACAGAGGAGCCTTTTCCTCTTGGATCCTCGCTGGCTGCCTTTTTTGGCTACATCTACATCCAGGACAGGTCGTCCATGCTGCCGCCGCTGGCTTTGAACCCCGAGCCGGGATCGTTTGTCCTGGACATGTGCTCAAGCCCGGGAAGCAAGACGGGGTTTGATGCGCAGCTTGTGGGAAGGGACGGTTTTGTGCTGGCCAACGAGCTGTCGCATTCACGTCTGAACACCCTGCGCATGACGCTGCACACCTGCAATGCCGTGCAGGTGGGAACATGCTCTTATTCAGGGGACAAGCTTCCCCTTCCAGCAGGCTCCTGCCGTTACATTCAGCTGGATCCTCCCTGCTCCGGCTGGGGGACGGTTGAGAAGAACCCTCACGTCCTTGAGGTGTGGAAAAAGGAAAAGGTGCAGCCGCTGATCCAGCTGCAGCGCAGCCTTCTGCAGCATGCAGCCCTGCTGCTGGCGCCGGGCGGGACTGTCGTCTATTCCACCTGCACGACCAACAGCGATGAGAACGAGCGCCAGGTGGAGTACGCAGAGCGCGAGCTGGGGCTTGTCAGGGACCCCATAGAGCCCTTTGCCGGCTTTGCCTGGGATCCGCGTGTCGGAAGCGAGGGGACGCTCAGAGTGGACGGCGAAAAATCCCAGGCGCAGGGCTTCTATATCGCCAGGCTGAAGAAGCCTGAGGCATCCCCTGTTGCGGATGACAGCGGCTTCTCCCTGGCAGGGAGGCAGGACAGCCAGTGGGGCGGAGGTACTGTGCAGGCCAAGGATCTGGTCTGCTCGACGCTTGCTCCGGATTTGCTTCCCAAGGGCAGGTGCGGCGTCTTCTCCGGCACGGTGCGTTTTCTGCCGCAGCTCTCTGCCCAGGTCCTTCCGGAGAAATTTGTCTGGCAGGGCTATGCCCTTGGCAAGATGGGGGCAGGGGGCTTTCAGGCAGACCCCAGGTTCAGGCTGTGCATGCGTCCCTCAGAGCAGTCTGTCGTGCTGGAGTCGCCGGCTGAGGTGCGCGCCCTCTTAAGCGGTGCTGCGCACAAGACAGACTTGAAAGGCAAGGAAGCCGGCCTTTGGCTGAACGATCTGCCGCTGGGGCGTGTCAG
>CAZWGJ010000015.1:0-21654 GCA_964633375.1 uncultured Desulfovibrio sp.
GCTCAGTTTCCCCACATTCCTGTGGTCGGCGTCATCGAGCCCGGCGCCAAGGCTGCCGTGACGGCGTCGAAGACGGGCTGCATAGCTGTGCTGGCAACTGAAGCCACCGTGCGCGGCGGAGCCTATACTGAGGCCATCCACAAGCTGAACCCCCAGGCAAGAGTGGTCAGCCGCGCCTGCACCATTTTTGTCTCGCTGGCTGAGGAAGGCTGGCTGGACGGCGATGTCGTGGAAGGGACGGCCAGGCGCTACCTGGCGGACATCCTGGCAGCTAAGGAAAAGCCTGATACGGTTCTTCTGGGCTGTACGCATTTTCCCCTGCTTCAGGGCGCCATAGCCAAGGTCGTGGGCAGCGGCGTGCACATCGTCGACTCGGCGAAGACGACGGCAGAGGCTGTGGCTTCGCTGCTGGCAGAGCAGCACCTTGCCAATCCCGGACCAAAGCCCGGCATCGTCCATTTTATGGCCACGGACAACGCCGCCCGCTTTGCGGCGACTGGCGGAAATTTCCTGGGCCGCGCCCTGACCGAGGCAGACGTCGAGCTGGTTGACCTCTAACGGCTGCCCGTCAGCCGGAAAGCTTGCTGGACGGCCTGTTAGTAGGAGCCTTCTTTCAGGATGATGCGCGTCCTTTTGGGAAGCGACTTGCGCATGCGCTGGTAGTGCTCTGCCCCGTACTGTTTTTTGCTGGACGATCTGCCGCGGCTTTTCAGGCGCCTGCCGGACTTGCTGTGCCTGCCCTCGCGTATGTGCGAGCTGCCGTCCTTCATGCGCTCTGCCCTGGTGCAGGCCATGCTGTCGATGGGGCGTTCCAGGTCCCCGATCGGCGGATCAAAAACCTCCCAGAGACCTTTGATTTCCTTGGTCGGGTTGATGGGGCTGCCTGAGCTGCTTTTGATGGCGATATGGAGGTGCGCCCCTGTCGTGCGCCCCGTGCAGCCGACTTTGCCTATGTGCTGGCCGCGGGTGACTTTCTGCCCTTCCTTGACCAGTATTTCGGACATGTGGGCGTAGCTGACCACTTTGCCGTTCGACTGCTCTATCTGCACCATGAGGCCTGCAGGGCCGCTGGCGCCGGCCTGGGTGACGACGCCGCTCCGAAGCGAGCGTATGGGCCAGCCCAAGTGGGCCCGTATGTCCAGTCCGGTGTGGATGTAGGCCTTGCCGTTGGGGCCTGCCAATATTCTTTTTTCGCCGTAGCTTGAGGTTACGAGGCTTCTGACAGACGGCCAGAGCTTCCTGACGTCCGGAGGGAACAGATCATCGTAGATTTCCCTGGCTGTTTTTTGCGGGGCTGCGTCCTGGGAGGCAGCTGCGGCATCGGCTGGAGCATTGCCTGCGGCATCATTTGTCCCGCTGCCGGCCTGTTCGCCAGGCTGTGCGCCTGTCTGGCCACTCGGCTGGCCGGCTGCCTGCTCCTCTGCCTGCCCGCCTGGCAGATCCCGTGATTCAATCGGCTGATCGCCGGGCTGCCTGCCCCCGTCGGCTTTCTGGGGAACATCCTGCGTCTCCCATTTGCCGGCTGTCCCGTCGCCCCAGGATGGCTGATCACTCGCCTGGCCGTCTGCCGGGCTGCTTTTCTCTGTCTCTTTGGGGATGTCCTGCGTCTCCCACTTGCCGGCTGTCCCGTTGCCCCATGCCGGCTCATCGGCTGGCTGGAAGCCTTCGTCTATCTGCTGGGGAATGTCCTGCGTCTCCCATTTCCCTGCTGTCCCGTTGCCCCATGCCGGCTGCTCTCCTGACAGGTCGGACGACTGCTCAGAGTACGGCTGCTGAAAATCAAAGACATCCTGTCCTGCCTGCTTTCCCTTGGGCAGGGCATGCTGAGGAGTTGACATGATGAGACAGGAGGCAAGCCCGATGCCGAAGAGGATTTTCCTTGCACAGCGGCAGGCGGTGAGACTGGTATGAGAAATGGCTAGCACGGGTAGAATGCTCCCCCAAAAGAAGCTGTATATGAGCGCAGGAACTTTGGGCTGGCCTGCTGGTGCGTACAGCAGGCATGGTGACGGCGCTTTTTGAAATTCAAAATTATACATAGGGAAAGTGAGGTTGGCAAACTGCCATATGACGGAAAATGTTCTTGATATAATGCATCTGCACGTAGAGTTCTTCGGGCGCACAGTCCTGCGGGACGTCTGCGTTTCGCTGCCCAAGGGGGGCATGACCGTTTTTGTCGGGCCAAACGGCGCCGGCAAGACGACGCTTCTGCTCAGTCTGCTGGGAGAGGTTCCCCACACCGGCAGCATACGCTTTGCGCCGGACATCCTGGGCCATATAGGCTACGTCCCCCAGGCGCTGAACACTGAAACCTACACGCCCATCACCTGCTCGGAGTTCCTCAGGCTGAGCTTCAGCAAAAGGCCTCTCTGGCTGGGTGCTACAGCCGCCACGCGCAAGGCTGTGGACGAGGCGCTGGACAAGGTGGGCATGAGCGGCATGCAGGACGGCTGCCTGTCGGAGCTGTCAGGAGGCCAGCTGCACCGCGTGCTGCTGGCTGCGGCCCTGCTCGGCTCCCCCAGGCTTCTGCTGCTAGATGAGCCTGCCGCCGGCGTCGACATGCACGGCGAGCGCCTTTTCTGGGAGCTTCTTGACTCCCTGCGCCATTCTGAAGGGCTCTCTGTCGTCATGGTTAGCCACAACCTGCATTTGACGGCGCACTATGCCACGCACGTTGTCTGCGTGCATCAGGGGGAATGCCTGCAGGGCGAGCCAAGAAAAGTGCTGACAGCCCAGAACCTTATGGAGATCTTCGGCATCCCCATCCACCTCTACCCCGATCAATGTGCCGCCTCCCACACCCTCTGTCCTTCCTGCGGAGCCTTTGCTGACGGGCAGGAACTGCAGAATTGTCCTGTCGGCTGCTCCTGCGCCGCATGCAAATCAGGTCGAGCGTTATGATAGAATTTCTTTGCCAGGCACTGGGCGCCCTGCCCATAGACTGCCTGAAGCATGCCTTTATGCAGCAGGCTCTTTTGGGCCTGCTTTTGCTGGCTCCTGTCAGTGCGGTCCTCGGGGTGGAGGTCATCCATTTCCGCATGGCGTTTTTCTCGGATGCCATCGGGCACTCAGCCTTTGCCGGGGTCGCCATCGGCCTTTTGCTGTCATGGGAGCCAAGGCTGACCATGCTGTCCTTCGGCATCCTGGTGGGGATTGGAATAGTCGCCCTGCAGAGGCGCAGCAACATCTCCTCCGACATGGCCATAGGCGTCGTTTTTTCTGCCGTGGTCGCCTTCGGTCTGGCTGTGGTCAGCCGCTCGCACGGGACTGCGCGCAGCATGCAGCAGTTCCTCTTCGGCGACATTTTGACCATTGGACCGGATGAGCTGGTCTTTTTGTCCGCCCTGCTGCCTGTGGTCTTTCTGGTGCAGGCTGTGGGCTTCAACTCCATGCTGCTGGTCGCCCTCAACCCTGTCATGGCCAGGGCGCACGGCGTGCACGTGGCCTTGTGGCAGTATCTGTTTGCCAGCCTGCTGGCTGTGGTGGTCATCTTCTCAGTCTGGACTGTCGGCGTGCTGCTGGTGACGGCGCTGCTTATCGTGCCTGCCGCCTGCGCCCGCAATGTCTCCCGCTCCCTGCACGGCATGTTCTGGTGGGCTATAGCCATAAGCCTCTTTTCGGCCTTTACGGGGCTTGTGCTGTCTGCCCAGCCGTGGATGTCCACAGCCACAGGCGCAACGATTATCCTTGTCAGCTGCGTGCTGTTTGCGCTGTCTACGGTCTCAAGGCGCTGCCTGCAGGGCAGAAAGGGCTGATGGATCTGCCGTTTGGCAGGAAGTTGGGGAGTTTGGCGTGCACGACAGAAAGATGACGCCTGTCCTGAAATGGGCAGGAGGAAAAACGCAGCTGCTGGAGCATATAGCTGCCAATATGCCCCCTGCCTATGCCGGCTACTATGAGCCCTTCATCGGCGGCGGTTCTGTTCTTCTGGGGCTGGCCCCTGACAGGGCTGTGGTCAATGACGTCAATGAGCAGCTTGTCAATCTCTACACGCAGCTGAAGCATTCTGCCGACTGCGTCATTGCAAAAGTTGCGGAAATGGATGCAGTCCCCTGCTCAAAGGAGCTGTATTATGAGATCCGCGGACAGTACAACAAGAAGATTGCCGCACATGACCTTGATGCAGAATGCGCAGCGCTGATGATCTGGATCAACAAGCACTGCTTCAACGGCCTTTACCGCGTCAACAGCAAGGGCCTGTTCAATGTGCCGTACAACAACAAAGTCAACTGCAGATCCTTGGATGAAGCAAATGTACGGGCTATATCCGGCTACCTGCAAAAAGCTGACATCACCATAACCTGCCAGGATTTTGAGAAGGCCTGCGAGGGCGTGGGAGCAGGGGATTTTGTGTACTTTGACAGCCCCTATGTTCCGGAAAGCAGCACGGCTTCCTTTACGGACTATACGATGGACGGCTTCAGCCTTGGCGACCATAAAAGGCTGGCTGCTCTCTTTAGGCGTCTGGATGCGAGAGGCGCAAAACTTATGCTGTCCAACAACGACGTTCCTTTAGTGCGCTCCTTGTATGACGGCTATTCCATACAGTCCTTTGCCGTGAAGCGTCTGATCAACAGAAATGCCGGCAGAAGGACAGGAAGGGAAGTCCTTGTAACCAACTATTGACGAGCCGCAGAGCGGGCAGATGCTGCCTTTGCGGGGGCTGAGAGGCCAGGGACTTGTCGCTTCTGCAAGGTCTATGGAATAATGCAGGGCAGTAAAAGGCTCACCCACAAGTCCTGCACAAAAGATGCGTGGATGGGCCGGAATTTTTGCACGAAGTTCAAGCTTGCAGCTTGACTGACTTGGGAGCAGGCATGCCTGGCAACACGTTTGGTACTCTTTTTCAGCTGACCACCTTCGGGGAATCGCATGGCGAGGCAGTGGGCGGCATAGTGGACGGCTGTCCGGCCGGCCTGCCCTTAAGCGAGCAGGACATCCAGAAGGCGCTGGACAAACGGAAGCCAGGGCAGGGCATCACGGCTACTTCCCGCAGGGAATCGGACACCGTGCGCATCCTTTCCGGCGTCTTTGAAGGGGAGACGACAGGCACGCCCATAGCCTTTCAGGTTGTCAACGAAAATCAGCATTCGGCCGACTACGACAACCTGAAGGATCTGTTCCGCCCCGGTCATGCAGACTATGGCTTCTTTCAGAAGTTTGGCAGAAGGGATCACCGCGGCGGCGGCCGCTCGTCAGGGCGTGAGACCATAGCCCGCGTGGCTGCCGGCGCCATAGCGGATGTTCTGCTGGCAGGAGCCGGCATCTTTGTCTATGCGGCCTGCGTTGAGTTCGGGGGCATCCCCGTCCAGAGCATAGAAATGGAAGGCGCCTTTGAGAGGCCGTACTTCAGCGCAGATGAAGGCGTCATTCCGCTCTGGGACGAAAAGGTGCGCGCAGCCCGCGAGGCAAAGGATACGCTTGGCGGCATAACGCGCGTCGAGATACGCGGCGTTCCTGCCGGCCTTGGCGAGCCTGTCTTTGGGAAGCTGGACGCATCCCTTGCCGCAGCGCTTATGAGCGTCGGCGCCGTGAAGGGTGTAGAGATAGGCGACGGCTTTGCCGCAGCCAGGGCCTGCGGCAGCACGAACAACGATCCTCTGCTGCCGGGAGGGCAGTTTGCCTCAAATCATGCAGGCGGCGTACTTGGCGGCATATCTTCAGGGCAGGACATTGTGGTGCGGTGTGCGGTCAAGCCCATACCGTCTGTTCCAAGGACGCAGAACACCATTGATGTCAACGGCCAGGCTGCCGCGGTGCTGGTTGGCGGAAGGCACGACCTTTCAGCCATACCGCGCTGCATACCGGTCCATAAGGCCATGGCCAGCCTGGTAGCAGCCGACATGCTGCTTATGCAGCGCAGAATGGGGAGGGGAGATGGTGCCTACAGGCAATTCTGACAACAGGGAAGGAATGCTGGTTCAAAGGGAGCAGCCTGCCGAATTGAGCTTCAGCGGGATCATTGACCGCGTGATCTTTCAGAGCAAGGAAAACGGCTACGCCATCCTGCGCGTCCAGCCCGACAGCAAGGAAGCAGGGCGCAGCGGCATCCCCCTGCAGGGCTTTACCTGCGTGGGCACGTTGCCCAATCCGCAGGGCGGCCTGCGCCTCCGCTTTACCGGCAAATTTGTCAACAACCCGCGCTTTGGGCGGCAGTTTGCCTTCTCCTCTGCCGAGGAGCAGGTGCCTGCCAGTGAAAGCGGCCTTATCGCCTATCTTTCTTCCGGCCTTATCAAGGGCATGGGTGCAGAGATGGCCCAGCGCGTGGTGAAGAAGTTTGGCAGCGACACTATGCGCATCCTGGACGAGGATCCCGACAAGCTGCTTTCCGTCCACGGCATCGGCGCCAAGAACCTTGCCGGCATCAAGGAAAGCTGGCGTGCGCACAGGGGCATCAGCAGCCTTATGCAGTTTCTGCAGCCCCACGGCATTTCACCTGCCTACGGGGTGCGCATCTACAACACCTATGGCGCCCAGTCCCTTGAAAAGGTGAGGGAGAACCCCTACTGCCTGGCCATGGACATCCGCGGCATAGGCTTTACCACCGCCGATCAGATAGCGGAAAAGCTGGGCGTCCCGAAGGACTCCCCGCTCAGGATTCAGGGCGCAGTGCTCTATGTGCTGGAGAAGGCCTCAGAGAGCGGCGACGTTTTCCTGCCCCGCAGCGTCCTCGTTGACAGGCTTAAGGAAGACTTTGGCATTGATCCTGCCTATATCGCACAAGCCATAGACTCTCTGGAGCAGAGCGAACGCATCGTAGTGGACGGCGAGCCCTTGAGCGAGACAGAAGAAAGGGCGGGCGACAATGCCGTCTATCTTGCCCGCTATCACCACTGCGAGTCGAAAATTGCCTATTACCTAGGCAGGCTGCAGCGCATGCCGCGCACGGTTTCCTTCAAGGCTGTGGAAAAGCAGGTGCAGAGCGTGCTGAACACCTTCCAGCCAAGGCTTGCCGAGGCGCAGGCTGAGGCTGTCCGCATGGCTGCCAGAAACAAGGTCATGGTGCTCACCGGCGGTCCCGGCACAGGCAAGACAACGATCATCAAGGCGATTATCAGCCTCTATGAAAAGCTGACCAGCCGCATCAGCCTGGCTGCCCCAACAGGGCGTGCCGCCAAGCGCATGTCTGAGGCGACAGGCAAGAACGCCAGCACGATTCATCGTCTGCTTGAATACAATCCGGTGGACAATGAGTTTATGCGCAACGAAAACGAGCCTCTGGTCTGCGATCTGCTTATCGTGGATGAAGCCAGCATGATGGACGTGCTGCTCTTCTACTATCTTCTGAAGGCCGTGCCGTCGGGCTGCACAGTGCTTTTGGTCGGCGATACGCACCAGCTCCCCTCTGTGGGGCCTGGCTCAGTGCTGGCTGACATTATCGCCTCAAGGCGGGTTGCCGTCATCGAGCTGAACGAGATCTTCAGGCAGTCCAAGACCAGCGCCATTGTCTCCAATGCGCATCTCATCAACAGCGGGACCGTGCCTGAGCTGGTGCGCCCCTGGGATCAGGACACAGACTTCTTCTTCCTGCCCTGCCAGGACGGGGAGCAGGCTGCCAATGATCTGGTTTCGCTTATCTGCCGGGAGATACCGGCAAAATTCAACCTGAACCCGTTCAGGGACGTGCAGCTGCTTACTCCTATGCACAGGGGCAGCGTGGGCACGCAGAATATGAATGCCTGCCTGCAGGCGGCGCTCAACCCGCTTAAGGAGGGAGCCGTCCAGATCAAGCGCTGCGAGGTGTTCTACCGCGTCGGCGACAAGGTGATGCAGACCAAGAACAACTACGACAAGGAAGTGTTCAACGGCGACCTTGGCGTCATTACCAGGATAGACAAAGAGAACAAGATGGTGACCGTCCGCTTTGATGAGGAGAAGACGGTGCAGTATGATACCAGCTCCCTGGACGAGCTGGTCCTTGCCTATGCCATTTCCATCCACAAGTCGCAGGGCTCTGAATATCCGGCTGTCGTTGTCCCGCTCTTCATGCACCACTACATGATGCTGCAGCGCAATCTGGTCTATACGGCCATCACCCGCGGCAAGAAGCTGGTTGTGGTTGTGGGCGACCCCAAGGCCCTGGCGCACGCCGTCCACAACACGACGGTCAAGCGCAGGTTTACCAGGCTTGCCTGGCGGCTGGGGAATGCCATCATCTAGGCCTTTTGGGAAGACGGATTCAAAGAAGTTCCCTGCAGGACAGACGCCCTGCGGGGGAGCTTCTTGGCATCGTGCTGCATTGCGCAGCTTTTATTTTTGAACGTCGAAGCTGAAGGACTCATACCAGTCAAGGCGCGCCCCATCGGCCTGCCAGGAGCCTGCAGGCAGGCCTGCCTTGTCGCAGAGGTGGAGGAGGTACTGATCCAAGTCCCAGCCAAATTCGACAGGGACCGACGGCAGGAAGACGCCGGTGCGTCCGTTGAGGCTTAAGACAAGGCCGTGCTTGCCTATGACGATCTGCCGGACGTCAGGGCATGGGGAAAGAGGTCCCAGAACGTTGATTTCAACGGCGGTATGCGCCCACTCGGGGAGGGAGAGCTGGTGGAACCTGGGGTCTTTAAAGGCGGCAAAAAGCGCCATGCGCCAGATGTTTTCATACAAGGGCGTCTCGTCAGCCCTGATGAGCCCCATGCATCCGCGGAGCTGCCCCTGTATGGTCAGCGTGACAAAGCAGCCAAGGTGGGCGTGCAGGGATTCGGGAAAGTCGCCGGCACAAGGTAGCACGGGTTCTATGCCGTGCAAGGCGTTGTCTATGGTTGAAACAGCCAGCTGGCCTAAGAGACGCTGTTCATCAAGAGAGAGACTGAAGGGGAGTCCCATACCAACCTCCTTGTAGGCATATTGGTGAGGATAAAGAGACAAAAGCCGGTGCTGCCTGTCGGCGGTACCGGCTTTATACTATGTATTTTTTTAGTGCTTTTGCACTGCTGTGATGAGGTCGTTTGCCGCATCGAGCTTTTCCCAGGTGAACTCAGGCAGCTCGCGTCCGAAGTGTCCGTAGCAGGACGTCTTCTTGTAGATGGGGCGCTTCAGCTGCAGGCGCCTGGTGATGTGGTAGGGGCGCAGGTCGAAGACCTCGCGCACGGCATCGGTCAGGACGCTGTCCGGATAGGGGCTGGTGTGCTGGGAGGTCACCAGGACGCTGACAGGAGCGGCTACGCCGATGCTGTAGGCAATCTGGACTTCGCAGATCTTGGCAAGGCCGGCGCCTACGACGTTTTTGGCGATGTAGCGGGCCATGTAGGCAGCGGACCTGTCCACCTTGGAGGGGTCCTTGCCGGAGAAGGCGCCGCCGCCGTGGTGGCCGGAGCCGCCGTAGGTGTCCTGGATGATTTTGCGCCCTGTCAGGCCGCAGTCGCCCATGGGGCCGCCGACGACAAAGCGTCCTGTGGTGTTGATGAAGATGTCGCAGTTCTTTTCGTCAAAGTAGCCGGAGGGCTCCAGCACGGGGCGGATGACCTGGTTCTTGACGGCGTCGATGATCATGTCCTGGGTGGCATGGGCTTCATGCTGGGTGGAGACCACGACGTTGTTGATGCGGACGGGCACGCCGTCCTGGTACTCAAAGGAAACCTGTGTCTTGCCGTCGGGACGGAAGAAGTCGACGATGCCTTCCTTGCGGACCGCTGTGAGACGCTGGGAGAGCTTGTGGGCCCAGTAGATGGGTGCGGGCATAAGCGTGTCTGTCTCAGAGCAGGCATAGCCGAACATCATGCCCTGGTCGCCGGCGCCCTGGTCTTCAGGATTTTCCTTCAGAACGCCCTGGGCGATGTCGGGAGACTGATGGTCGATGCTGGAGAGGACGGCGCAGGTCTGCCAGTCAAAGCCCATTGCAGAGCTGTTGTAGCCGATTTCCTTGATGGTCTCGCGCGCCACCTGGGGCAGATCGACATAGCAGGTCGTGGAGATCTCGCCGGCGATTATCGTCATGCCTGTGGTGACCAGCGTTTCGCATGCGACGTGGGCGTCGGGATCCTGCTCCAAAATGGTGTCCAGAACAGCATCGGAGATCTGATCGGCAACTTTGTCGGGATGGCCCTCGGTTACGGATTCAGAGGTAAAGAAATAAGTTCCTTTGGTCTGCATGTTGTATCCTTGTGTTAGTTGAGCCGGATGTTGTCGATAAGGCGGGCTTTGCCCACTTTGACGGCACAGGCCATGCTGGCAGGGACAGTAACTTCATCAATCTGGGTCAGGTTTTCAGAGTCGATGACCTGCAGGTAGTCCAGGCGGCCGAGGGGCAGCTTGGCAGCCCAGCGGCGCAGGACGGCGTCCTTGAGGACGGATGCCCTTTTTTCGCCCTGGCTGACCAGGGCTTTGGCGTATTCCAGACCGCGGTATATTTCCGGAGCCTGCGCCCTTTCCTCTTCGGTGAGATAGACGTTGCGGGAGGAGAGGGCCAGCCCGTCCTCAGCGCGGACGATGGGGACGCCGACGAGCTGTACGGGATAGAAGAGGTCCCTGACCATGCGGCGCAGTATGGCCTGCTGCTGCCAGTCCTTGTCGCCAAAGACGGCGTAGTCCGCCTGGGTGAGCATAAAGAGCTTGGTGCAGACCGTGCAGACGCCGCGGAAATGGATGGGACGCGTCATGCCGCAGAGAAGCTTGGACATGTCGGGCACTTCCACCCAGGTGGCAGCGTTTGGTGCGTAGAGTTCTGAAGGATCGGGTGTAAAGAGGACGTCCACACCGTGTTCGGAAGCCAGCTTGGAGTCTTTCTCAAGATCACGCGGATAGGAGGCGTAGTCTTCATTGGGGCCGAACTGGGTGGGGTTGACGAAAAGGCTGACTACAACCTTGTCTGCCAGGGTGCGTGCCTTGTCCATAAGCGAGGCGTGGCCTGCATGGTAGTAGCCCATGGTGGGAACGAGAGCGATGGTGAGGCCTTCCTTGTGCCATTGGCGGCACTGTGCGGAAAGCTCTTTGGCTGTGGTAATAGTATGCATATCAGTTTATCAAGAAATTGTGATATAGTTGAGGGTGCAAAATTTATATACTCTGCTTAATCGGGTGTAAAGGCATTAAGAAAAAATAGTTGCCAGGTGCTTGCAGACGTATCCGTCTGTAGGGTAGAAGAATATGACGATTTTTTATTCGAAAATCTTTCCTGCGGGCGGCACGCAATGGAGGACCATTTGCCTGCCCATAGTTGAAACTGTCTGATAATCGCCTGCGCCGAAAGGCTCAGGCGTGATGTCTTTTTGCAAGGAGGCCTTTCCAGGTGAACAAGCTGCTGGCAAGCGCATGCGCACTGCTGCTGTTGCTTTCCCCTTAGATTGCCAAGGCGGGTGATGCTGTCTTCCAGCTGGATCAAATGAGCTGCAAAGAGTTTTCCCAAATGGAAAACTTTCAGCAGGGGTTTATCCTTTTTTGGTGGGACGGCTATATAAGGTCCGGTACAAAGCAGCCGCTTCTTAACTTGACCAAGATGGCTGAAGAGACCGATTTTGTAAAAAATTACTGCGCCTCAAAGCCTAATAAAAAAGTTATTGACGGCATTCATGCTGCGATAAAGAAAATATATAAATAGTCCTTCAAACAGGCCGGCTTTTGCTTATTGTAAATTGATGAAGGCTGGCCTTCTGTACTGATAAAAACTGCATCCATTTATGATATGCAGACTCTTAAGTGAATGGCTGAAGACGCAATATGCTTGGCTGATTCACGATCTGTTCAAAGGGCTGTGTTTACAGCTTAAGCTTATGGACAGAAGAACCCCTCTGGCGTAGTCACTTTAAGGAGGTGCTACCATGAAAAAGCTGCTGATGCTTGCTTGCGCAATGATGCTTTTGTTTTCTCCCCAGATCGTCAGGGCTGACGAGCCCGTCGATGTAGCCAAGATTAGCTGCAAGGAGCTGGTCGACAGCTCAGAGCAGGACATTACTTTGATCCTGATGTGGCTGGACGGCTATATCAGCGCCAAATCAAACAACACGCTCATGGACGATGCCTGGGTGGAAAAGCTGGGCCAGCATCTTGGCGAGTACTGCGCAGCCCATCCCAAAAAGACAATCATGGACGCCGTCAAGGCCATGGACTAACGCAGGTCTGACGTCCTGAACTGTCAGGGAGCGATCGGAAAAATTTACAGGGCAGACAGCTGAAGATATCGGCTGCCTGCCCTGCTTTATGTCGTGCGCCGCGTCGTGCTGCCCATCGGGTGCAGCATCGTCTCCTGCCTTGATTTTTCTATGATGTAGACGTAAAAAACCGCGAAATTTTGCTTTATCAGGGCGATGCCATGACATATACATCTGTGTGCTTCCTGCTTGTCGCAGTTCTTTTTGCTCCCCTCTCAGAGGCTGCAGTCCAGGCAGAGGAAAACGTGCCTTCTGCCGTTATCCAGTCTGAAAGAAAGGCTGAACCTCCGGTCAATGTGCTTGCGCCGTATCATGGCGGCGTTATTGACGAACAGGTCATGAGCGAGAACTTGTGCGCCCTGACCTTTGACGACGGTCCTGGACCGTTTACCGCAGAACTGCTGGACATGCTGGACAGCTATGGCATTCAGGCCACGTTCTTCATGCTGGGGAAGAATGCCGGCGGCAAGTATCAGGAAGTCGTCAAGCGCGCCCTGGCAGAAGGGCATGAGGTGGAAAACCACTCCTTCTCGCATCCTGTCCTCAAGAAGCTGGGGGCAGAGCGCCGTCATGAGGAGCTCAGCAAGACAAATGAGGTCCTCCGCTCCCTTGGCGGAGATCCCCATTTCCTGCGTCCGCCTTACGGCTCAAAGGACGACGCCCTGACCGGGCAGGCTGCCGAGGAGGGACTGCGCATCATCACCTGGTCCAGGGACAGCCTGGACTGGAAGCGCCTTCCTGATGACTACAGCCTGCTCCCGGACAGCTCGGGCCATGTCTCCCAGAAAGGGCATCTGCGCGGCATCTTCCTGTTCCACGACATCCACAAAAGGACAGTCGACGACCTGCCGCGCATTGTCAGCCAGCTGAAAGCGGGCGGCTGCCAGCGTTTTGTGACGGTTCGCGACTTCGTTGACATGACGTTCCAGGATCATGAGCCGCCCATGCTTATGACCAAGCATCCGCGCAGAGCATCGGCTCCTGCATCGTCTGTGCCGCAGCAGACCGTTGCAGGCTCAGAGCAGCAGGCAGGTGTTCAGCCGGCTGCCGGAACCATTCCTGCCGCAGCTTCCGCCCCCGCTGAGCCGGAGAAAATAACGGGTGTTCCGTCGCTTGTTTCATCGTGGACAGGGTATGCCGTTGCGGATCCGGTCATAGAAGGGCCCAAGCAGGGCCTGGCTGCCTTGTTCGGCGACGATAAACCAACCTATAAACCGTCAACCTGGAAGCAGGATGAACCCAAGGTCATCTTTAAAGAGGGCGACATCCTGACGGACACCACAGGGATTTACATAGGCGTCATAGACAAGCCTGCACCCAAGATGGAGAAGCCTGCTCCTAAAGCGCAGCCCAGCAGACGATAACGACCGACAGCGTACTTGATTTTGTTGTCTCAAGACTGATATCGTTACGCTGAAAGTAAGGTTAGAAATAGCCCTTCAGGACGATATGTTCCAGAAGCGGCATTTTCGGGAGAGTCAGCGATGAAGGATCAGGCAGACAGTTTTGTAAAAGAGCTTCCGGTTGGTATTTCCGATTTTGTCCGTATTAAGAAAAAAAATCTCTATTACGTAGATAAGACGCCTTTTATCAGGGATGTTTTTAAGGACGCTTCACAGGTTCTCCTCATCACAAGACCAAGGCGTTTTGGCAAGACGCTTGCCATGAACACCTTCTTTCATTTCCTGCGCATCAATCCAGAAAATGCGTCGGATACTTCATACCAGGATGAGTTGTTCTCCCACACGAAGATTTACGAGGACAAGACATTCTGCGATGAGTACATGGGCAGATATCCGGTTATTTTTTTGTCCTTTAAGAAGGTTGACGGCACTAGCTTCCAGGAAGCCTGCGGGATGCTTGCAAGCGTGCTCTCTGAGGCAGCACGCCAGCATCAGTATCTTCTGAACAGCCCTAAACTTGCCAACCCAGAGAAGGAGATGCTTTCCATCCTGTTTAACCAAAACGAACTGGCGCTTCCTCAATACAGAAGCAACCTTTGCGATGCATTGGAATTGCTTTCTAAAATGCTGTGTGCACACTATGGCAGGGAGGTTATAGTACTCATAGATGAATACGACGTCCCCCTCGCTAATGCCTACACAGAAGGCTATTATAAAGAAATGGTGAAGCTGATTCGTTCCGTATTGTCCTCTGTGCTTAAGGACAATGCCGCTGTAGAAAAGGGCGTGCTCACTGGATGCTTAAGGGTAGCAAAGGAGAGTATTTTTACAGGGCTTAACAATCTGATGGTCGATACCGTTACCAGCAACTATGGCTTTTCTGAGGGCATTGGCTTTACTCCGCAGGAAGTCAGAGAAATGCTTGCGTATTATGGCTTATCCGGACAGGAGAAGGCAGTTAAGGACTGGTACGACGGATATCGTGTCGCCGGAAGAGAACTGTACTGTCCCTGGGACGTGATAAACTACTGCAATATAGCAAAACGTGCACTCAAAGCAGGGCAGGAGATTTCAGAGCCGGTAAGCTTTTGGACATCAACCAGCGGCAATGCTGTGATACATCAGTTTATGTCCTATCTTGACGAAGCTGATGCAGAAAAGATGCAGACACTGCTTGATGGCGGAGAAGCAGAGTTCGTCTTAAATGAGCAGTTAAACTACGACGAGATAGGCGAGAAACATCGGAGCAATGATTTTTGGACGCTGCTCCTCTTCACAGGCTATCTGACAAGTGTTCAGAAACCAGGGAAGCCCGAGCAGGGTGTATGCACGGTACGCATTCCCAATAAAGAGATCAGGGCAGCCTTTGAAGCATATATCGCTGACTACTATCAGTCAGATGCTGCAGTAGCAGCCTCCTCAAACGAAATTGTGGACGCCTTTTTGGCAGGGAATGTCAGCCAGGCAAGCGCATTGCTGTCTCAGAGATTGCGCAAATTCGTCTCCATACGTGACATGGCAACGAAATCTCCGCCTGAGAATTTTTATCACGGTTTTTTAAATGGGGTTTTCTCTGCCACCACCAGGAAGCTTTTTACCTATATGTCAAACAACGTGGCCGGTGACGGATACGCTGACATACTATTCAGCGCAGAGGAAAACGTTCTGGGCGTGGCCATTGAACTCAAGGCTTCCAAGGATGAAAAAGACATGCCGGCTTTGTCCGGCAAGGCGCTCAGCCAGATTGCAGACAAGAAGTACATTGAAGCCTTTGGGCAGGGTATTACGAAGGTTTACTGCTACGGGATAGCCTTCTTTCGCAAGACCTGCTTTATACAGTGCGAGGTCAAGGAACTGTAAGAGGACATTCAAGGAAAAAGCCGCCCCTGTAGAGAGACAGGGACGGCTTTCAAATTCCTTTGTGCCGGGCAGTCAATGCCAGGTTAATGCTAGGTCTATGCCAGGCGGGAGCGGAAGTCCTCATAGCCAAAGACATGCAGGAGCGTAAAGACGTCCTGCCCCGTAGAGCCGTCCACCAGCCCCAGGGAGGGGAGACGCAGCCCGTTGAAGGTCGTCGTCTTCACCGTGGAGTAAATGGCCATGTCCTGGAAGAGGAGGCGCTGTCCTATGGCAAGCGGCTCATCAAAGCCGTATTCCCCGAAGCTGTCGCCGGCAAGGCAGCTTTTGCCGCCTATGCGGCAGCGCCATCTGCCCTTTTCCGCTGTCGTTGCCGTTTGCAGCCCCTTGGCCGTCTCATAGACGATGTTCGGTCTGTAGGGCATTTCCAGCACGTCCGGCGTATGGCAGGCGGCAGAAATGTCCAGCTGGACCAGAGGCATGTCCGCCTCGGTGATGTCCAGCACCGTGGCAACCAGGTAGCCGGCATTTAGGGCCACTGCCTCGCCTGGCTCAACGTAGATTTGTGCGTTCCAGCGTTTCTTGAGGGCGTTCAGCCTGTCGCACAGAAGCGTCAGGTCGTAGTCTTCCCTGGTGATGTGGTGGCCGCCGCCCACGTTGATCCAGCTGCACTGTTCAAGGAAGGGGGCAAAATGCTCCTCAACGGCGTCGGCAGTCCTGGCAAACGCATCGGCGTTTTGTTCGCACAGCGTATGGAAATGCAGTCCGCTCAAGCCCTCGCTCATGATGCCGTCCGGCAGATGTCTGCGCCGTATGCCAAGGCGCGATCCCGGGGAGCAGGGGTCGTACATGGGCACAGCCCCTTCCGAGTGCTCAGGGTTGATGCGCAGTCCGCATTCTATATGCCGCCCGGAAGCCTCTATGATTGGGCGGAACTGGCGCCACTGACGAACGGAATTGAAGACCAGGCTGTCGGCAAAGGCCGCAAGCTCGCGTATTTCCGCCTCAGTCCAGGCAGCGGCAAAGGCATGGACCTCGCCGCCGAATTCTTCAAACCCCAGCCTGGCTTCATCCACGGAGCTGGCACAAGTTCCCCACAAGGGCCCCTGCTTGGCGCGGGAGAGGACGTGGAAGGTCTTCCAGCAGGCATAGCACTTGAGGGCAAGGAGAATCCGTGCCCCCGTGCGTTCCTGCACCTCTGCCAGGATGGCCGCATTGGACCGCAGTTTGTCCATGTCGGCCACAAAGCAGGGAGAGGGAACCTGTGAGCTCAGCAGTATCTGTTCGTGCGCCATAGCGTCCTACAAGCTTTCCTGGTCGGAGACGTCGACGCATGTCCAGGGCAGGCCGTAGCTGGCCAGATCCTTGAGGAAGGGATCGGGATCAAGCTGCTCCATGTTCCAGACGCCCGGCTTGAGCCAGGTGCCGTCGCAGAGCATTTTGGCGCCGACCATGGCAGGCACGCCTGTTGTGTAGGAGATGGCCTGGGAGCCGATTTCCTTGTAGCACTCCTCATGGCAGCAGATGTTGTAGATGTAGACGCTCTTTTCAGCGCCGTCCTTCACGCCGCGCATAACGTTGCCGATGCAGGTGTAGCCGTGCGTCCTGGCACCCAGCGTGGAGGGATCAGGCAGAAGGTGCGCCAGGAACTGGATGGGCACAATTTCCTGTCCCTTGTACTCAACAGGATCGATGCGGGTCATGCCGACGTTTTTGAGCACGTCGAGATGCTTCAAGTAGTTCTCGGAGAAGGTCATCCAGAAGCGGGCGCGCTTCAGGCCCTTCAGGTTGAGCGCCAGGCTTTCCAGCTCCTCATGGTACATGAGGAAGCACTTTTTCGTGCCTATGCCCTGGGGGAAGGTGTAGTCCATGGACCAGGACAGGGGGGCAGTCTGGACCCACTCGCCGCGCTCCCAGTAGCGTCCGCGGGCGGACACTTCACGGATGTTGATTTCAGGGTTGAAGTTGGTGGCAAAGGGCAGGCCGTGGTCGCCGGCATTGCAGTCGATGATGTCGAGGACGTGCACCTCGTCCAGCTCGTGCTTCATGACCCAGGCTGCAAAGACGTTGGTGACGCCTGGGTCAAAGCCGGAGCCAAGCAGGGCGGTCAGGCCTTTTTCACGGAAGCGGTCCTGGTACGCCCACTGCCATTTGTACTCAAAGCGGGCAGTGTCCAGCGGCTCGTAGTTGGCTGTGTCCAGGTAATGGACGCCGCATTCAAGGCAGGCATCCATGATGGTCAGGTCCTGGTACGGCAGGGCGATGTTGAGGACCATGAACGGCTTCACCTGACGGATCAGGGCGCAGAGTTCAGGCACATTGTCAGCATCTACCTTGGCGGTCTCGATGGAGACGCCGTATTTTTCGCGTATGGAAGCGGCTATGGCGTCGCAGCGCGAGACAGTACGGCTTGCAAGGGTGATTTTGCCAAAGGCGCCGTTAAGGGATGCCTGGGCGCACTTATGCGCCACAACACTGCCGACGCCGCCAGCGCCGATAATCAGAATATCTACTGCCATTGCTTTTTCTCCAGTGGCCAGGGATGAGTGGGAGTGTACGTTGATTCGTCAAGGCAGAGGGTGTAGGCGTACCGCCCGCTCTTCTTGGCGGCAGCCAGCTTGTCGCAGGCTTCATTGCGGCATGCATCGCAGATGCAGCGGGGAATCTCCAGACAGAAGGAGAGAGAAGTTCTGCCGGATTCGGTTTCCCTGATGCCGTAGCCTCTGCAGTTGGGGCAGAGCCTGTATCTCAGGCGCTGCCTTTCAGAGATGGCGCTGGTGTCGTAGTAGATGGAGCGGGTTGAGCTCCAGAAGCCCTGCTCTTCTTTGCCCTCCCAGGGATGCTGGGGCGGGAAGAAGTACTGCTCAAGGACCTTTCTGCCTGTCTGCTCGATATAGGGGGCGATTTTGGGAGACTGCCTGACAGTTTCCTTGTTGAAGTCGGGCTCCACTATGTCCGTGGCAGGCAGTCCTGCCAGCGCCAGGCAGATGCCCATGTTGACATAGGGCAGGGCTCCGCGGATGGAATATCCGCCTTCCAGCACGGCTATGTCGGGATTGAGGCAGGCGTTGAGGGCTGCATAGCCCTGCGCCGTCAGAAGCTCGTTGGCCAGAGGATCGGTAAAGTGGTTGTCCTGGCCTGCGGAGTTGATGACGAGATCCGGCTGGAAGTCCTTGAGAATGGGGATGACTACCTGCTGGATGACATAGAGGTAGCCTTCGTCCGAGGTGCCTGGCGGAAGCGGGATGTTGACAGTCCGCCCCAAGGCGGACGGCCCGCCGCTTTCCCTGATGAAGCCGGTGCCGGGGTAGAGCGTGCGCCCGTCCTGGTGCAGGGAGATGAAGAGCGTGTCCGGATCGTTCCAGAAGATGTCCTGCGAGCCGTCGGCATGGTGGACGTCCGTGTCGACGATGGCTATGCGCAGGGGGCGTCCTTCCGGATGGAAGTAGTTGGCACGCACCCAGTCCAGCATGATGGCTTCGTTGTTGATGTTGCAGAAGCCCCTGTTGCCGTGCGCCACGCGCATGGCGTGGTGTCCTGGGGGACGCACCAGGGCGAAGGCCTTGTCTTCCTTTTTCTCCAGGACAAGCCTGGCAGCCGTGACGGCGCCGCCGGCGGCAGCCAGGTCCGAATCGGAGACAATGCTGGCTGTGGACGGCAGGCAGAAATGGACGCGGCTGACATCCTCAGGGGTGATCATAGCCGGCTTGTATTCCCGTATGCCGTCTATATCAAAGAGCCCCTCTTCCTTCAGCTGGTCGCGCGTATAGAGCAGGCGCTCCTCCCTTTCAGGGTGCGTCGGCGATATAGCCCAGTCAAAGGCGGGGAAAAATACGACGCCAAGGGAATTTTTGGCGCGGCTGAAACTCTTTGCATTCATCAGGCGTCTCCCGCAGGCAGAGCCTCTCAATCAGACCTATTCCTCGTATCCGTCGCCGTCGTCGGCATTCTCGAAGATGTCCACGCCGTAGCGGACGTTGGAGACCATGCTGGAGAAGTGGGAGGCGGCGGCCATGAGGTCCAGACCCGTATTGGCTATAACAGAGAAGATGATGTCCCCTGCGTTGAAGGCGATGATAAGGCCGTTGTTTTTTTCAGGCTGCTTGTACACGGTGATGTAGAGGAGATTTGCATCACCGCAGGCAAACATGGGCTCCATCCAGTCAAAGTTCTCGTCCTTTGCAGCCTGAAGGAGCTGAGGGTCTGCCTCAGAAGCTGCCTGGGAGTCCTCTGTTACCGGGCGCAGGGGATTTTGGGCTGTGCTGTCGAAAACATATATTTCGTGCATACTTCCTCTCCGGGCAGGATTTGGCTGCCCTGACAAGTTGCCCTTAAGGAAGCCGGCAAGGGCTTGCTTAAGGGGTAAGGGGTTAGTGCTGCTGGCAGCTGACTGGGAGGATGCGGTCAATTTCTGCCAGGCAGAGACTGAGGACATCCTCTTTGCTAAGAGCCGCATTGATGGTGTGGACACGCTCGGGTTCACTGGCTGCTATTGCCTTGAAGCCGTTGCAGACAGCCTTGTGGAAGGTGAGCTTTTCCAGATCAAACCGTCCCTCATCGCTCGTGTTCAGCAGGGCCCTCCGCGCTGCCATCCTTTCAAGCCCGAGCTCGACAGGCAGATCCAGCAGCAGTGTCAGATCCGGCTGCAGGCCGTGGGCGGTAATGGAGGTCAGAGCCTGGAGTTTTTTGAGGGCCAGACCGCGGGCATAGCCCTGATAGGCGATGGTAGAGTCGATGTAGCGGTCGCAGAGAACAACGTCGCCGCGCTCAAGGGCGGGGCGAATCACCCCGCTGACATGCTGCGCCCTGTCTGCAAGAAAGAGGCAGAGCTCCGCCATTGGGTCCAGCTCGGTGCTGCAGTTGAGCAGAAGCTTCCTCAGCGTCTGCCCAAGATCGCTTCCGCCGGGCTCCCTGGTGACAAGCACTTGTATGCCGCGCGTCTTCAGCCTTTGCGCGACAGCCTGGATGACTGTCGTCTTGCCGGCGCCTTCAACGCCCTCAAATGAGATGAACATACAGCCTCGCTTTGCTCATGGAGCCTGCCTATGGCGAGCTGGACGAAGAGTCCTGCCGCCTGAATTGATCGGAGATGATCGGGAAGTAAGAAGTATAGCTTGTTGCCCGCATCGGGTAAAGTTCGCATGAGGCTGACCGCCGGCAGAGGTGCCTACAGGGCGGATTGTGCCGTGCTAAAAGAAGGAAGCAAGAGAGCCTGAGGTGTCTTTTTTGCCGCCCTGGGATTTTGGCCCTGTGTTTTTTGCAGTACGAGTGTGCTGTGCTCCCCTTGTCTGCCAGGAAGAGGCGCCGTCTTCAGGCTGCTGGGGGATTTCCTGCTGGCCGAAGTTCATGTCGTCTGCCTCGGCCAGGGAGGAGAGGTAGTCGTCGTTGTCGTCCCACGGCGGCGTGTCACTGGCAGCCGGCCTTGCCGTCTGCGGCATCGTCTGTGTTGTCGCCTGTGCCGTCGGGCGTGGCGTCGTCCTGGCTGCCGGTGCCGGGCTCTGCGCCTGCGGGTGCGCCTTGCGCTGGCTTTGCCCGCTGACGGCGCTGGCAGCGGGTGCCGGCTGGGCAGGAGTAGTCTGCATGGAAGGCGCAGCCTCCTGCGGGGCAGTCGGACTGGCAGCGCTTTCCAGGACCTGCTTTGTGCTCAGCCTGTTGTAGGCGCGGCCGGTCAGCCCCAGGGAGATTTTTGCCTCAACCTCGCCTTCAGCAAGTTTGCTGACGGCAGCGGCCATGCAGTTGAGCTTGGCTGAAAGCATGTCCGCCTCGGCCAGGATGATGGCTTCCTTGGTTGCCGGAGGGGTGACGGCGCCGAATTCAACTGTGCCGTGGTGGCTGAGGATGAGGTGGGTAAAGTGCTGTTCAAGGGCAGTGGGCAGCTCTGCCTGCCTGCAGTAGGGAGCAAGCATGGCAACGCCCAGCACCATATGCCCCATCAGATAGCCGGGGACAGTGTAGGTGGTTTCAAAGCCCGTGGTTTCCATCTCCTGCAGCTTACCGATGTCATGGAAGAGCGCAGCGGTTACCAGGGCAGGCCTGTCGATGTCCTCGTAGACGGAGGCGATGGCAAGGCACGTTTTGCAGACTTCCAACGTATGGGCTGCCAGCCCGCCTACGCCGGCATGATGGACGCATTTGGCGGCAGAGCCCCAGGCAAAGGCCTTTTTGTTGTCAGGGACGTCAAAAAAAGCGTGGATCAGCCTGTTCCATGGCGTCTGCGCCGTCTCCTTGTCGGCAAGCTCCAGGACTTCCCCGGTGCAGGCCTCGCCGTCATAGGGCGAGGCAGGCGTGAACTCGCGGATGTCGAGCTCGGCTGC
>CAZWGJ010000015.1:21754-22970 GCA_964633375.1 uncultured Desulfovibrio sp.
GTCTGGTTGATTTGGGTGATCTCTGTGACAGACATTCCTTTCTGCAGCATATGTTCGTCATGCAGGGCTGACTCTCTGTGCGGATGGTTTCGCGGCGGGGCCGCAAGACGGTGCCGTTGGCAGAGAAGCCTGCATATCCTCCTATCATTTCTGGTTTTATCTCTTGGTCAAGAGAACGGGTGCGTGGGCGAGTGCGGGCTGGGAAGATGTCCCTGGCAGCTTCTGCGCACAGGCAAGGCAGGCCGCTGGCAGAAGGTGGACATGCGTCTTTAGGAACTGTACATTTTCTATTGATAGTTTGCCATATGCAACCAGTTGGAGACATTCATGAAAATTCTGATGACCAATGACGACGGAATACGTGCCGACGGCCTGCGCGCCCTGTATAAAGTGCTGAAAGAACGGGGGCATGAGGTGACGGTTGTGGCGCCCATGCGCCAGCAGTCCGGCGTAGGGCACTCCCTGACTTTTTTCCAGCCTTTGCAGGCGTATGAGGTCAAGGAGGCGGACTTTGAGGGTCTTGGCGTGTACGGGACGCCGACAGACTGCATCAAGCTGGCCCTGGGCAATCTGTTGCCCTGCCAGCCCGACCTGGTTGTGAGCGGCATCAACGCCGGCAGCAACGTAGGACCCGACATCCTGTACTCCGGCACGGTCGGCGCTGCGACCGAGGCCTGCCACCACAATTTGGCCAGCATGGCCATCTCAAACAACGAATTTGAGCATGTGGACATCATGGCCAAGGCCAGGCATGCCGTACAGATGGCGGAGGAGATGGACTGGGCGGCGCTGCCCAAAAGGCGCGTCCTCAATGTCAACTACCCCAAAGGCCCCCTGGCGCAGTGCAAGGGCGTGCGCCTCTGCCCGCAGACGTCGGCCGTCTGGAAAAACGGCTATGAGGAGCGCATCGATCCGCGCGGCGGACGGTACTGGTGGATTATGGGAGAGGTCCCGCCGGAGGACGTTGAGCCCGGCTCGGACAAGGCCCTGCTGGATGCAGGCTACATTACCGTAACCCCGCTGTGTTTTTCCTTCACGGACGAGGCGGGGCTGGCCAGCCTGCAGAAGGTGAAATTCCCCAATCCTTTGCAGGGCCGACGGATAGCCCCTTGAAAGTTGAGATTTTTAAAAAATTTTCAAAAAAAAGTGAAGAATCTCAATTTATTACTTGACATTAGTGTGTGGATAATTGTATAAATTTATATTTATCCACACA
>CAZWGJ010000016.1:0-22448 GCA_964633375.1 uncultured Desulfovibrio sp.
CGACCTGCATGAGGATGATCATGCAGTCCTGATTACCAGGCGCGGCTATGCCATCCGCTTTGCCTGCTCGGAAGCCCGTCCGATCGGCAGAAATGCAATGGGCGTCAAGGGCATCTCCCTCAAGGAGAACGACAAGGTTGTTGCCGCGGTCATCCTGCCCGGCAGCGACATGTCCACGACGATCATGTCTGTCTCCGAGCTGGGCATGGGCAAGCGCTCCAAGGCTGACTTGTACCGCAGCCAGTCTCGCGGCGGTAGTGGCATCATCAACTTCAAGGTGACCAACAAGACCGGCAACGTGGTCTCTGCCATGCCCGTCAAGGACACAGACGGGCTGGTTGTCCTGACCTCGACGAACAAGATCATCCGCATCGGCGTCGGCTCCGTGCTGACGCGCGGCAGGGTGACCATGGGCGTCAAAATCGTCAATCTGGACAATGGCGCCAAGGTCGTAGCCTGCGACCGCATTGAAGACGGCGGAATTGCCCAGGATGAGGACGAAGAGTAGCTTTGTGGCGGAAGCCTGTACGGCTCTTCACTATGGTACTGACAAAGGAGAGCGGGCCTTCAAGACCTGCTCTCCTCTCTGATAAACGGATATGGCATGGCTTTGGACCATGCGCGGTCTGGCAGGAGTAGAAAGTGATTCATGACGAATGCGGGCTCTTTGCGGTTTACGGCCATGAGGACGCCTCCAGATTAACCTATTTTGGCTTGTATGCTCAGCAGCACAGGGGCCAGGAAAGCGCCGGTATTGTCAGCGTGGACGACAAGGGCGAGTTTCACCAGTACAAGGGGATGGGGCTTGTCCCCGACATCTTTGATGAAGTCCATCTGCAGAAGCTGACCGGCGCCATCGCCATGGGGCATGTGCGCTATTCCACTACCGGCCGTCCGACTATTGCCAATGCCCAGCCTCTGCTGATCCACTACAAGGGCAAGAGCATTGCCATTGCCCACAACGGCAACCTTGTGAATACGGTTGAGCTCAGGACTGAGCTTGAAAATGACGGGGCCATCTTCCAGGCGACGTCGGACACTGAAGTCATCATGCACGTCTTTGTGCGCGAGCTGGCAAAGCACGATGTCGTTGAAGCCATACGTGCCACCTGCGCCAGGCTGAGGGGCGCCTACTGCCTCATCTTCCTGGTGGACGACATGATGGTGGCCGTGCGCGACCCGCATGGCTTCCATCCCCTTTCTTTGGGGCATCTGGACGGATCCCCTGTGATAGCCTCCGAAACCTGCGCCTTTGACCTCATGGACGCAGAGTATGAGCAGACTATCAAGCCGGGCGAAATGTACGTCATCTCCCCTGCCGGCGAGATGAGCCTGAATTTGACGGACGACATGCCCGAGCGCCCCAGACAGTGCATTTTCGAGCTTGTGTACTTTGCCAGGCCTGATTCCTACATCTTCGGTGAGCAGGTCTATTCCTGCCGCAAGCAGATGGGCTGGATGCTTGCCTGCGAGTCCACGCCCGACGTCGATTTTATCATGCCCTTCCCTGATTCCGGCGTGTACTCGGCCGTTGGCTTCTCCCAGTGCGCAGGCCTGCCCTATGAGCACGCCATGATACGCAACCACTACGTGGGGCGCACCTTCATCCAGCCAAGCCAGAGCATGCGCAGCTTTGGCGTGCGGATTAAGATCAACCCCGTGCGCGCTATGATTGAGGGAAAGCGCATCTGCATTGTGGACGATTCCATAGTGCGCGGCACAACGATGAGCACGCGCGTCAAGAAGCTCCGCGAGCTTGGCTGCAAGGAAGTGCACATCCGCATCTCCTGTCCGCCTGTCCGCTTCCCCTGCTACTACGGCATTGACTTTGCATCCCCCAAGGAGCTGCTTGCTGCCAACCATTCCATGGACGAAATAGCCAAGATACTGGATGTTGACTCCCTGCACTATCTGAGCAAGGAAGGGCTTCTGCGTTCAGTCATGCATTCGGACCACTACTGCACGGCCTGCTTTGACGGCGACTACCCTGTCAAGCCGTGCTGCCGGCACAGCAAGTTTGACCTTGAAAGATAGTGGAAGGAACAAAAAGCTTACGGGCTTAAAGTATAAAGGTTTATAAGTATTATGAGTATCAGCCGTATCAATGGATTTGCGGATCTCTTCGAGCCTGATGCCGCACAGTTTGAGTTTATGGAGGCCACAGCCAGACGGCTGTTTGTCCGCTACGGCTTCAGGGAGATCCGTGTGCCCATCATGGAGTATACGGACCTGTTTGCCCGCGGCATAGGCACTGAGACGGACGTCGTGCAGAAGGAGATGTATACGTTCCCTGATGCACACGGGAAGCTGCAGTCCCTGCGCCCTGAGGCGACGGCAGGCGTCATGCGTGCGTACATCAACGCCAGCCTGCATGCCAAGGAATCCATTTCCAAACTGTTTACGTATGGTCCCATGTTCCGCTGCGAGCGTCCCCAGAAAGGACGTATGCGCCAGTTCCATCAGATAGACTGCGAGGTCGTGGGAACGCCTGCCCCGACAGCGGACGCCGAGCTCATCTGCCTGGTGCTGGACTACATGCAGGAGCTGGGCATCGGGGGCTTGAGCCTGCATCTGAACAGCCTTGGCTGCCCGAACTGCCGCCCTGCCTACCGCAAGGCGCTCATCGAGCATTTGACCAGCTACAAGGACAGCCTCTGCGAGGACTGCCAGCGCCGCCTGCAGACCAATCCTCTGCGCGTGCTGGACTGCAAGCGCGACCACGACTCCGAGGCTCTGCAGACCGCACCCGTCATTGCCGACTATATGTGCGCCGACTGCAGGGAGCATTACCAGACCGTGACCAGCCTGCTTCAGGACAGCGGCATTGCTTACGTGCAGGACAACTGCCTTGTGCGCGGCCTGGACTACTACTGCCGCACGACCTTTGAGGTGCGCAGCGACGCTATCGGCGCCCAGACGGCAGTTGCCGGCGGCGGCCGCTACGACGGACTGATCAGCAACCTCGGCGGTCCCAACCTGCCTGGCATAGGCTTTGCCTGCGGCATGGAGCGCCTGGCCCTGCTTATGGGGCAGAGGGAGTCTGCCCGCAAGGACTTCTATATCGTCTGCCTGGACAACGACTGCCTCGCCACCGGCTTCAAGATTGCCGGAGAGCTCAGGCACGCCGGCCTTGCCGGCGAGATGGGCTATGCTGTCCAGGGAATGAAGTCTTCCATGCGCCAGGCCGGCAAATCCGGAGCAAAATGGACAATAATTCTTGGCAGTGACGAAATGGCCCGCCAGGTTGCGGCCGTTAAGGACATGGACCAGGGCAGCCAGCAGGATGTTGCCCTGGACAGTCTTGCCACTGTGCTTTCTCGTAAGGACTAGGATATATGAGCGAACAAATTCAGGATCTCCAGCAGGAGCATGCCAAGTATATAACGGACCTTGGCGACTGGAAGAGAACCTCCAGCTGTTGCGAGCTGACGGCTGATGATGTGGACAAGGAAGTCTGCCTCATGGGATGGGTTCAGTTCCGTCGTGACCATGGCGGTCTCATTTTCGTTGATTTGCGCGACCGTGAGGGGCTGACCCAGGTTGTCTTCTCGCCTGATATTGCTCCCGAGGCGCACAAGCGTGCGATTATTCTGCGCCTTGAGTATGTGATCGCCATCAAGGGCCGCGTCCGCCGCCGTCCTGAGGGCATGACGAACCCCAACCTCAAGACCGGCGAAATTGAGGTCGTTGTCCTTGACTGGAAGCTTTTGAACACCTCAAAGACTCCGCCCTTTGTCATTGAGGACCGCTGCGAGGCCGGCGAAAACCTGCGTCTGCAGTACCGCTACCTGGACCTGCGCCGTCCCTGCATGCAGAAGAACTTCGTGCTCAGGCACAAGATCATGCAGGCCATGCGCCGCTCCCTGGACGAGCAGGGTTTCTATGAGATTGAGACGCCCTTCCTCACCAAGTCCACTCCCGAAGGCGCCCGCGACTTTTTGGTGCCCAGCCGCCTGAACCAGGGCAGCTTCTACGCCCTGCCCCAGTCACCTCAGCTCTTCAAGCAGCTTTTGATGGTCTCCGGCTTTGAGAAGTACTTCCAGATCGTGCGCTGCTTCCGCGACGAAGACCTCCGCGCCGACAGGCAGCCTGAGTTCACCCAGGTCGATATGGAGATGAGCTTCGTCAACGAGGAAGACGTCATGGGCGTGGCTGAAAACCTTATGGTCCGCCTGTTCCGCGACGTCATGGGCAAGGAGATCCAGACGCCCTTCCCGCGCATGACCTGGGATGAAGCCATGCGCGACTACGGCGTGGACAAGCCCGACACCCGCTTCGGCATGAAGCTGGTCGAGCTGACCGACGCCGTGCGCGGATCCGGCTTCAAGCTGTTTGCCAATGCCGCCATGGTCAAGGCCATCAAGGTGGACGGCGGCGAGACCCTGACCCGCAAGGAAATCGACGCCTTTACGGAGTTTGTGCGCATCTACGGCGCCCAGGGCCTTGCCTGGATCAAGATCAAGTCCGAGACCGAGTGGCAGTCTCCTATTGCCAAGTTCCTCTCCGAGCAGGAGCGCGCCGCCATCAAGGAGCGCCTGGACGCCAAGGTCGGCGACATCCTCTTCTTCCAGGCCGGCGATCCCGAGATGGTCAATGCCGCCCTGGGCAACCTGCGCGTGCACATCGCAGAGAAGCTCGGCCTCATCGACCACAACAAGTTCAACTTCCTCTGGGTCGTGGAGTTCCCGCTGTTTGAATACGACAAGGAAGAGCACCGCTACGTGGCCTGCCATCATCCGTTCACCTCTCCCATGCCCGGGCATATGGAGCTTATGAGCACGGATCCTGCCCATGCCAAGGCCAGGGCCTACGACATCGTCCTGAACGGCAACGAAGTCGGCGGCGGCTCCATCCGCATCCACTCCTCCCACACCCAGATGAAGATGTTTGAGGCTCTGGGCTTCACGCCTGAGAGGGCCGAGGAGCAGTTCGGCTTCCTCTTCCACGCCCTGGAGTTTGGTGCACCGCCGCATGGCGGCCTCGCCTTTGGTTTGGACCGCCTGGTCATGCTGCTTTCCGGCAGCCAGAGCATCCGCGACGTCATTGCCTTCCCCAAGACGCAGAAGGCAACCTGCCTGATGACCCAGGCTCCGTCCGGCGTTTCCGGCGTGCAGCTGCGCGAGCTCGGTCTGCGCCTGCGCGAGACTGCCGACAAGGCAGCCCAGGAGGCCAAGGTCAAGCAGGCAGAGCAGCCCAAGGAATAGGACAGCAAAGCCTTAAAGCACAAAGCAAGGAAAGCCGGAAGGGACGTCAACGTCCTTTCCGGCTTGAAGTATTTTCCGCAGGTCCCCTTTTTCAGCCGTTTCAGCATCGCTGCATGGGGTCGCGCGGATGGGAGTGAATATGGCGACGAAACGAGAGATAGTTCTGTATCCCGACCCCAGCCTCGGAGATCTTTCCGAGCCTGTTGCCGAGATAACAGACGAAATCCGCACCCTGGTCGATGATATGTTCCTGACCATGTACGAGGCGCCCGGCGTCGGTCTGGCTGCGCCGCAGGTCGGCGTCCATCTGCAGATTGTCGTGTACGATCCCTCCACCAAGGAAGGCGAGAAGTCGCCGCATGTCCTGATCAACCCTGAGGTCACCCTGACAGGGGAAAGCATCATCAGCAAGGGCGAGGGATGCCTCTCCGTGCCGCTTGACTACAGGGCCAACGTGGAGCGCTCCTCCAGCGTCCACGTCAAGGCGCTCGGGCTGGACGGCAAGGTCTTTGAAAGGGACATAGACGGCTATGAGGCCATTATCGTCCAGCATGAGACGGACCATCTCAAAGGCATTTTGTTTATCGACAAGATAGGGCGTCTGCGTCGCGCACTCTATGACGGCAAGGTGAAGAAGTGGCTCAAGAAGAAAGAAAAAGAACAGGCGTAGTCTTTATGGGGACGCCCGACTTTGCGGCGCAGATCCTGAAAGGACTCATTGACGACCCTGACATTGAGGTGCGCTGCGTGTACACGCAGCCTGACAGGCCGGCAGGACGCGGCAAGAAGCTTCTTCCGCCGCCGGTCAAGGTGCTGGCTGAAGGCGCCGGCCTGCATGTCCGCCAGCCTTTGACGCTCAAGGACGAGGAAGAGCAGGCGATCTTGCGCAGCTTCTGCCCCGATTTTTTGATCGTGGCTGCGTATGGCATGCTGCTGCCGCAGAGCGTGCTGGACATCCCGGCGCTGGCACCCATCAACATCCACACCTCCCTCCTGCCCAAGTACAGGGGTTGCGCCCCCGTGCAGCGGGCGCTTATGGACGGCGACGAAGTCACCGGCGTCAGCATCATGCGCATGGAGGCTGGGCTGGATACAGGACCTGTCTATGCCAGCAGCTCCCTGCCGACTGCAGGCGAGACGGCTGGCTCCCTGCTGGACAAAATGGCAGGACGGTCCCTGCCCCTGCTGAAGGAAGTCTTAACCGGCGTTTTGAACGGAGCCCTGACGCCTGTGCCGCAGGCCGGCGAGAGCTCTTATGCCGGCAAGATAGCCAAGGCTGAGGGGCTGATTGACGTATATCGTCCTGTCCGTGTTGTTGACTGCCATATACGCGCCGTCACGCCAGATCCCGGCGCCCATGTCACGCTCTGCCTTGAGAAGGGCGAGGTGACTGTCGTCCTGGAAAAGGTGCATCCGGTGTCTGCTGAGGGCAAGCCCGGGCAGGTTCTGACCAGGAAGGGGCATCTCCTTCTGGCCTGCAGCGGCGGCTGCCTTGAAGTGGAGCGCCTGCGCCCGCAGGGCAAGAAGTCGATGGATGTGGCTTCCTTCCTGAACGGGCAGAGGCTTTGTTCGTCTGAACTGCTGGTTTCCGGTACGGTCAAGCCTGCAGCAGGGATGTAAGATATGTCTTCCTCTTTCGCCAAAGTACAGGCACTGCGCCCTTCAGCACGTAAGGCAGCCCTGCTGGTGCTGGCAGAGACTGAAAAGGGTATGCCTTTGCAGTCAGCCGTCTCCCGTGCGCTCGATTCCATGGTGCTTTCCCCCGAGGCCAGGCGCCAGGCTACTGACCTGGCCTACTGGTGCCTCAGGGCGCAGGTCCGCTGTCAGTTTGTCCTTTCAAGGCTCTTCCCCAAGTTTGACCGCTTTGCAGCACCTGTCCGCCATCTCTTGCTTGCAGCCTGCACTGCCCTGCTCTTCCAGGAGGGGGCGCCCGCCTACGCCGTGGTCAACGAGACGGTAGAGGATATACGCAGCCTTGCCGGCAAAAGCGTGGCCGGGGCTGCCAACGGCGGGCTGAGGTCCCTGCTGCGGCTGGGGGATGCGGTAAAGCATCGGGACTATTACCGCCTGGACGGCGAGGACGACTTTACGGCGTTCTGCCGCTATACATCCTTTCCCCTGGCGCTGGGGCGCCTTCTGGTCAAGGAGTGCGGCGAGGAAAAAGCCGAGGCTGTCATGCAGCAGAGCTTTGCCAGGCCGGTTCCCTGCGTGCGCCTCAATGTCAGGAAGGCAGGATGGGAGGATCTTAAGGCTGAGCTTGTCAGAAAGGGGGCGGAGCCTCTGGAGGCAGGCATATCCTCATGCGGGCTCTCCTTCCCCAAAGGCATTCCGGCTGACGTGTCCCTTGCCGCCCTGGCAAGGGAGGGGAAGGCAACGCTGCAGGCTGCAGGCTCCCAGCTGGCTTTGGGAGCCCTTCATCTGGACAAGGATGCGCCGCTCTGGGACGCATGCTGCGGCTTTGGCGGAAAGACTACAGCTCTGCTGGAGGCAGGGTACAGGGTGGAGCTGGCATCGGATCTGTCCTGGCAGAGGATTTCCTGCCTGTCTGGCGAATGCAGCAGGCTTGGGCTGAAGGCGCCTGCCGCCCTGCTTTGTGACGGGGCGCATGCCCCGTTTATGCGCTGGGACGGGACTATTCTGCTGGACGTCCCCTGCTCGGGGCTTGGCGTCCTGGCCAGGCGCCCGGACATCAAAATGCGCAAGCGTGATGTCGCCCAGTACGTCAAGACGCAGCGTGCCCTGCTTGAGCGGGCAGTGCTTATGGCGCCTAAAGGGCGCGACGTCGTCTATATGACCTGCACCGTGACCAAAAGTGAAAACAAAAGTCTTGTCAGGAACGTGTGCCAGTCGTATGATGCTGAAATTGCAGAAGAGTGGGCATCGGATGCGCCGTATGAAGGTATGTATGCATGCCGTGTCAGAGTGTAGTGAAGAGGTGCAAGGCAGAGAACTGCTGCTGTAGATAAATCCTTCTGTTGATATTGGTTGATGCCCTGCTCTGGCTGTCTTCTTTAGCATTAACTGTTTGCAATGGAGTAATACCTTGTTTATACGTCAAGAGTATGGCTTTTCACAGTTGGATCAAAAGGAAACTGAATATACTGCAGGAGATGTTGATGAGCAATTATTGATTGACTACGTCAACAAAGGCAACGAGTGTGGGAGAATTGACTTTTCGTACAGTGATGTTGAGACAACACTGAGAAAATTAGAACTGCTGAACGGCGAACATTTGAATAATGCAGGATATTATCTTTTCTCAAACAAGGAGCCGCTGCTGCTGAGACTGGCTGTCTTTCCCGCTGAAGAGCGAATCAGATTCTCTGATATAAAGCAGTTTAGGGGAAATATATTTGAATGCATCCATGAAGCGGTCAAGTATGTGCTGTGCAATATCAACTGGAAGGTAGAAACTGTCGGCAAGGAGAAGGTGGAAGTTCCTGAAGTGCCGGTAGAAGCCATTCGGGAGATCATCGTAAACAGCTTTGCCCATATGAGAGCAGGCGACATTTGTTCTCACGAAATTTATATTACCCCTTCAAAAATACATATATACAATTCAGGACAGATATTGCCGGGAATAACTCCGCAGATGTTTGCCAACGGCAAACAAAGAGCAATGTTTAGAAATCAGCTGATTGCATCATGCCTCTACTATAATAAGACGATGGAAGCATCTAACACTGGCTTTAAGAATGTCTTCAGTCTTTGTAAGAATATTGGATACAATTATAGAAATGATCAGTTTGGATTTACATTTGAATTTTTGCGTAGTAGCTATCAAATAGCAGATATTTCTGATTCAGAAAAAGAGCTTTTAAAGCTGATACGCACAGGAAAGAGATTTACCAGGCAGAATTTTGCAGATGCTATTGGCAAATCTCAATCAACTGTACAGCGCTACTTGAATCACCTGACTAAACTTGGGCTGATACGGCGCGACGGCTCAAATAAGAACGGTCTGTGGGTAGCAGCAAAATAGCGGCAGCCACTGGACGCAGTGTAGAGTACAGTATCATTATGGTATCATTTTATGGTACCATAATGATACCATAATGAGCCTGCAAGATGCCGGCGGACAGCATGTGAGTTCACCAGCAGGGCAAGGGTTCTTTTGTGAAAGCCGCCTCTAAAGCCCCTGCCGTGAGGTCTCAAGCTGATTTAGGGCCGGCAGCCCGTTCGGACTCAGCATAGAGATTATAGTATCATCAGATGATACCATAATGATACTGGTGGACAGCCTGTGAGTTCACCCGCAAGGCATAGGATGCTTTTGTGAAAGCCGCCTCTAAAGCCCCTGCCGTGAGGCCTCAAGCTGATTTAGGACCGGCAGCCCGTTCGGACTCAGCATAGAGATTATAGTATCATCAGATGATACCAATGGCTCAACAGATGCTGGCGCATTACAAGCGGCAGCCGGCACGTAAGGATGCCAGGCTGGACGGACGGGCGGCTGCCTGGGCGACAATCCCCCAATGTTCAGAACGACAAAGGACGGTTCCCCAGTCCGTCCTTTATGAGCAGACAGCTTATGCTGCCCACTGCGTGTCCTAGTTCGTGCTTTGGGTCATGCCGAGCTTGTCCAGAATCTTCTGCAGCTCTTCGCCGTTTTTATAGGTGAAGGTCAGCTTGCCGGCATCTGTCGTTCCGCTCAGCTTTGCCTTGAACTGAAGCACGCTTGAAATGTCCTTTTCCAGCTTGCGCAGTTCAGGGCTTTTTTTGCGCCTTGTGTGTACGGCATTGCCCTGCGGCTCGCCGGAAGGATTGTTCCAGGGAAGAGGCTCGCCCTTTTTCCATGCGGACAGGATGTCCTCGCAGGTGCGCACGGTGAGCTTGTTGTCCAGGATGTAGGTCAGGAAGGCGTCAAGCTCATCAGGGTTTTCGCTGAAGCCTAGGAGGCAGCGTGCATGGCTGGCGCTTATGGTGCCTTCCTGCAGACTCTTGAGGGCTCTTTCCGGCAGCTGGAGCAGGCGCATGGAGTTGGCTATCTGCGAGCGGCTTTTCCCCAGCCTCTCAGCCAGCTCTTCCTGGGTCAGGTTGAGGCTGGTCTTGAGATCAGACAGGGCCATCGCCTCTTCAGCGGGATTCAAGTCTTCCCTCTGCAGGTTCTCTATCAGCGCTATGACCATGACGTCGGCGTCGGTCAGCTCGCGTATGAAGACAGGGACCTCTTTCAGGCCGGCCTTCTGCGCAGCACGCCAGCGCCTCTCGCCGGCTATGATTTGGTATTTGTTGTCTTCGTCGGGCAGCTTGCGGACCAGGAGCGGCTGAATGATACCCTGCTTGCGGATAGACTGAGCCAGCTCTTCCAGTCCTTCCATTGTCATGGACTTTCTGGGCTGATTTTTGTTAGGAACAAGACAATGGACACCCAGGGTGCAGACGCTGCTGCCCTGATTAGTTTGGCTTTCCGTTGACAGCAGGGCGTCAAGCCCGCGCCCCAGTCCTTTTAATGACACAGATGACTCCTTGATATACAGTACTGCCGTCGGGCATGCCGGGACTTGTCCTGTTTGCGCATGCGATTGGCAATTTTGATAATACAGGTGGAAAAATATGTTTGATTTGGAAACACATATAGTTCATATGCGGGACGTGAAGAAGGCCAATGAATGCTTCTTCATCTCCGCTGAACTGGGCGTGCGCTGCGCCGACATCCTGCAGGGGGCGCTTCCCCTCTTGGATCAGTGCCGCCAGCTGCCGGCGCATCTGAGTGCACTCAACGGACCTGACGGCAACCCCTATGCCTATATTATCAGCCGTGAGATGTGGGAAATGACCCGTTACGATCTCAAGTCTGCGGAGAGGGAGCTCTTCTACAGGCATGGCGGCGTGCCGCAGGAATCCCTGAAGGAATTTAAGGCCTTTTTGGAGCATTGGGACTTTGACTATACCTATGATCCCAAAGTCGTCTGCCCCAACTGCGGCAAGGAAACCTCCGACTGGCGTACCGATCCGCTCCATCCGTTCCATTTAAGCAATGCCAACGACGGCGGACTGCTGGTGTTCCAGTGCAAGGAATGCGGGACAACCATCAGGCAGAAGCACTTCCGTGATGAGGTCGTCTGCGAGCACACCCTGCCGCGTGCAAGATAGAGGCTACGGAAGAGCCTTTCGGGTTAAAATTTCCTGAGCTAAGGCGAGATAAGCCAGAGCGCCCTTTGACTTGATGTCATAGTGAATGATGGAGCGGCCGTGGCTGGGAGCCTCTGAGAGACGCACATTGCGTGGAATGCAGGTTTTCAGCAGGTGCTGGGGCATAACTCTGCTTATCTCGTTTTTTACATCCTTGGACAGCCTGTTGCGGACGTCGTACATGGTCAGCAGGATGCCGGCGATGCCTATATCCGGATTGAGCTTCGTGCGGACTTTGGTATAGGTGTCCATGAGCTTGACGATGCCTTCAAGCGCAAAGAACTCGCACTGCAGCGGAATAAGCAGCTCAGTGGCAGCACAAAGGGCGTTCAGCGTCAGAAGCCCCAGAGAGGGCGGACAATCTATAATGATAAACTCGTAGTCCTTCTCGATGCAGGCTATCAGTTCCTTGAGGTAGCGTTCCCTGGCAATTTCATTGACCAGCTCCACCTCGACGGCCACCAGGTTTATGTCAGCTGGTAAGATATTGAGATAAGGTGGTTTTATAGACGTAATAGCTGAGGTGACCGAGTCGTGGGTGGGCTTGTAGAAGACAGAGTACAGCGTGCCGTTGCCCAGGGCTTCGTCATATCCCAGCCCGCTGCTTGAGTTGGCCTGCGGGTCGCAGTCAATGAGCAGGGTTTTGTGCTCCAGGACCGCAAGAGAGGCGGCAAGGTTTATGGAGGTGGTTGTTTTGCCAACGCCTCCCTTTTGATTGGCAATACATATGATGCGTGCCATATATCCAGTGCTCCTTGAGTGGATGTTTCACGTGAAACAATAACGAAAGATCGCAGATATTTATTGTGCTAAGTAGACGATCGCTGGCTTAAGGTCAAGATATCAGATAACTTATTTGTTTGTAACTTGTTGATATTGCGTTCTTTTGTGTGCGGCGAAAAGACATGGGCGGGCAGGTCTGCCGCTCAGGCTGCCTGCTGCGCAAAGAGCCGGGATTGAAAGTCTGCAGGACTATGCAGCGCAGCCGCTTCCTTGTCCTCTCCTGAAGGACGGCTGCTGCATCGTGCCTGGCATCGTCCGAAGCATTGGCGCTGCCTTCGTGCAGGGCAGCAGTCTGGATGCGGCTCTTCCGTGGCAGACTCCCTGCTGGAGGGCGCCGCCCTGCCGCAGGACCTCCCCCGGCACCGGAAAATCTGGGGGCGCCTTGACTATAACTCATTGATATAACCTGTAAAATAAAATGCTTGTGAAAAAAATCCGCTACTGAGCCCTTTTGTCACAAATCCTTCGCCCAAATTTCAGTTTCTGCCGAGGGACCGGGAAAAAATGTGATCAGTAGGTCAAATTTTGACCATGTGTAAAAAAAATGACCATGATGAATGTTTTTTGCAAAGGGCCTTCAGAGGAAGAGCCAGGGGGCGGTTTTCTTCCTGCAACATAATGGAATACTGTACTATTTTTGGATTCGTCCTGGACGTGCAGTCTTTCGCAAACGGGCGTTTTGCGGGCGCTGGGCCCTTGGGAGGTACTTCCCATAAATTAGGTCACGTGGTATCAAAAATCACTTTGTCCAGTTTGTGAAGAAAATCGCTTTGATTGGGAGGTTTTCAATGAGTTTTGGGAAAGAGCTATATCATATGCTCTTAGCGGGATCCCAAGCGTATGCACGATGGGACCTTGAGGTATCAACCTCAATTCTGAAGAATCGCAAGAAAATGCTGATTCTTCTCGCTTTGGCTGTGCCGATTCTCGCCTGCTGTGCTGCAGAGGCTTACGTCGGACACGAAATTCTGGGCGGCAAGACAGCATATGCCCCCTCTTTTTACACAACGAGCATCTTTCTGGCGTCCATCGCCGTTGGTGTAGCTGCGGGGCTCATCACCGGCTGTATCGGCGCTGGCGGCGGCTTCATCATTACGCCTGCCCTGATGGCCGTTGGCGTGAAAGGCATTCTGGCTGTTGGTACTGACTTGTTCCACATCTTCGCCAAGGCCATTATGGGTACGACAATCCATAAGAAGCTTGGCAACGTGTCCGTCAAACTGGCTATCGCCTTCCTTGTCGGCTCCATTATCGGAACGTTTGTCGGCGGCGCCCTCAACAAGGGCCTGTACAACTTCAACCCCATCCTTTCTGACGTATTCATCACCATTGTTTACGTCTTCCTGCTCGGTTTCCTGGGCTTCTATGCCATGTTCGACTACCTTCGTTCAACTTCCCGCCTCTTGAAGAAGAAAGAGGAAGGAGAACCGAAGAAGAAGGGCGGCATCTGCGCTGCCCTGCAGAATCTGCGCATTCCTCCGGTCATCACCTTTGATGAAAACGACGTTCCCGGCGGCCGCAAAATCTCCGCCTGGGTTGTCGCCAGCGGCGGTATGTTCGTAGGTCTTCTGGCAGCCATCATGGGCGTTGGCGGCGGCTTCGTAACCTTCCCCATGTTCGTGTACGTCTTCGGCGTGTCCGCCATGACCACAGTCGGCACTGATATCTTCCAGATTATCTTCACCGCCGGCTTCGCTGCCATCGGCCAGTATGCAATCTACGGCTACGTGTTCTACACCCTGGCCGTCGGCATGCTGCTTGGCTCCCTCCTTGGCATCCAGATTGGCGCCCTGACAACCAAGGTTGTTGAGGGTCCTCAGATCCGCGGCTTCTACGCCATGTCCATTCTCGCCGGCTTCTTCAACCGCGTGGCCACCCTGCCTAAGAAGATGGTTGAACTGGAAGTTGTCGATCTTCCCATGGGATTGGTGAACGGCATAGAATTCTGCGGCAACATTGTCTTCTGGGCAGTCGTTGCCTTCTTCGGATTCTGGGTCATCAGCAAGTTCGTTGCCAATTTCTCAAAGCTCAGAGGGGACTAAGCAATGCTTATTCATCAAAGAAAACCATTTATGAAAGGCATGGTGCTGCTGCTCTCCTTTGCAGTAGTCTGCAGCCTTCTGCTCTTCCCCATCCTGACTGATGAGGAAGGAAACCATCTCACTGGCCTTCAGTATGCTGACGAGGTGTTCAACTCTCTTTCCAAGGGATCTTCCTATTTCATTCCCCAGGTTCGTGAGTCCCTCACCTCTGTCCAGGGCAAGCAGGTAGAGTTCAACATTCCGCTGAAAAAGCACGAGCTGGGCGATACTATTGTCAAGGTCTACGAGAAGATCGGTGCCCAGGCCACCATTGAGAACGAGAGGATCAAGGTTTCCGGCGAACTGGGTGCCATCCTCTCCGCTGCCACCGAGGTCGGTGACAAGCTGTATTACAATGACGCCAAGAGCGTTGAAGCCAACTACGGCCAGCCTGCTCTCGAAGTAGCACGCGCCTTTTGGTACACCCTGAATCCTGGCGTCAAGGACTTGCAGCGTCAGGGCAAGATTGCTGATGCCAAGATCGTGGACCAGGTCGTCCGCAAGGCTCTTGAACCCGGCAACAACTTCTACAGCGTCCCCGTGGCCAAGGTCAGCGACCATGTGATGCTTGTTATTGGTATGTTGGTGTTCTACATCCTGTACACTCTGTGGTACGGATTCGGCATTATGGAAATGTTTGAGGGCATAGGTCTCTCCATCCACAGCTAGTCAGAATACCATATTTTCTTCAACTGGAAGGCCCTGAGTGTTCAGGGCCTTTTTTAATGCCTTTTTTGCCAGGCCGCATCCGACTCTCCTGGAGCAGGAACGGCATTTTGCGTCCGCTTTCGTCATTCTCCGCTTCCCGTGCTGCCGGCGCATCCAGCAGAGAAAAGATCATTGACCGCCAGGAAAATTACCAATAACTTACTTTCTTCTATACGCTTTATCGTCGGCTTTGATGTCGTCCTTCCGCCTCTGCATGAGGAAAAGTACAATAGGGAGATAGTTTCCATGAAACCAGTGCAGTCCGTAGTCAGCAGCCTAGCAGCCTTCCTTTTTCTGCTGTGCAGTGTCGTGCCGTCCACTGCCCAGGAGGTGTCGTCACAGGACCTCAAGCCTGCATTGGAACAGCTGATGCGCGAGAATCCTGACCTCTTTTTAAACTTCCTGCGTGAGAACAGCGTCACCCTGCTTGACATCGTGCAGCAGGGCTCGGAAAAGCGCAGGATGGCCAACATGGAAGCCCAGTGGGCTGAGGATGCCAAGGAGCCCAAGAAGGTGGCAACGGCAAACCGTCCCAGAGTGGGACAGGAGAATGCCAAGGTCCAGATCGTTGCCTTCTCGGATTTCACCTGCCAGTTCTGCCTCAAGGCTGAAAAGACTGTCGAGGACATCCTGAAGAAGTATGACGGCCGCGTGTCCTTTGTCTTTAAAAACATGCCCCTGGAGCGCGACGGCCTTGGCGGCCTGGCATCCAACTACTTCATTGCCATTTCAATGATCAACGAAGAGCAGGCCTGGAAGTTCTACAAGGCCCTGTTCCACGACCAGGACAAGCTTCTGCTTGACGGCGAGAAGTTCCTGCGTGCGACGGCCACCGAGATCGGCGTAGACATGAAGAAGATGGACAGCCTGCGCCGGGGCAAGAAGGTTGCCGCCATACTGGATGAGGACATCAAGGACGCCGACAACCTCAAGCTTGAAGGAACCCCCTGCTTTTTGGTCAACAACCTGGTCATCCGCGGCGCCGTTCCCGATGAAATTTTCAGCAGGGCTGTTGAAATTGAGCTGAATCCCAAGAAATAGCTGAGAGCAGCCTGAGAGAGCCTTCCTCATGGAAGGCGTTGCTGATGCTTTGACAAAAGCTTCACCTTGTTTTCCCCTGCCCCTTGGGGAAGGCAAGGTGCTTTTTGGAGAGAGACGGTGAATCGTCCGCAATTAAAAGAGCCCACTCCCGACTGCCCTGAGATATTAGCGCCTGCAGGGGATGAATCCTGCTTCCTGGCAGCCCTGGCGGCTGGTGCCGACAACATTTATTTGGGATTGAAGGCGTTTTCCGCCCGTATGCAGGCAGAAAATTTCAGCCTCACTGATCTCTCCCGCCTCACGGATCTTGCGCATGAGAACGGCACGCGCGTGACCGTTGCCATGAATACGCTCCTCAAGGCGCAGGAAATAGAGCCCTGCGCCAGGCTGATCCGCCGGCTGGAAAACCAGGTCGGCTGCGACGGCATCATTGTGCAGGATCTGTCGCTGCTGGATGTCGCCCGCCAGGCAGGCTTTACCGGCATGATCACCCTTTCCACCCTGGCGAACATAACCCATCCGCAGGCTCTTATTACTGCCAAGGAGCTGGGCGCCACCCGCGTCGTGCTGCCCAGGGAACTCAACATAGAGGAGATACGCGCCCTTGGCGACGCCTGCCCTGACGGGCTGGAGCTTGAATGCTTTGTGCACGGCGCGCTCTGCTACTGCGTGTCAGGGCGCTGCTACTGGTCAAGCTACATGGGCGGGAAGAGCGGTCTGCGCGGACGCTGCGTCCAGCCCTGCCGCAGGGTGTACAGCCAGGGGCCTTCCCTGCTGCGCCTCTTCCCGAGGATTGACCAGGGGCATGACGCCAGGAACCAGAGCGGCAGAAGCGACCGCAGCCGCAGCGAAGATCGGCGCGGCGGGCGGTTTGGCCAGAATGCACGCCGGCCCCAGGTCCGCCTTGGCAAGGGACAGTCTGACAGGTATTTTTCCTGCCAGGACTTGTCGCTGGATGTGCTGACCAAAACGCTGATGGGCATACCGCACCTTGTCTCCTGGAAGATAGAGGGCCGCAAGAAGGGGCCGCACTACGTCTACCATACCGTGACGGCGTACAGGATGCTGCGCGACAATCCGAGCGATCCGCAGGCCAAGAAGATGGCTGCAGACATTTTGGAGATGGCGCTGGGACGCCCCACAACCCATGCGCGCTTCCTTCCCCAGAGGGAGGTTGTGCCGGTCAACCCCGGCGGACAGACAAGCTCAGGCCTGCTTGTGGGCAAGATTGGCATTGCTCCCAACGGCGATGTCTTCATCAAGCCGCACATTCCTCTTCTTGCCAGGGACTACCTGCGCGTCGGCGTGGAGGATGAAAAGTGGCACACCACGCTGCCTGTCACGCGCTCCACTCCCAAGGCAGGCACCCTTGTCCTGCGCATCCCCAAGCACAAGACGCCCAAGGCCGGCGTTCCTGTCTACCTTATCGACCGCCGCGAGCCTGAGCTTGAAAAGGTGCTGGCAGACTGGCGCAGGCGCCTTGCCGCAATGGATGCGCGCAGCACTGAGGCGGTCACGGTCAAGATCAGGCAGCCTAAGAAGGCGGCCGCCAAAAAGTGCACTATCCCGCACATGACAGTCCATGCGTCCCTGCCCCAGGGGAAGGAGACACGCGGCGCCAGGGCGTTTCAGTCCTGCCTCTGGCTCACGCCGCGCTCTGCCGAGCTGTCCAGAACCGTCCTCAAGCGCTTCGGCTGGTGGCTGCCGCCTGTGCTCTGGCCGGACGAAGAAAAGAACATGCAGCGCATGCTGGGGCATCTCTGGAAGGAAGGCGCAAGAACCTTTGTCCTGAACGCCCCCTGGCAGATAGGGCTCTTCTCCAAGGAGATGCAGGAGGACGAGGATGCCCGCCTGATAGCTGGGCCGTTCTGCAACATCGCCAATGCCTATGTGGTGCAGGTTCTGCAGGACATGGGCTTTTGTGCTGCTGTCGTCAGCCCCGAGCTGACAGGACAGGATATGCTGGCGCTGCCTGCGCAGTGCTCCCTCCCCCTGGGTGTTGTCGTGCAGGGCGCCTGGCCTGTCGGCATCAGCCGCTTCGGGACGCTTGGCGTCCGCCTGAACGAGCCCTTTGCCTCTCCCAAGGGCGAGATCTTCTGGGCCAGGCAGTACGGCTCCAACGTCTGGATTTATCCCGGCTGGTCTTTGGATCTGTCCGAAAAGCGCCAGGAGCTGGATCAGGCAGGCTATGCCTTTATGGTCACCATGCAGGAGAGGACGCCTGCCAGCCTGCCGGCCCTCTCACGGCCGGGCCTGTTCAACTGGGACAACCAGCTGCTGTAATTTATGAGCGGACCTGACGACGCCTTATGCTCCGGGTGCAGGACCGGTTCTGCCTCCAATGCTGCCTTCCCTGCCGGCCTCAGCCAGCCGGAGGGCGCTATGCGCTTTGCCGTCGATTCGCTGCTGCTGCCCAGCTTTGCCGCAGAGTCCTTGAGGCAGAAGCCCCTGCGCCTCAAGAACCCTCTCCGCAAGGATGCCTTCGGCATTCAGGGCGGCGGGCTTGCCTGTGCTGACTTGGGGGTCGGATGCGGGGCGTCGGCGCTGGCGCTGCTTCTGCTTGTGCCAAACGTCAAAGTATGGGGCGTTGATATCGCAGCAGAGCTGGCTGAAAGCGCCAGGCAGAATGCAGCAGCAATGAAGCTGTCCCATCGTGCCCGCTTTGAGGTCCTGGACGTCGCCTGCCTGGCAGACGTGCAGCGTCCGTTCTGCGACGTGGTGCAGATGAATCCTCCCTACTGGGAGGAAGGGGCCGGGCTGACCTCGCCCAAGGCGCTTGTCAACTGCGCCAGGCGCTCCCAGGGCGCTGTGAAGGACTTTTTGCGTGCAGCACGAAAGCTGCTTGTGCACCACGGGCGTCTTTTTATCGTCTTTCCGGCTGCCAGGATGGTGCCGCTCCTTGAGGAAGCAGGCAGGTGCGGCTTTGGCGTGCGGCGCCTCAGGGCTGTCCGTCCCTTTGCCGGTTCAAAGGCCGGCAGGGTCCTGGTTGAGGCTGTGAAGGACGCCAGGCACGAGACGGACTGGGCGGCAGACTTGGTGCTCTATTCCAGGACGGAAGAAGGGAAGTCTGTGCCCACCAGAGAGGCCAAGGCTTTCTGCCCCTGGCTTAAGTGAAGAGGAAGAGACAAAGACCATGTACATTGCCGACCTGCACATACACTCGCGTTTTTCAATGGCGACAAGCAAGCAGCTTACTGTGCCCTATTTGGCAGGCTGGGCGATGTGCAAGGGGATCGACGTCCTGGGGACGGGGGATTTTACGCACCCCGCCTGGCAGGCAGAGCTTGAGGAGAACCTCGAGTTTGACGAAGAAGCGGAATTGTACCGCCTCAAAGGCTCTCCTTTGCGCCAGCTGACAGAACAGGACATCGTGCAGGCAAAGCCGCCATACTTCTGCCTGCAGACAGAGATAAGCTCCATTTACAAGCGCGGCGGGAAAAGCCGGCGCATCCACAACCTGGTGTTCTTCAAGCGGCTGGAAGAGGTCAAGGCCTTTTCAAAAAAGCTGGCGCAGATTGGCAACATCGAGTCAGACGGCCGGCCTATACTGGGGCTTGATTCCAGGGATCTGCTGGAACTGGTCCTGGAGACCTCGGACAGCGGCGTGCTCATCCCCGCCCACATCTGGACGCCGTGGTTTTCCCTCTTTGGCTCAAAATCCGGATTTGACAGCATAGAAGAGTGCTTTGGCGATCTGACAGGGCATATCTTCGCCCTTGAGACAGGGCTTTCTTCCGACCCTGCCATGAACAGGCTTGTCAGCGCCCTGGACGGCTATGCCCTGGTCTCCAACTCCGATGCGCATTCCGGACCGAACCTGGGGCGTGAAGCCAACCTCTTTGCCGGCTCCCCAAGCTATGACGGGATGTTTTCCTCCCTGCGCAGGGCGGCTGGAAGAGAGGACAGGACTGCCGGCACTGAGTATTTTCGCGGCACCCTGGAAATCTATCCTGAGGAAGGCAAGTACCATCTGGACGGGCACAGGAACTGCCAGGTGGTGATGACTCCTGAAGAGAGCGCCGCCCACGGCAACATCTGCCCTGTCTGCGGCAAGCCCCTCACTATCGGCGTCCTGCACAGGGTCTGGGAGCTGGCAGACCGAAAGGAGCAGCCCGTGCTGCCCAATGAACCGGACGTTCTGCCCATTATCCCCCTGCCTGCCGTCCTGGCGCAGCTGGGCGGCTTTACCGCGCAGAGCAAACCGGTCCAGAAGCTGTTCAGCCGCTGCCTTGAATCCCTGGGAAGCGAGTTTGCCATTCTGGCACATCTGCCCATAGAGCAGGTTGCCGCCTTTGACCCGCATCTGGCAGAGGCTGTCCGCCGCATCCGCACCGGCGAGATAGAACTGCACGGAGGCTACGACGGCGAGTTCGGCACGATCTCGGTTTTCAGCCCTGACGAATTGAAGGAAATTATGCCTGCGTATGCCGCATATGGCGGCAGAAGAAGGCGGACAGTCCAGGCGGCAGGCATACTCATTGCGCCTAAAGCAGAGGATGGCCTGCTGCTGAAGGAAGGCTCTGCACAAAAGCAGGAGGCAAAGCCTGCCCAAAGGGCTGCTGCGCACAGGCCTGCCGACGGCTTTTTGCTTGGCAAAAAGGCTGAAAGCACGGCAGGGCGGACGATGCAGGGTACGAACTTTGGAAGCCTGACTGACGAACAGGAGGCTGCCTGCTCCCACAAAGGCGGTCCCCTGCTTGTCATAGCAGGGCCTGGGTCAGGGAAGACAAGACTTCTGACTGAAAGAGTCGTCCGCCTGCTTGAAGAGAACGTGCCGCCATCCGCCATCGTGGCTTTGACCTTCAGCCGCAAGGCGGCAGAGGAAATGGAAGAGCGGGTGCGCAGCCGCCTGCCCAAGGCAGTTTTGCCCTTCTGCGGGACCTTTCATGCCCTGGCGTGGAAGATGGTGCGCAAGAAGCATCCAGAGGCTGTGCTTTTGAGCGACAGGCAGAGCAGCGCACTGCTTGAGGCAGCAGTGCGGCAGATCGTTCCCCTGGCTGACAAGCAGGAATGCCGCCGCCTTGCAGACAGCTTCTGGCTCTGCCGAGAGCAGTGCCGTACAGACCAGCGCACAGAGACTGAGCGGAGGATAGCAGAGCAGTATGCGGTGCTGAAAGCCGAGGGAGGCAGGATGTGTCTTGATTTTGCCGACCTGCTTGAGTGGCTGGCAGAACATGCGGCTGCCTGCGAAGAGTTAAAAGGCGTAAGACACGTCATGGTCGACGAAGTCCAGGACCTCTCCCTTGCCCAGATACACCTGCTTCAGGCGCTTTTGCCGGAACAGGGGGAAGGCTTCTTTGGCATAGGCGATCCCGATCAGTCCATCTATGCCTTCCGCGGCGCAGTACAGGACATCGTCGCCAGATTAACGTCAGTCTGGCCTGGCCTTAAGACGGCAGGGCTTACCAAGAGCTTCCGCTCCAGCCAGAAAGTGCTGGATGCCGCAGGAAAGGCTGTGCACCATGCGGACAGCTTCCATATGCAGGCAGCCAGGACGATTGCGGCAGAGCTCACAGCCTATGAAGCCCCTGCCCAGAGCTTTGAGGAGCGCTGGGTGGCAGGACAGATCCTGCAGCTTCTGCCCCGCTCTTCCCATACGCTGCAGGATCAGCAGGGCAGCGGGGCATCACCACTTGCAGGCTCCCTTGTCCCCTCTGAGGTGGCTGTTCTGGTCCGTTTGAAAGCCCAGATTCCCTCGCTGGCAAAGGCGCTGTGGAAGCAGGGCATTCCGGTGCAGGTGCCGTCCCAGGGGCTGTTTTGGCAGGAAGAAGGCATGGAAGGCGTCTTGTCCTGGCTGGAAGAGGAGCTGCGCTCAAAACGGCAGTCCTTTGGGCTGGCGCCCCTTGCAGGGGTGGACAGAAACACCATCCCTCCGTCAGACCTGGTGCCCTTGCTGAAGGAAAAGAAGCTTGTTGATGAAGCACTCTTGCAGTCGGAGGGCTGGTCGCAGCTTGTAAAAGCCTATGACAAGGCAGGAAGCTGGGAGCAGCTCTTCCAGGATGTCTGCTGGCTGAAGGAAGTAGACTGCCTGCAGACCAAGGCTCAGTCCGTGCGCATACTCACCATGCACGCAGCAAAGGGACTGGAGTTTAAGGCTGTCTTTATACCCGGCTTTAATGACGGCCTGATGCCTTGCGACAAGCAGATTGTGACAGGGCATGGCGAGCCTCTCAGTAAAACACAGGAAGAGGATGAGCGCAGGCTTTTGTACGTTGCCCTGACCAGGGCGTCCCAGGCGGTGTACTTGTCCTGGTCATTGGAAAGGCAGCTCTACGGCAGAAAGCTCAGCCTTGCACAGTCCCGTTTCTGGCCGGATATTGCTGCTTTTTTCTCGGGCAAAAGGCTTGTCCGCTGCGAGAAGAAGACGTTTGTACAGGGCACTTTGTTCTAGAGAAAAAAAAACAGGCATGAGGGTAAAGTTTTGCAGAAAAAGGTCGATAGGCATAAGGAGATGGCTGTTGCCATCAGGAGTTATGGTATGAGACAGCTTTATGCC
>CAZWGJ010000017.1:0-21462 GCA_964633375.1 uncultured Desulfovibrio sp.
AGCCGAACAGAAATATTACAGACATCATACCGGCTGGGTAGGCGGTCTGAAAGACACCAGTCTTGGCGACATGCTGGCAGACAAGCCCGAGCGCGTGCTCATGGCTGCCGTGCGCGGCATGCTTCCCAAGAATCGTCTCAGCCGCGCCCTGCTCAAGAAACTCAAGATTTACGCAGGACCCGAGCATCCCCACACTGCCCAGAAGCCGCAGCCCCTTACGCTGCCCTACTAAAGGAGTGACATATGAGCACTTTTCATTATGGCACCGGGCGTCGTAAGACTGCAACCGCTCGCACCCGTCTCTATTCCGGAACGGGCAACATCGTTGTCAACGGACGCCCCTACCAGGAATACTTCAACCGCAAGACCCTGCAGATGGTGGTGAACCAGCCCCTGAAGCTCGTGAACATGGAAGACAAGCTTGACGTGCGCGTCAACGTCTGCGGCGGCGGCAACGCCGGCCAGGCCGAGGCCGTGCGCCACGGCATCAGCCGCGCCCTGCTTCTTCTCGATCCCGAGCTGCGCGGCGTGCTGAAGAAGGCCGGCTTCCTGACCCGCGATTCCCGCAAGAAGGAACGCAAAAAGTACGGTCTGCGTGCCGCCCGTGCCCGCTACCAGTACAGCAAGCGTTAAAATCAGGCAGTACAGACTGCAAAATAGCAAATGGCAGGTCCTCAGTTCAGGGTCTGCCATTTTCTGTTAAATGGTACGTCGTTTTATTGTGACCGCAGGAGGAAGATATGGCTCTTGATCCGACAAAGACACCGGACTGGCAGATAGCCCTTGATGCTGAAAAGGGCATGAAAACAGTGCAGGCCCTGGCAGAGGAACTTTCCCTTGAGGAGAAGGAGCTGCTGCCCTACGGCTCCTACATGGGCAAGATTGACGCCCAGGCCGTGCTGGGCCGCCTCAAGGACAGGCCGAACGGCAAGTACATCGATGTGACTGCCATAACCCCCACTCCGCTTGGCGAGGGCAAGTCCACCACGACCATCGGCCTGGTGGAAGGCCTTGGCAGGCGCGGGCTCCGCTCCACTGCAGCCATCCGCCAGCCTTCTGCCGGCCCCGTGATGGGCATGAAGGGCTCTGCTGCAGGCGGCGGCCTGGCCCAGTGCATTCCGCTTGTGCCCTACAGCCTGAACTTCACTGGCGACATGCATGCCGTCACCCAGGCGCACAATATGGCCATGGTCGCCCTCTCCGCCCGCATGCAGCATGAGCGCAACTACGATGACGAAAAGCTGCTGAAGCTGTCCGGCCAGCCCCGCCTGGACATCGACCCCACCAAGGTGCGCATGAGCTGGGCCATCGACTTCTGCGCCCAGGCGCTGCGCAACGTCATCATCGGCATAGAGGGCGACGGCCGCAGCAACGACGGCTTTATGATGCGCTCAGGCTTCATCATCACGGCCGCCTCCGAAATCATGACCATTTTGTGCCTGTCCAACGACCTGGCCGACCTGCGCAGGCGCCTTGGCAAAATCGTCGTGGCCCAGGACAAGCACGGAAAGCTTGTGACCTGCGAGGACCTGCAGGTGGCAGGCGCCATGGCGGCCTGGCTGACAGAGGCCATCAAGCCCAACCTCATCCAGACTCTGGAAGGGCAGCCCGTCTTCGTCCATGCAGGTCCCTTTGCCAACATCTCCTTGGGCCAGAGCTCGGTCATAGCCGACAAGGTCGCCCTGAAGCTTTCCGACTACCATGTCACGGAGTCCGGCTTCGGCTCTGAAATAGGCTATGAGAAGTTCTGGAACATCAAGTGCCGCCGCAGCGGCCTGAAGCCCGACGCCATTGTGCTGGTGGCGACCATGCGCGCCCTGAAGCGCCACGGCGGAGCCCCTGTGCCCATGCCCGGGCGCCCCATGCCCGAGCCCTACACCAAGGAAGAGGTGGGCATGGTCGAGGCAGGCTGCCAGAACCTTCTGCGCCACATCGGCATCGTGAAGAAGTCCGGCGCGCCTGTCGTGGTCTGCCTCAACTCCTTTGTGACCGACACCAAGGCGGAAATCGCTGCCGTGCGCCGCTTCTGCGAAGGGGCAGGCGCCCGCTTTGCTGTCTCCGAGCACTGGGCAAAGGGCGGCGAGGGGGCGCTTGAGCTGGCTGACGCCGTCCTTGATGCCACCAAGGAGCAGAACAGCTTCAAGGGGCTTTTTGACAAGGAAGAGACCTTTGCGCAGCGCATTGAGCACATTGCCAAAGACGTCTACGGCGCAGACGGCGTGGACATCGCCCCCATGGCGCAGAAGAAGCTTGCTGAGCTGCAGGGCAGGGACGATGCCGCAGAGCTGGACGTCTGCATGGTCAAGACGCAGTACTCCCTCTCTGACAAGGCCGAGTGCATCGGCGCCCCGACCGGCTGGACGCTCCATGTCCGCGACGTGCTCTTCCACGGCGGCGCAGGTCTGGTCATTCCGGTGGCAGGCGATATGAGCCTCATGCCCGGCACAGGCTCCCATCCTGCCTACCGCAACATCGACGTTGACACCGAGACCGGCACTGTGACGGGTCTTTTCTAGCAGCCCGCACAACTCCATCAAACGACAAGGGCCTTCCTCTCCGCTCAGCATGGGCGGACGGGGGAGGCTCTTTTTTTGCGCACGCTTCAGGCTTGCTGCGGCCTGCGCCTTGGGCAAACGAAAAGGAGACAGGAACGCGATTCCTGTCTCCTTGAAATATGCTGGCCAGCCAGCCGGCAGTGTCAGTGCACTACTTGGCGGGAGCGGGATAGAAGCCTGTGGGCTGCTCGCCCAGGTTGATGAGGATGTTCTTCATCTGGGTGTAGTGCTGCAGGATGACCTTGTGGGTCTCGCGGCCGATGCCGGATTCCTTGTAGCCGCCGAAGGGGGCGCCGTCAGGAATGGAGTTGTAGCAGTTGACCCACATGCGGCCGGTTTCAACGCCGCGGGAGACGCGGATGGCGCGGTTGATGTCCCTTGTCCAGACAGCGCCGCCGAGGCCGTAGACGCTCTTGTTGGCTTCGGCAATGACCTCGTCCTCATCCTTGAATTTGATGATGCAGGCGACAGGTCCGAAGATTTCTTCCTGGGCCACGCGCATGTCGTTGGTGACGTTGCCAAGCAGGGTGGGACGCAGGAAGCAGCCCTTGGCCAGCTCGCCCTCTGTGGCAGCCACGCCGCCGCAGAGAACCTTGGCGCCTTCCTCCTGGCCGATCTTGACGTAGTTCAGGATCTTCTCCACCTGGCGCTTGTTGATCTGGCAGCTCATCTGGGTGGCAGGATCCAGGGGCATGCCGACCTTGACGGCGTTGAAGCGCTTGACGGCTTCGGCGACGAACTTGTCGTAGATGCCTTCCTGCACGAAGACGCGGCTGCCTGCGCAGCAGACCTGGCCCTGGTTGAAGAGGATGCCCATCTGCAGGCCGTCCATGGCCATTTCGAAGTCGCAGTCGTCAAAGAAGATGTTGGCGGATTTGCCGCCCAGCTCCAGGGTGGCGGGGATGATGCGGTTGGCTGCGGCCAGGGCGACCTGGCGGCCGACTTCGGTGGAGCCGGTGAAGGCCAGCTTGCGGAAGCCCTTGTGGTCCAGCATGTACTGGCCGGACTTGCTGCCGGAGCCGGTGATGACGTTGAAGACGCCGGCAGGAATGACGTCCTGGAGCAGCTTGGCCAGCTCAAGCACGCTGAGGGAGGTCTCGCTGGAGGGCTTGATGACGGTGCAGCAGCCGCTGGCAAGAACGGGGGCCAGCTTCCAGGCAGCCATCAGGAAGGGGAAGTTCCAGGGGATGATCTGGCCGACGACGCCGATGGGCTCGCGCACGATCATGCTGAGGGTGTTGTTGTCGATGAAGTTGCAGGAGCCTTCCTCGGCCAGGATGCAGCCGGCGAAGTAGCGGAAGTGCTCGGCGGACAGGGGGATGTCCACGTTCAGGGTTTCGCGGATGGGCTTGCCGTTGTCCAGGGACTCGACGGTGGCCAGATGCTCGGCATTGGCGTCAATGATGTCGGCTATCTTGTTGAGGATGACCGCACGTTCCTTGGCTGTGGTCTTCTTCCAGCTTTCAAAGCCCTTCCAGGCAGCGGCAACAGCCGCATCAACGTCTTCCTTGGTTGCCTGGGCAATCTCGGAGAGGAAGCTGCCGTCGGCAGGGCAGGTGCATTTCAGGGTGGCGCCGTCAGAGGCATCCTTCCACTGGCCGCCATAGAAAAGCTGATACTTTGCGGGGAACTTGTACGCACTCATTGTTCTGGCTCCTATAAAGAGTAAGACTCAAAACTTTATGGACAGCACGATGTGGCATCGTGCCAGCCTCACAGGAAATGCCATCCTTTTAGTAGACAGAAGGATCTGCATGAAAGAGATGGAAAACAAGGCTTTATACAGACACTAGCGCAAATCAAAGATCGTGTCTACGCTTTTTTGATAGTTCTGTGCTCCTTTCTCATTTTGTATGCTAACAGCATGTAAGTACAAGCGTTATTTTTTGCACTTGTTGCGCAGGGAACACCGGATCTGAAAGCCTTTCTGTTCCGTGCCTGCGCAAGAAGAAGTGAAAAAAGAGACAAGTAGCTGTTTATACAATCAGTTTTAAAGGGGCGGAAGGCGGGGAGCGAGGGGCCTGCCTGGTCCGCCCTGCCTTTTGCGGCAGCGCATGGACTCTTGTCCAACAGCTTGCAAAATGGTATTTTTCCCCTTCAGGAATGCCATGAACGGAATCTTGTCCCATCCCCCATTTCAAAGAGATATCTGTTGCACTCAAGGCATTCTGCAAAAGCCTTCGGCGCCGCACTGCTCCCCCCTGCTGCCAGTGCTGCGTCCAGGACCAGGCGCCGGGCGCTGACAGGAAGAAGAGATTTTGTCTTGTTCTTTTGTCCTTGTTTGGCGTAATAACATATCGTTCACCATGAATATGCTTCATGGAGCTGCCCTGCTTCCCCTCGCGGGCGGCATGGGGCGGACGGCTTTTGCAACAGTTCCACGAACTTCTTTGCAGTTCTTCTTTCTTATTGGGAGTCCGTATGAAATTTCGTTCTTCGCTCATGGCTCTTCTTGCCGTGGCCGGCATGGCTTTTGCCGGCGCACCTGCCAATGCAGCTGACAGTGGCAAGGGACCAATCAAAATCGGCGTCTACCTGCCCCTGACCGGACAGAATGCTTTTGGCGGCCAGCTGGAAGTGGACGGCGTCAAGCTGGCCCAGCAGCAGATGCCCAAGGTTCTTGGCCGCGACATCGAACTGGTCATCGTTGACAACAAATCCGACAAGGTTGAAGCCGGCAATGCCGTGAAGCGCCTCATTGAGCGCGACCACGTCAACGCCATCATTGGTACCTATGGATCCTCCCTGGCCATGGCCGGCGGCGAGGTTGCTGAAAAGGGCAAGACCCCCATGGTCGGCACCAGCTGCACCAACCCACTGGTCACCATGGGCAAGAAGTACTCCTTCCGCGTTGCCTACATCGACCCCTGGCAGGGCGCTGCCGCAGCCACCTATGTGTATGACAACCTGAAGATGAAGAAGGCTGCCATCCTCATGGACATGACCAACGACTACGCCGTGGGCCTGTCCAACTTCTTCAAGAAGTCCTTCAAGAAGCTTGGCGGCGATGTGGTTGCCGAGCTGAAGTACAGCTCCGGCGACCAGGACTTCACTGCCCAGCTCACCGAGCTCATCAAGATGAAGCCCGACGTTGTCTTTATGCCCGCCTACTTTGCTGAAGGCGCCATCATCATGAAGCAGGCCCGTGAACTGGGCGCCACCTTCACCCTTATGGGCGCCGATGCCATGGACAACCCCGACACCGTCAAGATCGGCGGCAAGGCCGTGGAAGGCTTCCTGCATACCACCTTCCCCTATGACGCCAAGAAGGCGGACATGAGCGCCGAGGCCAAGACCTTCACCGAGGCCTGGTACAAGGCCCATCCCGGCCAGGATCCCAACGTCAACGCAGCCCTTGGCTACAACTCCTTCTACATCATCTACGACGCCATCAAGCGTGCCGGCTCTGCCGACCAGCAGGCCATCACCGACGCCCTTGCCAAGACCAAGGACCTCTCCACGCCTCTCGGCCTTCTGACCATCAACGCCACGCACGATGCTGAAATGCCCGTGGGCATCATCGAGTACCGCAACGGCCAGCGCGTGTACGTGACCGAAGTTTCACCCAAGTAGCAGGGTAGTTTGTCTGCAGGCCGGGCGGGCTTTTAAAAAGCCTGCCCGGCTCTTTTCGGTTTATGTCTTTTGGGGGCCCCATGAGCCTTGACATGTTTTTTCAGCACTGCTTCAACGCACTGACGCTGGGTTCTCTGTATGCACTCATAGCCATCGGCTACACCATGGTGTACGGAGTTCTCAGGCTCATCAACTTCGCCCACGGCGACATCCTGATGGTTGGTGCGTACTTTGTCTTTTTTGGTACGTTTGCCTTTGGCTGGCCATGGGGTGTCTCTGCTATTGTGGCTGTACTTGGCGCAAGCCTGCTTGGCGTCCTTGTCGAGAGGATTGCCTACAGGCCTTTGCGCGACGCACCGCGCATCTCCGCTCTTATCTCCGCCATTGCTGTCTCCTTCTTCATAGAAAGCCTGGCTGTCGTGGTCTTCACCGGACAGCCCCGCCCCGTGCTGCAGCCTGACTGGCTGCTCTCGGACTGGCAGATCGGCAATGTCCATATTCTCAAGCTGACGGCCTTCGTGCCCTGCATGACCGCCGTCCTGGTGGTTGCCCTGCTCTACATTCTCTACCGGACAAAGCCCGGGCTTGCCATGCGGGCCATCTCCAAGGACATCGAGACCACGCGCCTTATGGGCGTGCGCGTTGACAACATCATCGCCTTCACCTTTGCCGTGGGCTCGGCTCTGGCCGCCGCCTCCGGCATCATGTGGGCCCTGCGCTACCCGCAGGTGCATCCCTACATGGGCATCATGCCCGGCCTCAAGGCCTTCGTCGCCGCCGTCGTCGGCGGCATCGGCTCGGTGCAGGGCGCCGTCATAGGCGGCGTCATCCTGGGCTTTGTGGAAATCATGACCGTAGCCTTCATGCCGGAGCTGTCCGGCTACCGTGATGCCTTTGCCTTCATCATCCTTGTCGTTGTGCTCGTCTTCAAGCCGACCGGCCTGCTTGGTGAGGACCTGAAGGAGAAGATCTGATGAAGTTCGATAAATCTTCCATCATGGCGCTGGCGCTGATGATCCTTCTGGGCTTTGGCATCGACAACGCCAATCTCTTTTTGAGCGACTACCAGCTCTACATCTGCCGGCTCTTTTTCATCAACGCCATCTTTGCCCTGTCCCTCAACCTGATCTACGGCTTTACGGGCATGTTTTCCCTGGGGCACGCCGGCTTCATGGCGCTTGGCGCCTACATGTCCGCCCTGTGCGTGCTGCCGCCTGAGCAGAAGGAAATCATGTGGATTTTGGAGCCCATGATGTGGCCCTTCTCTGAGCTCTTCACCCCCTTCTGGGTCTCAGTGCTCCTGGGCGGCGTCGTGGCCCTGATTTTTGCCTTTATCATTGCCGTGCCAGTGCTGCGCCTTGGCGACGACTACCTTGGCATCGCCACCCTGGGCTTTGCCGAGATCATCCGCGTCCTTCTGCTGAACGCCACGCCCATCACCAACGGCTCCCTGGGCATCAAGGGCATACCCGAGCACGCCACGCTGCTCACCTGCTATGTCTGGATGCTCATCACCCTGGTGGTCATAGCCAGGCTTGTGTACGGCAACTTCGGCAATGTGCTCAGATGCATCAGGGACAATGAGATCGCCGCGCAGGTCATGGGCATCAACGTCTTTGGCTACAAGGTCGTCTCCTTCTGCCTCGGCGCCTTCTTTGCCGGCATAGGCGGCGCACTGCTCGGCAGCCACCTCTCCACCATCGACCCCAGGATGTTCAACTTCCTTCTGACCTTCAACGTGCTCATGTTCGTCGTGGCAGGCGGCCTTGGCTCCCTGACAGGATCCCTTCTTGGCGCGGGCATCATCACCGTCCTTCTGGAATGGCTGCGAGCCATCGAGGAGCCCATGAGCTTCCTCGGCCTTGAAATACCAGGCATCCCCGGCATGCGCATGGTCGTCTTCTCCGTGGTTCTTCTGCTCATTATCCTCTACAGGCGCGAGGGCATAATGGGGTCGAGGGAAATCACTTTCAAGAGCATTGCCTCCTTCTTCAGCAGGAAGGCAGGGAGGGTGTCATAAGTGAGCTTCAAGAAACCTGAACCCAAGGATGCCGTGCTGGCAGCCAGCAATCTGGTCATGCGCTTCGGCGGCATCATTGCCGTCAACGACATGGACATTGCCATGCCAAAAGGGAGCATCTGCGGCATTATCGGCCCCAACGGCGCCGGCAAGACCACGATGTTCAACGTGCTCAGCGGCTTTTACACACCCACTGAGGGCGACGTCCTTTTTGAGGGCAAGTCCATCAAGCACCTCAAGCCCAACCAGGCCTGCGAGCTGGGCATAGCCAGGACCTTCCAGAACATACGCCTCTCAACGCAGATGACCGTCCTGGAAAACGTCATGGTCGGCTGCCATGTGCGCCGCCGCTGCTCCTGGTGGATGTCCTGCCTGGGCCTTCCCCAGTACTACAGGGAGGAAGAAGAGATCCGCGAAAAAGCCCTGCAGCTGGTGAAGAAGGTTGATCTGCAGGACAGCGTGGACGAGAAGGCAGGATCCCTTCCCTACGGCGCCCAGCGCCGCCTGGAGATTGCCCGCGCCCTGGCAACGGAGCCCAAGCTCCTTTTGCTGGATGAGCCTGCTGCCGGCATGAACCCGCAGGAAAGCCTGGACCTCATGCACTTCATCCACCATATCCGCGATGAGTTTAAGCTGAGCATCCTGCTGATCGAGCATGACATGAAGGTGGTCATGGGCGTGTGCGAGTATATCTGGGTTATGGAGTACGGCTCCCTGATAGCCGAAGGCGAGCCCGCTGAAATCCAGTCCAACCCTGAAGTCATCCGTGCCTATCTGGGCGATGACTTTGTCATGCAGCACTAGGGAGGCGCCCAATGTCCGACATCATGCTTGAAATAAAGGATCTGCACGTCAACTACGGCGGCATTGCCGCAGTGCAGGGCGCAAGCCTCAAGATTGAACGAGGCGCTATCGTTACGCTTATCGGCGCCAACGGCGCCGGCAAGAGCAGCATCATCCGCTCGGTGGCAGGCCTCAACAGCCATGTGCAGGGGGATATCCTCTACTCCCCCAAGAAGGGCGACAAGCCGCAGTCCATCCTGGGACTCAGGCCGGAGAACATGGTCCGGCGCGGCATTTCCCTCTCTCCTGAGGGAAGGCGCATCCTGCCTCACCTGACTGTTGAGGAAAACCTGATGCTGGGCGCCTATACGCGCTCTGACAAGGAAGGCATCGCCAGGGACAAGGAAAAGGTCTACGAGCTCTTCCCCCGCCTGAAGGAACGCAGCTGGCAGAAGGGCGGCACACTGTCAGGCGGCGAGCAGCAGATGCTGGCTGTCGGGCGTGCTCTCATGATCCGCCCTGAGCTCATCATGCTGGATGAGCCGTCCCTGGGCCTGGCGCCGCTCCTTGTGCGCGAGATCTTCTCCATTATCAAGCGCATCCATGAGACGGGAGTCACGGTCCTGCTTGTGGAGCAGAACGCCTATGCCGCCCTCAATGTGGCTGACTATGCCTACATCCTTGAGGTGGGCAAGATAACGCTTGAAGGCACCGGCAAGGAGCTCTTGAGCAATCCCCAGGTGCGTGCCGCCTACCTTGGCGGCTAGCCGGCATACATTTAACAGCAAAGAAGAGAGAGGGCTGCGGCTTCAGGTCGTGGTCCTCTTTCTTTGCCGTCTGTTGTTCAGGCTGCCTGCTTCCCTGCGCCAGGGTGTATGGGCTGAAAAGTTTATAAGCTGAGCTTCACAGGAGCAGCCTCTGATAAGCAAAGGCTGCTGCAGCGTCATCGTACAAAGTATATCAAGTCTGCCTGTCCCTCTGCGCCAGACTGCCCTGAGGAGCTTAGCTTCTCAGGGCGGCAGAAGAAAGACCTGCGGCGGATTCTCTGGCAGCTTAAAGGCAGGGCAGCAGCCGGCGCCTGCACTGGCTGTGGGTGCTTTACGGGGCCAGCATGGGCGCAAAAAAAGGATCTTTCAGATTCTGAACAGTCCCTCCTGTGCTGTTGCGTTTGTCTTGCGTGCGCTGCCCGCTGCATGCCAAGGCAGGCAGCACCGCTCGCTTGGGCAGCTCTCCCTGGGCGCTTTTGCTTCGTCAGGCGTGCGTCATGCAGGCATCGTGCCGTATGTGGCTGCCGCCAACCCTCTGCCGTCAGCGTCTGTCCGCTAGCAGGGAAAGGTGACTGCACCGGCTGAAAGGAACTTTCCGTGGGCTGCATGGGCGCAAAAAAAGGGACCATTCAGTTTCTGAACAGTCCCCGTTTGATTGTGCTGCATTTGTCTTGCGTGCGCTGCAGCGCACGCTACATGCCAAGGTAGGCTGTGCGCACCGTTTCACTGGCAAGAAGCTTGCTGGCAGTGTCTTCCAGGATGATGCGGCCGTTTTCCATGACATAGCCTCTGTCGGCTATGTGCAGCGCCTGGTTGGCGTTCTGCTCGACCAGGAAGACGGTTGTGCCGTTGCTGTTGATCTTCTGGATGATGTTGAAGATCTGCTGGATGATGATGGGCGCAAGGCCAAGGCTCGGTTCATCAAGCAGCAAAAGCTTGGGCCTTGCCATGATGGCGCGCCCGACTGCCAGCATCTGCTGCTCGCCGCCTGACAGTGTGCCGCCGGCCTGGCTGATGCGCTGCGAGAGAATGGGGAAGAGGGAGAAGACGTATTCCTTGTCCCTGGCAATCTCTGCCGTGTCGTTGCGCAGGAAGGCGCCAAGATCAAGGTTTTCTGCGACGCTCAGGCTGGGGAAGATGAGGCGCCCCTCAGGAACCTGGCTGATGCCAAGGCGCACAATCTCGTTGGGCTGCAGAGCCTGTATGGGCTTGCCGTCGAAGGTGATGGTGCCGGAGCGGGGATGCTGGATGCCGCAGATGGTCATCAGCGTGGTCGATTTGCCGGCGCCGTTGGCGCCGATGAGGGTGACGATTTCCCCGTCATTGACACGCAGGGAGACGTCGTGCAGTGCCTGGATAACGCCGTAGTAGGTGTTGACGGATTTAAGCTCAAGCATTGTGGCTCTCTCCAAGGTAGGCCCTGATGACATCGGGGTTGTTGCGGATTTCGCTGGGCGTGCCGGAAGCCAGGGGCGAACCGTACTCCATGACGTAGATGCGGTCGGACAAGGTCATGACCATGTTCATGTCGTGCTCAATCAGCAGGACAGCCAGGTTGCCGTGGTCGCGCAGATAGATGATCAGCTCCTTGAGCTCTTCCGTCTCATGGGGGTTCATGCCGGCGGCAGGCTCGTCCAAAAGCAGCATGCACGGCTCGGTCGCCATGGCGCGGGCGATTTCCAGGCGGCGCTGGGCGCCGTAGGGCAGGTTGCAGGCAACGTCGTTCCAGTGCTGTTCAAGCCCCACCAGCTTGAGCAGCTCATAGCTCTTGTCTATGGTTTCCTGCTCTTCCCTGTTGGTGGCGGGATCGCGCACAAGGGCGTTCAGGATGCCGGCCTTGGTGCGGCAGTGGCGTCCGATCATGACGTTTTCCAGAACCGTCATCTGGCTGAAGAGGCGGATGTTCTGGAAGGTTCTTGCCATGCCAAGCGCAGTGATTTCATGCGTCTTGCGCCCGTTCAAAAGATGCTTTTCCCCTTTGACTGTGAGGTGCATCGTGCCGCTTGTGGGCGTGTAGATGCCGGTGATGCAGTTGAAGAAGGTCGTTTTGCCGGCGCCGTTGGGGCCGATAAGGGCGACGATTTCCTTTTCGCACACATTGAGGGTCAGTTCATTGAGGGCTCTGAGACCGCCAAAGTCCTGGACGAGGTCCTGGACCTCTAAGACAGGGTTCATGCTGCCTCCTTATTGTTTTCCAGCTCGCTGATGCGGTAATGACGACGTTCGCCGGTGATAAGCCCCTGAGGCCTGAAAATCATCATAACAACCATGACGGCGCCGAAGAGCAGCATGCGGTAGTCTGCAAAGGCGCGCAGGTATTCCGGCACCAGGATGAGGATGAGTGCGCCAAGGGTTACGCCGGTAATGGATCCCATGCCGCCCAAAACAACCATGGAGAGCATCATGGCGGATTCCATGAAGGTGAAGGAGGCGGGGTTCACAAAGCTTGTCTTGGCGGCGAAGAAGACGCCTGCAAAGCCGGCCCAGGCAGAGCCTAAGGCAAAGGCGGAAAGCTTGACCTTGGTTAAGTTGATGCCCATGGCCTCGGAGGCTATTTCATCCTCGCGCAGTGCCTGCAGGGCAAGCCCCACACGGGAGTTTGTGAGGCGGTAGATGATGATGATGGTCACAACCACGGCCAGCAGGCACAGGTAGTAGAGATAAATGGTGCCCTGCTGTATGGAGAGGTCGATGCCGAAAAGCCCGGGTTTGGGAATGTTGCTGATGCCCTGGCTGCCGCCGGTGACTGAGACCCAGTTGAGCAGCACCAGGCGGGTGATTTCGCCAAAGCCCAGGGTCACGATGGCCAGGTAGTCGCCGCGCAGGCGCAGGACAGGGAAGCCGAGCGCCAGGCCGAAGATGATGGCGAGGAAGCCGCCCACGGGCAGACAGGCCCAGAAGCCCAGCCCGAAGAATGCGTTCAGCATGGCGTAGGCATAGGCGCCTATGGCATAGAATGCCGCATAGCCCAGCACCAGCTGGCCGGCAAGGCCGACAACGATGTTCAAGCCCAGCGCCAGCATGACGTAGATGAGCGCTGAGATCAGGATGGAAATTTGATAGATGCTGCCAAGCACGGGCAGTGCCGGCAGGATGAGCAGGAAGGCCATGAGCAGGCACAGGCCGGTCCGCTTGGTCTTCTTCTGCGTCAGGACGGCCAGGCAGTCCTTGACAGCCTTGGGCATGGTGAAGTTCATGCTCTCCCTGGAGCTTGAAAAGTACCAGTCCCAGACAAGGGATGCCAGGAAGATGCCTATGCCAAGTCCGGCCAGGCGCATCCAGTTGAAGTCAACGCTTTTGTCCGGGTTGATGTGCACGGCCATGATAGGTGCGCAGAGCACCATAAACCAGACAGCCACGAGAATTGCTTTGAGTATCCTTTTCATCATGTCTGCCTCCTAGACCTTCTGAATCTGGCTCTTGCCCAGAATGCCGTCCGGCCTGAGGATGAGGATGACAATGAGCAGGCAGAAGGAGAGGATGTCCTCGTAGTTGCCGGCTACATAGCCTGTGCTGAAGGATTCGGCCAGGCCGAGGACCATGCCGCCGAGCACTGCTCCGGGCACTGATCCGATGCCGCCCAAAACGGCAGCCGTGAAGGCCTTCATGCCGGCAAGGAAGCCGATGCCGAAGTTGATCTGGCCCATATGCTGGGCAATAAGCACGCCGCCCAGGGCTGCCAGGGCAGAGCCGACGATGAAGGTGACGGAGATGATGTGGTCTGCATTGATGCCGAGCAGCATGGCCATGGTGCGGTTCTGCGCCGTGGCGCGCATTGCCTTGCCCATGCGGGTGTAGCGGATCCAGAGCATCAGCGCGATCATGGTGACAAAGCTGACAACGAGAATGAAGAAGTCGCTGACGCCGATTACGTAGTCGAACTTGCTGAGGATGAAGTCTATGTCAGGCAGCAGCATGGGGAAGGGAACAAAGTCCGGCGTCTGGGCCAGCAGAACGTAGTTCTGCAGGAAGGTGGACATACCAATGGCCGAGATGAGGGGGGACAGCCTGGGGGCTGAGCGCAGCGGCTTGTAGGCTATCTTTTCCATGGTGTAGCCGTAGGCTGATGTCCAGACAATGGCTACCAGGGCGGCAATGATCAGGATGCCGCCTTCAGGACAGCCAAGATATCCCAGCAGGCCGGAGACCAGCAGTGCCGTAAAGGCTCCGACCATGTAGATTTCGCCGTGGGCGAAGTTGATGAGGCCAATGATACCGTACACAAGCGTGTAGCCAAGCGCTATGAGCGCATAGATACTGCCTCTTGTCAGGCCGCCGAAAACAAGTTCTATAAAATATTGAAAATCCATGGCTGCCAGATTCCCTGAAAAGGAGGGCGGAAACAGTCTTCCGCCCTCCTGTCAGTTGTAGTCGATTGGTAGTTAGTCGATCGTTATGCTGTAGTTTGTTTCCTGGAACTTGCCGTCTTTGATGACGTAGATGGACATTCCAAGACCTGCGGCATCGCCGCTCTTGTTGAAGACAAGAGAGCCGATGGGTGTGTCCACATGCTTGGTGTGCAGCACTTCAAGCATTTTGTCGGTGTCGGTGGAGCCGGCTTCCTTGATGGCGTTGACGATGCACAGCATGGCGGAGTAGGCAAAGTAGTAGAAGGAGCCAGGCTCAGTCTTGAACGTATTGAGGTGATCCTGGGTGGCTTCCTTGTAGAGGGGCAGGCTGGATGTGTCCTTGGGGTAGGAGCAGTAGACGCCCTCGGCAACTTCCTTGCCGGCCATCTTGATGAAGGCTTCGTCCTTCAGGCCGTCGGGGCCGATGACAGGGGTCATGACCTTGGCGCGGCGCATCTGCTGCAGCAGTTTGGAAGCAGTGGGCTGGTAGCCGCCGAAGACCAGGATGTCGGCCTTGGCATGGCGCAGCTTCTTGACAATGGAGGAGAAGTCGACGGCATCGGGGGTGATGGCTTCAAAAAGCACGGTCTCGACGCCGGCCTTTTCCATGTTGGCGCGGTTCATGTCGGCAAAGCCCTTGCCGTAGTCGCCGTTGTCATGCAGGTAGGCAACCTTCTTCACCTTGAGCTCCTTCAGCATGAACTCGCTGGTGACCTTGGCCTGGCTGTCGTCCTTGGCGATGGTGCGCAGGAACATGGGGTTGGAGCCGTCGGTGAGGCCAGGAGTGGTGGCAGAAGGAGAAATGGAGAGGATGTGGGCTTCATTGTACAGGGCCAGGGAAGCCTTGGTGGCGCCGGAGCAGATGTGGCCCATGACGACGGCAGCCTTGTCGCTGATGAGCTTGGTGGCCACGTTGGTGGCAAGCTCGGGCTTGCACTGGTCGTCGCCGATGACCAGCTCAATCATTTTGCCGTTGATGCCGCCGGCCTTGTTGACTTTGTCGGCAATAATCTTGGCAGCGTTCAGAGAAGGCACGCCGTAGGAAGCCAGGTCGCCGGAATGCGCACCGGCCACGCCGATTTTGATGGTGTCGGCAGCATGGGCGGACACGCCCAGCGTTAAGGACATAAGAGCGCCGGCAATCCCTAATAAGGCACGTTTCATTACAGTTCCCTCCAGAAGCCTGTTATGCTTGTGTCTGTGCAACAAAAAAACACCCATGGAGCAGGGAAGAATTTGATGAACGTCTCCCAGCAGCCGGGTGGGTTCTTAAAGAAATAGCACAAGATGAGCGGATTCTGTCAATAAGCCGGCCAAATTCCCGTGGGAAAGCCCTGCGGCCCTGCCCTTCGTCCCCTCGGCCGGCCTCCGCCCTGAAACTGTGCAAAAAAAAAGCTGAAAAGAGAAACAGATAGCTCATGCATCGGCACGCCATATGGGGGGAATTGACATCTGGCATGCTTGAGTGGGCAAAGCGAATAGAGTCTGTTCCTTTTCCGGCTAGAATGTCAGAAAAGCAGTCTCTGCGCAAGATCTATCTTTTTTGGCTGCACTGCCCGGCTCTCCGGCCGGTGGAAAGCAGGTGAGGGAGCCGGTGAAAAGCTGCTGCTACTGCGCAGCACAGGGCAGGCGCCCCATGCCGAAGAGGCAGGGAAGCTTCTGATCCCCTTTTTCATAGGTCCCGGCAAACTGCAGGTTGCGGTACTGGGGATTTGGGGTCTGATTCGGGATGTCGTTGAGCAGCGCATCCTTGTCAAAAGCCATTTTCTTGGGATTGAAGCGCAGGTAGAAATAGCTGATGAGGATGCCGGACAGCCTGGCGTCAGAGGACTGCAGCACGAGTTCTGCGCCGGCAAAGCCCTGGTGCACTTCTGTCAGGGAGCTCGCTGTCTGCGTATTGGTCTCCTCTATGCAGGGCGTGCCGTATTTTCCGCTGATCAGGGCTGCCTTTTTGAGCGTCAGTGTGCCTGAAAGCTTTTCAGAGGAGCTTAGGCCGGATGCTGCCGCCTCGACATGGTACTGCCAGGGATTGCCCTTGTCCCTGACTGCCTTTTCAAAATGGAAGGTGCAGGGGGCTGAGCCCAGCAGGCCCGGGATCTCCCTGCCTGCAAAGACCCCGGCAAACTGAAAGTCCTTGGCCTCTTGGATCCAGTTTTTGCCAAAGGCCAGCGGCTTGCCGTCCTTGGACCTGAAGACAATGCCCTCGACGTCGCAGGACGGCGTGTAACGGTCTTCTGCCGGATTGACGACCTCTCCCTGTTCAGGGACCTGCATGACCTCGGAAGCCTTGATGAAGACGCTGCCTTGAGCCTTTGGGTAGGCCAGGTGCGTGTAGATGAAGCCGTCTTCTGCCTTGCGCTGCAGCTCATGCAGGCTGCACCAGCCTGCACCGCTGTCCCCTTGTGCCGCTTCGCCGTGAAGAAGCCAGCCCGGGGCAGCCTTGTCCAGAACCTTGCCCTTGTCCGAGGGCGACTGCCGGAGCGGTGTTTCGTGCAGGACAAGGAAGGAGTCAGCCAGGGCGCTTTGGGCTGAGCCAAAGATGAGTGCGCAGGCAAGGGGCAGAAGAAAGTTTTTCATGGCCATTTTCTTAAGTTCCTTCATGAGAGCGGGGGCGTGCTACTTGGCTGCTTCTTCATCGGCGATGCAGAAGGATCCCAGCTTCCAGCCGGCATCTGACTGTCTGAAGCATGCCATGAACAGAGCCCTTGCAAAAAGCTTTGCTTCGCCGTTGTCCAGCGTTTCAAATTTCCGCAGCCTGCCTGTGATGATGACGGAGGAGTTCGATCCGCGCGTGATGCTCTGGATTTCTGCACGGCCTGGAAGATCGGCGTTCTCATCGAACGGTCCGTGCGGGAAGAAGGCAGAGGGCTTGAGGTAATAGCCCTGGGGGCCGGCATAGATGAGGCCGGAGGATTTGACAGCCTTGGCATTCAGCCGGCATCCGAAAATAGTCCAGGAAACCCTGTCCACATCCTTTAGCGGGAAAAAGATCTCGTACTCTTTGGGGATGTTCTTGAAGTGCGCTGCGGTGCCTTTGTCTGAGCGGTATTCCACTTTGTCTTCTTCTGTCCGCAGAAGGTAGAGCAGGGAATCCCAGCACACAAACTCTTCCGTGGTGCTCCGCCTGCCTATGTGCAGATCCCAGAGGGTCAGCATAGTGTTTTCCATAAGCAGCCGGTCTTGCAGGGAGAGGGCGGCTGAAGACGGCGCAGCCTGCGCTTCGCCTGCGCAGGGGGTGATGCCGGGTGCAGCAGCCAGAACAATCAGGCAGAGAAGGGAAAGCAGTTTTTTCATGGCAGCACCTCTACTTCTTTGCCGGCATGTCGGAATAGTCGAGTTCTTCAAGGATGTAGCTGCCGTCATCCTGCCTGCGCACGGCTATGCGGAAGCTTCCTTTTTCCTTGATGAACTCTGTGCCGTCGGCGTTGAAGCCCATGTGCATGATGAGCCCCTTCTGCTTCCAGACTCCTTTGTCACAGCTAAAAAGCTTGTTGGCAGAGTCGGTGAAGACGTTTTCAGCGGCGGGCAGGCTTTCCAGATCAAGCTTTGAGCCTGCCTGCGGCTTTGGGTCGGCATGCCAGTAGACTGCTGCGGCATTGATGAGCATGAGCCGCTCAAGGACGGGCATGTGCTGTCTTGGTGCAGCTGGTGCGGCCTGTGCTGTGCTCCAAGGAGAAAACAGTGATGCTGCCAGCATGAGTGCTGCGATGAGGGGAAGGGCTTTCGTTTTCAAGAAAGAACTCCTTTATGAGGGCTTTCGGGCTGAGGGCCAGCTTACTTGCCGGTGTTCGGAATGTGGACTTTGGCAGCAATGGGACCCTTTGCGCTGCCGCTTTTGTTTTTGGCAAAGCCGTCTGCCAGAACGAGGGAGCCGTCCTCGCCGCTGAAGGCAGGAATCCAGGACTTTCCCCCTGCCAGAATGATGATGCCGGGGCAGCCCTCAGGAACGGGGGCTGCAAGTTCGCAGACCGTGCCTTTCCTGAGGCTGGTGCTCCACAGCTTTCTGCCGGGTTTGAGGGCACAGCTGCTGTCAAGCTCGGCTTTATGGACGTCAAGAGCCAGATCCTGCTGCGCCGTCAGCCAAAAGGTGCGGCAGCCATCCGCGTCAACGCCAGGCTGCACATGAACAAGAAGAAGGGCAGAGGCATTCCGGCCGGACATGCCGGCAGCAGTGCCTGTCAGATGAAAGCTTTGCAGGGCTTCCTCAACGAGGGAAGCATACCTGGCGGAAGCCTTTTTGCTGCAGCGCAGCAAGAGCAGGCAGGCAGCACCGTCTTTGCAGCAGCCTTTGGCAGCCAGCATGTCGGTCCCCTTGCTGCCCCTAAGCGTAAAGGTGCCGCCCTGCTCCTGCACGTCTTTTGCCTCCACTGTGTCAAACCAGCTGCAGACATCTTTGAGCACATCCTGAAAGCTCATGCCCATGACGTCTGTATTGATGCCCCAGGCTTTAAGTTCCAGGCTGCCGTCGGCTGAGCGGACGGTGATGCCGTCGCCGTTGTCAGACTCTGTGCCTCTGCCAAGCTGGCTTGGCCAGCTGACAGTGAAGCCGCAGCGCGCATTGGCATAGGCTTGGGTGCTTGGCTGTGCCTGGGCAGGCTGGATGAAGCAGCACAGAAGAAGGGCAGGCAGCACAGCAGATGCGAGCAGGGCGGGGAAAAAAGCGTGCACTTTGCTTTTCATGTTCTTGCCTCCTTTGAGAGAGGGGGGGAGGACGTCATGGCGCAGGGCAGGGCATGGCGTGATGTCCTGCACCGCAGAGGCAGGTGACTTCAATCTATACCGGCAGGGCGGGCAATAGCCAGTATCCCAAGGATGAATTGAGCGTTTTTTGTTCCGGCAGGCAGCGTTTTTTGCAGGAGCAGCCATGCCGGCGCTGCCCCTGAGCAGCCGGAGGCAGTGCCTCAGCCGGGGAGTTCATTGCACAGATGCTGCACAAGTTCTGCATAGTGCCTGAAAAGGTCAGCCACAATTTCAGGCTCGCCTGGTGTGCTCTTCTTGAAGCCGTAGAGGGCGAGCACTGCCTTGTCCAGCACCTTGTGCGCACTGAGCAGTTCATCGGGCATGGAGTCTGGGTTGTAGAGGTCTGCAAGCGTGCGGCCAGGGTACAGGGCTCTTGCATCCAGAACGCCCTGGGCAAGTTTTGCTGTCTTCCTGCGCTGTGCAGTGGTGACGTCCTCAGGCCAGGGAAAGGTGTTGTAGACGATATCTTTTGAGTAGCGGTACCGCATTTCCAGACGTCCGGCCACCGCCCGCATCCAGGCATTGTGGACTGCCGATGTGAGAACACCAAAGTGGTACAGCGTACCGCCTGGGATTAGCCGCAATAGATTGCTGCATAGAATATCAGGCGTCAGAAAGCCGATGGGGATATAGCTTCTGCGTTCTGAAGAAACTTCAGGTATAACGATATATGTCGTGTTTGGGATGTTTTCCACATGGAATTTCGTTGGCGTGCCTGCAAGCTTTTGTGTGTGAAGGCTTTTGCTGGACAATCTGTATTGCCTGACAGCTTCTACCCTTTTCATGCATTCAGGCATGCTCCTGAGTTTTGCATGGCTGCATCTGCCAAGGTACAGGCACCAGCGTTTTTTGCCATTTAGAAATTCTTCAGCGCCCATCCAGCGATAGAAGTACTCCTCGGCTTTTGGTTCCTTTTGCAGGAAGGCTTCCTTCTCCTCTTCAAGAAAGAGATACTCTCCGTTGTCGATTGGCTTGTTGCCGATTCCCATGACAGGGATGTCGCAGAGGGGTTTGCTGCGGCTGGCTACAAAGATATTGGGACCGTCGAAAAGATAGCCGTTGATATTTGCGGCAGGGATTTTGACATCACCATCGTAGATAGCGCTTGTCTTCTGTGTAACGAAGCTGAAGCCGATGATGACGCAGTAGACCTTGGCTTTGCCCCTGGCTTCATTGCTCCATTTGAAGGTTCTGTATGCAAAGTTGATGTGGATCCCTTCCGCAAAGAGAGGCTCCCAGAGCAGGGCAGCCTGCTCTCCCTGGGATATGGAGTTGGTCGAGACAAAGGCTGTCCGGATGTCCTTGTTGGTCTGCATCATGCTGCAGGCCTTCTTGTACCAGCCGGAGACGTAGTCCAGGTTTCCGGCCCTCCTTTCCCCTGGAAAGAGGGCGACAAGCTCCTTCTTCTGCTGCCTGTCCATGACCCTTGCTCCAAGGAAGGGCGGATTGCCAAGGATGTAGGAGAGCTCGGAGGCGGGTGTGACGTCGTTCCAGTCCATGGTCAGGGCATTGCCCTGCTTTATGTGCGCCGCCTTCCTTGCCGGGGCTTTGACGTAGCTTCTGCCGAAGCGTTCCTCCATGTCCATAAGCTTCATATTCATCAGGTGCTCAATGAACCACATGCCCGTCCTGGCTATCTGGCAGGGGAACTCTTCAATCTCTATGCCGGAGAATTGATCGACGCTGACCTTGAGAAGCAATGCCGGATCAAGAGCCAGTGCACTGCTGTCCCTTTTCGCCTGCAGGATGGAGTACTCAAGCCTGCGCAGCTCCCTGTAGGCCAGGATGAGGAAGCTGCCGCAGCCGCAGGCAGGGTCCAGGAACTTGAGGGAGGCTATCCTGGCATGAAGCACCTCAAGCCTTGTAGCTGACGTCTTGGCCTTGTCAAATTCAGCACGGAGATTGTCCATGAAGAGGGGATTGATGACTTTGAAGATGTTTTCCTCAGAGGTGTAGTGGGTGCCCATGCTGTGGCGCAGCTTGTCGTCCATGACTCCTTGGAACGCGGCGCCGAAGACAGCAGGAGAGATGTGCCGCCAGTCAAAGCTGCAGGCGTCTATCAGCTGCTGGCGCATGCTGGCATCAAAGCCTGCCATGGGGAGCTGGTCGGCAAAAAGATGGTCGTCAACGTAGGGGAACTGCAAAAGCTCTGCTGGGAGAGCGGCGCCATCCCTTTCCTCAGTCGGCATGTTGAGAACTTCAAACAGCCTGGCAAGCCGCAAAGCCAGATCGGAGCCGTCTTCCTTGGAGGTTTCCAGATAGGTCAGGAAGGCGTCCCTGGGGAAGATCAGTGTGTCCTGGGCAAAAAGGCAGAAGAGGATGCGGACCAGGAAGACCTGCAGGTCGTGTCCTGCACAGCCTGTCTCTTCGACAGCCTTGCGCAGCATGGTCAGTTTTTCAGCGGCACGCATGACAAGCTGCGGCTGTCCGGTCGTTTGGCTTTCTGTCGTCTCGTTATGGATGCACATTGTTTTGCGCCTTTCTCTGTCCGTTCTGAGGTTTGGGGTTTCTGACAGATGGGGTATGCCAGGTATCTTCTGGCAGGCAGCCATGGCATGCCGGCTGCCGGGGCTTGAACTAATTTTGAGTCCCCAGGACGGGTACAGCGCCCTGGGGACTTGAAGTACTGCGTGCTGGCTCATCTATTGCTGCACAAGCGCTGCATAGCGCCTGAT